>CAZYIH010000209.1:0-4994 GCA_964646915.1 uncultured Planctomycetaceae bacterium | reverse complement strand
ATCGAGATCTGGGAGGTGCTTCCCGAGGCGTGCTGGGTTGCTGCCCTGGTGGGTCTGGGCGTGGCGACGGCGCACCCGGTTACCGAAGGGTCGACACCCCTGCTTGCCCCGGTGGGCCCGGTGGTGGCGCTGATGGCCGTCTCGGGTGGGGTGGGCGTGGTCATCGCCAATCTGCTGCAGTGGCGTGGCTGGATCCAACCCAGCTTCCTGGACGCCGAGAACCCCGCCCGCATGCGGGAGGACGAGCCGATCACCCCGCCGGGAAGCGACGACGAAGACCGCCGGCACCGCAAGAACCGCCGCAAGCGCAAGGGTTCCGACCGCCCGGGCGAACCCGCCCAGGAGCCGACCTCCTTCGCGTACACGAGCGCATGCGGCGTGAATCCGCGTTTTGAGATGCTGCGTGAATTGCTGTTCCTCGCCCCGGCGTTACTGCTGGCGGGCGGCGTGTGGGCGGTGCTGCACTGGGCCCCGGACGTCCGGGACGCCTGGAGCGATTGGTATTACGGGCCGTCGTGGATCGCCCCTCACGCCCGCGGATTTGCCGCCTCCCTGGCGGGTTTCCTCATCGGCGGGGCGTGGATCTGGGGCATTCGCATCCTCGGGACGCTGGGATTCGGCAAGGAAGCGATGGGCCTGGGCGACGTCCATATTCTGGCGGCCGTCGGGGCCGTCACCGGATGGGTCGTGCCCACGATCGCTTTTTTCGTGGCGCCGTTCTTCGGGCTGCTCTGGGCGCTGTACCTGCTGGCGGGGCGCAATCAGCGGGAGTTGCCGTACGGGCCTTGGCTGGCGGCGGCGTCGGTGGTGGTGATGATATTCCTGAACCCGATTTCACGGTGGCTGGCGGCGTATACCGCGATGCTGTGACTCGGGCTACTATAATGAGGTATGACCATGAACAACAATCTCGCAAAAGGGTACGCTCTGACCATCATCGGGGCGCTGGTGCTGGCGGCGGCGGCCATGATCGTCCTGTTCAATTCCGGGCCGGTCGTGGAAGTTCGGCTGTTCAATTTCGCCTTTCAGGACGTCTCGCTTGGCGTGGTGATGGTGCTTTCAGGCCTGGCTGGGGCGTTCGTGCTACTGATGGCCAAGTACATGGTTGTCGGCATCTGGTCGTTATGGAAGGGTCGGCGCGAGAAGCAGCGTGTCGAGAAACAGGCCCGCAAGATGAACGACCGCGAAGGCAAGAAGAAACACGCCGACGAGAAAATGGACCAACCCAAGGCTGAGACGTCGGGGCACTCGAACGGGTAACCCCGTTCGGCCGGGAACCAATTCCGAGGAAAAACCTCGCCGAACACTTTCCTCCCCGTCGGGGAGCACTATAATCGCAGCCGGACCAATTGATTCGACTGGGTGACCTGGATGAAAGGAGACATCCTGATGAGGACTGTATTGACACGTGTATTGCCGGGTACGCTGCTGGTGGCGCTGACGATCGTCGCGCAGGGCTGCTGCACCGAGCAGAAGCAGGAGATCAACGCCCTGAGACACGCCAACGACAAACTGGAGGGGCAGAACAAGGACCTCCGCAGCAAGTACTCGCGTGCCCAGATGGGCCAGCAGCAACTGCAGATGGAACTGCAGGACGCTCGCGGCGATCTGGGGCGCAAAGAGGAGACGATCGAGAATCTGCGCAGCAGGCTCGCCGGTCAGCCCGATACGGTCGTGGTGGATAATGGCCAGACCGCAACCGGCTGGGAGCGAGGCCTGGTGGGCGACAAGGTCACGGTCGGCTCGGACGTGCTGTTCTCCAGCGGCCGGGCGACGCTGACCGACAAGGGCAAAGGCAAACTCGCCACGATCGCGCGACAAGTCAAGAGCGAGTACCAGGGACTGCCCGTTCGCGTCTACGGCTACACGGACTCGGACCCCATCGTGAAGACCAAGAAGCTCTGGCAGGACAACCTCGACCTGTCCGCCAACCGGGCGATGGCCGTCACGCGGTACCTGATTCAGCAGGGCGTGGACAAAGACCGCCTCGAAACCGTCGCCATGGGTGCGACGAACTTCGTAGCCGCCAACAAAACAAAGACCGGCAAGGCGCAGAACCGACGGGTGGAGATTATCGTCATCCGGAAGTAACGCCGACGGCAGCGAATTGGTCGACCCTTCGAACCTGCCCTTCCCCACGCGGGAGGGGCAGTGTCTTGTTGATCGGCCTACACCCTCCCCGGCCCGAAGCGGTCGGCAGAGACCAGCCATGATTGCGATTATCGACTACGAAATCGGGAACCTTCGCAGCGTGCAGCGGGGTCTGGAACGGGCCGGTGCCCGGACCACGCTCGTTCGCACCGGCGAGGAGTTGGCCCGGGCCGACAAGATCGTCCTTCCCGGGGTCGCCGCTTTTGGCGACGCGATGGATTCGTTGCGGAAGCTTCATCTCGTCGAGCCGATTACCCGGGCGATCGCGGAAGGCACGCCGTATCTGGGTTTCTGCCTCGGGCTTCAACTGTTGTTCGAGACATCCGAAGAGGATGGCGAGTATGAGGGGCTGGGCGTGATCGGCGGGCGCGTCACACGGTTCAACTTCGACCCGGCAGACCCGGCCGTCAGCGGGTTGGCCGTTCCGCACATGGGCTGGAACCAGTTGGACATCGAGACCCCCTGCCCGCAGTTGAAGAATATCGACGATGGTGCGTATGTCTACTTCGCCCACAGCTACCACGTCGAGCCGACCGATGCGTCGGTGATTGCGACGACGACGGAGTATGGAACGCGGTTCGTCTCGGCGATCCGCAAAGACAACGTATTCGCCACGCAATTTCACCCGGAAAAAAGTCAGATTGTCGGGCTGCGAATTCTGGAGAATTTCGTCGGCATCTGATATAAGAGGGTTCTCGATCGATTGCTTCATCGATCCTCCCAGCCGATTCGGGCCAGACCCGTCGGCCGCTTCAGGGACCAGGTAACGCATGCAGATTCTGCCCGCAATTGATCTACGGGATGGACATGCTGTTCGCCTCCAACGGGGCGACTATGACCAGCAGACGACCTATTCCGACCGACCGGCGGACGTGGCGAAGGAATTCGTCGCTGCCGGCGCGAAATGGATTCACGTGGTGGACCTCGATGCCGCACGCAGCGGCGTGCCGAGCAACACCGAGACGGTCCGTTCGATCATCGGCGCCGCCGACGTAGATATTCAGATGGGCGGCGGGATCCGCGACGAGAAGACCATCGACGACGTGCTGACCGCCGGTGTCAGCCGGGCGGTGATCGGCTCGGCGGCGTTAAAGGATTGGCCCTGGTTTGAACGGATGGTTCGGCGGGGCGATTTGGCCGGTCGAATTGCATTGGCGCTGGATGCCCGCAACGGCAAACTCGCCCTGCAGGGCTGGACCGAGCAGGTGGAAGTGACGCCCCTGGAACTGGCCCGTCGGGTGAAGGGTTGGCCCCTGGGCGCCATCGTGTACACGGACATCTCGCGGGACGGGATGCTCACGGGTGTGAATATCGACGGCGTTCGACGCCTGGTCGAGGCCACCGACGTTCCGGTGATCGCCTCGGGTGGGGTCGCCTCGATCGAGGATATTTACCTGTGCAAGGAGAACTGCTGTGGCGGGGTCATCGTGGGAAAGGCGTACTACGAAGGGCGCCTGGACCTCGAAGAAGCCTGTCGCATTGCCGGTAACGATTAGACAAGAAAACGGTTGATTCAAGACCCCTGAATGGATTTAATCAGATCCGGGGGTTCTGTTCACACACTCTTAACGCCCGCTTCCATCGGAGCGGAACTCGTGCAACGGAAGACTCGTACGGTTGTGTTGCAAGGAAGGTTTCAGACATGAATCAGAAGCAATCTGCATCGGCGGATGACGCCAGGAAGAAAGACTCTGGCGACGCCGCCGGCGTGCTGGAAGTGACAGAGAAGGGGTACGGTTTCCTCCGCCAGAAAGAGAACAACTATCGCGCCACCCCGGGCGATGTGTTCGTTGGCAAGGATTTCATCCGTCAGGGAGGCTACCGCACCGGTCTGTTCCTGGAAGGTCGCATCGTTCCGCCCACCAAGAAGAAGGGCGGCCCGAAGCTCGACGAGGTCAGCAGGGTCAACGGCAAGCCCGCCGAGGAATACACCGACATCATCCCGTTCAGCGAGATGACGGTGATCGACCCCCAGCCCCAGATCAAGCTCGAGACCCCCGGCGGCCCCATGGAGATGCGCGTGCTGGACCTGATCGCTCCGGTCGGGTACGGCCAGCGCGGCCTCATCGTCGCGCCGCCCCGCTCGGGCAAGACGATTCTCCTCCAGCAGATCGCCAACGCCGTGGCCAAGAACGCCCCGGATGCGCACCTGATGATCCTGCTGGTCGATGAGCGTCCCGAGGAAGTTACCGACTTCCGCCGCCAGTGCCCGGATGCCGAGGTGATCGCCTCGAACAACGACATGCCCGTGACCAACCACGTGCGCATCTCGGAGTTCACCATCGAGCGTGCCAAGCGGATGGCCGAGTTCGGCCAGGACGTGGTGGTGCTGCTGGACAGCCTCACCCGTCTGGGTCGCGCGTACAACCGTCACGTCGAAGGCTCGGGTCGTACGATGAGCGGCGGCGTGGACATCCGCGCCCTCGAGAAGCCCAAGCGTCAGTTCGGTGCCGCCCGCAAAGTCGAGAACGGCGGAAGCCTTTCGATCCTGGCCACCGCCCTGATCGAAACCGGCAGCCGCATGGACGATTTGATCTTCGAGGAGTTCAAGGGCACCGGCAACATGGAGCTCCAACTGGACCGCAAGCTCGCCGAGCGGCGCATTTACCCGGCGATCTCCATCCCCAAGAGCGGCACGCGGAAGGAAGAGCTGCTCATTGACGACTGGATGGTCCCCAAGATCCACATGCTGCGACGGTTCCTCTCGTCGCTCAGCGTGGACGAGGAAATGCCCCAGTTGCTCAAGGCCCTCGAGCGGTTCAAGGACAACGAGGAATTCCTCCGGCACCTGGACGTGAAGAACTACTGATCCCCCCACAGCCGCGGGCTGACCGGGCCGGCAG
>CAZYIH010000208.1:0-5016 GCA_964646915.1 uncultured Planctomycetaceae bacterium | reverse complement strand
AGTTGCTGTCCGACAGCGATGTCGCCTTGGCCCGGGCGTTCGGGCTGGTGTTCCACGTCGACGATCCCACCGTCGAAAAGTACCGGGGGTTCGGCATCGACCTGGAGCAGGCTTCCGGGCGGGACCACCACATGCTTCCGGTGCCGGCAGTGTACATCGTGGACCAGGCGGGCGTGATCCGCTTTGCCCATTGGAATCCGGACTACAAGAAACGTCTGGCCCCCGAGGTGCTTCTGGAGAGGGCGAAGGCAATAGCAACGAGTTCGCAAGCAGGCCAGACCAAATGACCAAAAACACGTAGATTTCAGCAACGTCCAGATCGGGCAGAACGTTCGATGGAAAGAATGGAGCGAGGCAACATGACGTACATGGAAACGTGCAGCTTCGAGGGCCTGGATGCGACGGCGAACGCGACGGTTCGTCTGGACTGCGATGGCACGGGCGTGTACGTCTGGCCCGACCAGCCTGGTTGGTGCGTGCCGAACGAGCGAGGGGACTTCATCCTTTCCCGTGCGATCGCAGGCCAGAACCACGATTCCATTGCCGACGCCTTGGCCCGGCGATTCGACGTGCCTCCCAACGTCGCCCGACGGCAGGTGGCGCAATTTTTGTCGCGGTTCGACGACATGCCGCCGCGGCCGTACGCGGGCCGGGCCGAAGCGCTTTCGCTCGATCGACTCGGCGAGTGCTGGCTGCATGTGACCAACCGCTGCAATGCCTCCTGCGGGCACTGCATGTTCGCGTGCTCGCCGGAGACCGGCGACGAGATCGACGCCGGGCTCGCGCGTTCGGTCATCAACGAGGCGCTCTCGCTGGGCTGCCGGCTGTTCTACTTCACCGGCGGCGAGCCGACGCTGCACCCGAATTTCTACGAACTTTGCCAGCGCATCCTCGCCGTCGGAGACGCCCACGTCGTGGTGCTGACTAACGCCCTGACGGCCGGGACGGTGGTTGGCCAAGCCCGCGACTGGCCGACGAACCGCGTCCATTTTCAGCTCAGCGTGGACGGCGGTGAGGCCGCCCACGATGCGCTGCGTGGGGCGGGGGCGTATGAGCGCATGACACGCGACCTGCAGCTCCTGCGCGACGCCGGCTTTGCCGTGACGTTGGCGATGACGGTGCACCGTGAGAACCTCCCGGACATGACGCACGTGGTGGAACTCGCCGCCCGGCTGGAACTGCTGAACGTCCACTACATGTGGCTGTTCCCCGAGGGCCAGGCCGGGCGCGAGCTGATGGCCGAGCCGGAGGCGATCTGGCAAGCCCTGCTCCAAGCGGCCGATCGCGCCGAGACGCTCGGCGTGCAGATCGACAACCTCGAGATCCTCCGCTCGCAGGTATTTTCGCTTCCGGGCACACGGTTCGACTTGAGCAACGCCGGCTGGCAGTCGCTGGCCGTCGGGCCTGACGGTGAGGTATACCCCTCGCCGGCGCTGATGCTGCACCCCCAGGCCCGCTGCGGCAACGTCCGCGACGGGCTGGAGGCCGTCTGGCACGACAGCCCGCGCCTGCATGAGCTGCGCGCCGCGTCGCTGGAAGACAGCGAGGCCTACCGCGAGAACCCGTTGCGGTTCCTGGTCGGCGGCGGCGACGTGGACCACAGCCTCATCCATGGCGGATCGTTCGTCGGCCACGATCCGTACGTGCCGCTCTACAACCGCATCGCCCTTTGGCTGATCGCCCGCGAGGCGAGGCGGTTCCAGACGCCCCCGGCTGCGGGGTTGCGACTTCGCATGGGCGAGTATCTGCATGAGTGCGGCGAGGACAGCGACGGCGTGATGTTCACGCACTCCAACTGCGTACTCTCCCTGCCGGGCAGGGACGGGCACTCGCTGGTGAGGGAGTTCTACTCCGCCGCAGCCGAGGCTTTGCAGGAAGATATCGTAAACCCCGTGCAGTACGGTTCGGGCGAGATGGACTTTATTCCCGCCCGGGCCCGGGTGCGCAGCTACGGCTGTGGCAGCCCGGTTGCCGATGCGAACCTGCGGGAGGGCGAGACGGTCGTGGACCTCGGATGCGGCGCGGGGATGGAGGTGTTCCTGGCGGCCAAGGCGGTCGGACACCAAGGCCGAGCGGTCGGAATCGACATGCTCCCGCCGATGCTGGAGCGGGCGCGAGCGGCTGCCGACAGTGTCGCGCGGAACCTGGGCTACGCGAACACGGAGTTCCACGAGGCGCTGCTGGAGGAGCTCCCGCTGGCGGATGGCTCGGTCGACGTGGTGATCTCCAACTGCGTGATCAACCTCTGCCCGCACAAGCGCCAGGCCTTCGCGGAGATCCTCCGCGTGCTCAAGCCCGGCGGCCGACTGGTGATCTCCGACGTGACCAGCCAGGACGACATCCCCATCGCCCTCCAATACAACGAGAAGATGCGCGGCGAGTGCCTCGGCGGGGCGTTCCGTATCGACCGGCTGTTCGAACTGCTCGGCGACGTCGGGTTCGACCAGGCGACGATTCTCAAGCGTTTCCCCTACCGCACGGTGCGCGGCCACGCGTTCTACTCCGTGACGTACTCGGCCGTTCGACCGTCGGCCACCACCCGGCCGGTGATGTACCGCGGCCCGTTCGCGGAAGTGGTGACCGAGGATGGGCGAGTCCTGCGCCGCGGAGAAATTGTCGAATTACCCTGGCAGGACGATCGCCCGCTGGGGGATTCGGTCTTCGTGTTCGACGCCGACGGGCAGGTCACCAACGTCGAGCAGGAGATGAGTTGCTGCTGCTCGGCCCCCACCGAGGCGACCGAGGCGGAAAGCTCCTGCTGCTCTCCGCCCGAACAGGAAGCCGAGACAACGGACAGTGCCGCCTGCAGCTGCGCGCCGGAGTCGCAGAGTAGTCCGGCGACGCAGGCGACCGGGAATGACGACCCGCGACACCGAACCGACTGCATGGTCTGCAGCGCCCCGCTGCAATACCGTCCGGCCGCCGAGCCGGAGACCTGCCACTACTGCGGCGAGGTCAAGGCCGCCAACGCCCTCTGCGCCGAGGGGCACTTCGTCTGCGACACCTGTCACAGCGAAGACGCCCTGGCGGTCATCCGTCATCTGCTGATGCGCTCCACCGAGTGCGACCTGGTCGCGCTGCTGGACCGCATCCGCCGCCACCGGGCCGTGCCGATCCACGGCCCCGAGCACCACTCGCTGGTTCCGGGAATTCTCGTCGCGGCCTATCGCAATGCCGGCGGGTCGGTGTGTGAGGACCAGATCGACCAGGCGATTCGGCGAGGGGCGAGCATTGCCGGCGGATCGTGCGCGTTCCTGGGCATCTGCGGGGCAGCCTCCGGTGTGGGCACGGGGTTCTCCATCATCCTGGAGGCCACACCCTACGACGGCGGCAAACGTCAACACGTGCAGCAGGCGGTGACCCAAGCCCTGGCCGAGATCGCCTCGCTGGACGCGCCGCGCTGCTGCCAACGCGACTGCTGGATCGCCCTGCGCAAGGCGGCTGATCTTTCGGAAGAGTTGCTGGATATCCCCCTGCGAGCCGACGCTCCGCTGCCGTGCAGGCAGGCTGCGAGCAATGCCGAGTGTATCGGCGGGCGATGCCCGCTCTGGCCGGCTGGAACAAAAACCTGAGCCCATCGCCTTCAGAATACGAGGTGAACCATGAAACGAAGATTGATGCGCCCCTCAAAAGTCGACGGAACGGAACATCAGGGCGATTCGTCAACGCAAAGAATAGAGTTACATCCCCAAAACGGTCCTCCCAGCGTGTTCTTGGCAGTTCTGAGGAAGGCGTCAAGATTCAAAATTACGCTGGCCGTGATTGTGGCGATGGTCGCCCTAGGCGGCGTGGGGGCCTACGTAGCCCACCGCGAGTTCCTCGGGGCCGAGACCTTCGACGCCGCGTTCTACGCCAACGCAGCCACGACGAACCCCGACGCCGATTTCTCCTACGACGCCTACGCGGCCACGCTGAAAGCCTACGTCGACGCCAACGGAATGGTCGACTACCGAGGCCTCAAGGATGATCACAAGAAGCTGGACGAATTCCTCCTGGCGATGGCCCGCGTGGACAGGTCCGCCTATGACGAGTGGAGCGAGCAGGCCCGGGTCGCCTTCTGGATCAACGCCTACAACGCCCTGACGCTCAAGGCCATCATCGACCATTACCCGATCAAGGCCGGGCTGATCTCCGGGCTGGCGTATCCCAAGAACAGCATCCGGCAGATTCCAGGCGTCTGGAAGAAGATCCAGTGGCTGGTCGTCAGGGAGAAACTCACGCTCGATCAGATTGAGCACGCCATTCTGCGCGGCAAGAGAGACGAAAAGTTCAAGAAGAAGTTCGGTAGCTTCAACGAGCCCCGCATTCACGTGGCCCTGGTCTGCGCGGCCATGGGTTGCCCGGAGCTTCGCCGGGAGCCCTACCTTGGCGAGAAGCTCGACGATCAGCTCGACGAGCAGTCGCGGATCTTCATGAACAATCCCAAGAAGTTCCGCATCGACCGCGACGCCGGAAAGGTCCGCCTTTCCAGCATCTTCAAGTGGTTTGGCGACGACTTCGTGAAGACGTACAAGCCCGAAGAGGGCTTCGGCGATCACAGCAAGGCCGAGCGGGCTGTGCTGCACTACGCATCGAAGTACCTCTCGGAGGACGAGGCGGCGTACCTGCGAAAAGGCGACTTCTCCATCGAGTACCTCGATTACGACTGGTCGCTGAACGAACAGCAGACTTCGGAGCAATGAAATGGTCCCCGCCGAACAATCCACCTGCGGCCGGTATTGCCCACTGACTCGGAAGCCCTGCGAACAAGGCGACTGCTCGAACTGTAGCCGGTTCTGGGACTGCATTCAGAAGGCGATGGACGCTGGCAGGGGGTCTTACATCAGCCACAGCGAGTCCGGCGAGGCGAACGAGGATCGAAAGGAAGGTCGTGAATGACCGGCAATCGCGACATGAGAATTGTTGAATCGAAGACTCAGCAGCCGGTACCGCAGAAGCCGAGCCGATGGAAATTCATCGCCCTGGCGGTGGTGGTCATGGCCTTGCTGGCGGTCGGCATCGTGTTCCAGCAGCAGG
>CAZYIH010000207.1:0-5023 GCA_964646915.1 uncultured Planctomycetaceae bacterium | reverse complement strand
TGCCCGTTTCTGTGCGCGAAAAACTGCGTTTCCGTGGCAAATCCGTGTTCTGGAACGGGGTTTTTGCGGTACAATAAGATTTCCTGTCAGCGGCTGTGGTTGAGAGTTGCCTCACCGTCGCCGGGCAGGGCGTTGAGAGACCTTCCTTTGACACCCGTTGGCCCGCACCGAGGCGGAAGACCCTCGGCCCCGCGCTGCCGGCGGAAAACCCCCGGAGAGAACGACGGTCATGAACCGCCAGGAAATACGAAACATTGCCATCATCGCCCACGTGGACCACGGTAAGACCACGCTGGTGGACCAGCTTCTGCGCCAGTGCGGGCAGTTCCGCACCGGCGAGCTCAAGGGCGAGTGCATTCTGGACTCCAACCCCCTCGAGCGCGAACGCGGGATCACCATCCTCGCCAAGAACTGTGCCATTCACTACACCGACCCCAACGGGACGGACTATCACATCAACATCGTGGACACCCCCGGCCACGCGGATTTCTCCGGCGAGGTCGAGCGTGTGCTGCGGATGGCCGACGGGGCGCTGTTGCTGGTGGACGCGGCCGAGGGCGTCATGCCCCAGACGCGATACGTCCTCGGTAAGGCGCTGGCGGCCGGCCTGAGACCGATCGTGGTGGTCAACAAGATCGACCGTCCCGACGCCCGCCCCAGCGTGATTGTCGACCAGGTCTTCTCGCTGCTGATCGACATGGACGAAGAGGACCACGCCGAAGATTTCCCGGTGATCTACGCCTCGGGCAAGGACGGCTGGGCCGTCTCCGACCCCGAGCGGATGCCCACCGACGGGATCGGTGACGTACACGAGTTGTTCAAGGCGATCGTGGGGCACGTGCCCGCGGCGGATTTCGACCCGGCCGCCCCGTTGCAGACGCTCATCACGAACATCGACTACAGCGAGTACGTCGGGCGCATCGGCGTGGGGCGAGTCTTCGCGGGCACGCTTCGCGCCGGGCAGGATGTATTGACCATCGACCGCCACGGCAACCGCATTGCCCAGAAGGTCGCCCAGCTGTATCGCTTCGACGGACTCGGCCGGCGCGAGGTCGACCAGATCGTCGCCGGCGACCTCTGTGCCGTCGTCGGCCTCAAGCACGTGGACATCGGCGACACGCTCGCGGACCCCGAGCATCCCCAGGCCCTGCCGCCGGTGGTGATCGACGAGCCCACCATGCGCATGCTCTTCCGGGTGAACGACGGGCCCTTCGCCGGGCGCGAGGGGAAGTACGTGACCTCCCGCAATCTCCGCGAGCGGCTCGAACGGGAGCTGAACGCCAACGTCGCCCTGCGCGTGGATTTCGATCGCGGCGAGGCCGAGTTTGAAGTCGCCGGCCGGGGCCTGCTGCATCTGGGCATTCTGCTGGAGAACATGCGTCGCGAAGGCTACGAGTTGTGCGTGGGCAAGCCTCACGTGATCGACCGCATGGAGGACGGCAAGCGATTGGAACCCATCGAGCACCTCGTGATCGACGTGCCGGCTGAGCAGGTCGGGCCCGTGATGCAACTGGTGGGCGATCGCCGGGCGGAAATGCTCCACATGGACACCGTCGCCGGGCGGAGCATTATCGAGTTCTCGATCCCCGCTCGCGGACTGATCGGCCTGCGATCGCGCATGCTGACGGCCACCAAGGGCGAGGCGATCATGCATCATCGTTTCGACCGTTACGGCCCGGCGGGTGCGGCCATCCCGGGTCGCCAGGCGGGCGTGATGATGGCGTCCGAGCCCGGACAGGTCACCGCCTACGCGATGGACCAACTCGCCGAGAGGGGCATGATGTTTGTCACACCCGGCGATGCGGTGTACGAAGGCCAGATCGTCGGCGAGCACTGCAAGGAGGGTGACATTCCGGTGAACGCCGCCCGCAACAAGAAGCTCACCAACGTCCGCTCGTCCACGAAGGACGCGACCGTCACGCTCAAGGCGGCCCGCCAGATGTCCCTGGAGGAGGCGCTGGAGTACGTCGAGGATGACGAACTCGTCGAGATCACGCCACAGAGCATTCGGCTGCGGAAGCGGCTGCTCAATGAGGGCGAGCGACGGCGCCACAACCGCCGGGGGGCGGCGATGGCGCGCTAGAGAGTCGGCCGATGCCTTGCGTTCAATTACCGAGACGGTGATACTGGTCGGCGAAAGGAGCCTCTCCATGGCCGATCCGGCCGACCGTATCCAACCGTGGTCCGAGAATCCGATGTACTGGCAGCTGGGGGGCGAGCCCGTCGTGCTGATCGGCGGCAGTGTCGAGGACAACCTTTTTCAGATTCACGAGTTCCAGGAGCACCTGGAAAGGAAATCGCGCTGCCGGACGTGGAGAAGCTCTGGCTGACCACGCCGCGGGAGGAAGGCTACTGGGCGGTGGTGGTGACACCGAACGGATAGCAGACGCAGACTTACGATACTCGTCAGACGCCGGGCACGAGTCCGACAGGATGGATACATGGTTCGCAAACAAACGGAACTGACGAAGGGGGAGGTCCTGCATGTCTGGGGCGGGGGGCAATTGATCGCTTTCTCCGCCATCGATGGCCCGACGGATTACGAACATGGCCTGGTGGCACGGACCAACAGCGAGATGGTGGGGCTGGAAACGGTCTTGCCCGGCCGATGCAAGTTCACCTTCGGGCGCACGCCGCAGAGCGTCCTGCTGGGCGGCGACTTCTTCGAGATCACCACGGAAAATGGTCTCACACGCGGGGCGATGCTCGATGCGCATCACCTGCTTATCGAAGGGCCCTGCAGCGTCGGTGAGAGGTCGGCCGATCTGGCTGTGGTGCAGGAAGACCAACGGACGCTCATCGCGGCTGAGCCCATGCTTGATGGGGCGTTGCTGCACGTGGACCTGGACTCGGCCGTCGCGGAGCGCCAGGCGTGGCTGGCCTCCCAGATCCTGCCGAGCTATATCGAGGGCGATGCCCGCGCGACCGCCCTCAAGGCACTCTCGCAGATGAAGACGCAGGTCTGCTCGCCGGAGGGACTCTTCCAGCACCGTTGGACCACGCCGGACCGTTGGCCTCACCGCAACTGCTGGCTGTGGGACACCGCCTTTCACGCGATCGGCTTTCGTCACGTGGACCCGTCCCTGGCGCGGGAGATGATCTCCGGCTATCTCGACACGCAGCGAGAGGACGGGTTCTGCCCGCACATGGCCAGCCCCGGCCGGCGTTCGGGCATCACTCAGCCCCCCGTGCTCGCGCTGGCGGCGATGCTGCTGGACCAGGCCGACCCGAACGAGCCGTGGCTGCGGGAGGTCTACCCGAAGCTCTGTGCCTATGTCCGCTGGGACCTGGCCAATCGCGACACGGGTGAGGGGCTGTTGGGCTGGAACACCAACGACAAGGCCGACAATCGCTGCGACGAGTCGGGCATGGACAACTCGACGCGGTTCGAGTTCGACCGGCAACTGGCGGCTGTCGATTTCAACGCGCTGATGGCGCTGGAATGCGAGATCCTCGGCCACCTGGCACACGCCCTGGACTTCCGCCAGGACGCGGCTGAGTGGGTCGAGCGGTATCTGGCCGGCGTGGACCGGATCAATGCAGCCATGTGGGATGAGGACGCGGGGATTTACATGGACTGTTTCGCCCAGACGGGCGAGCGAACGGGCGTGCTTGCCTCGGCAGGCTTCCTGCCGCTGGTGTGCGGGGCAGCGTCGCAGACGCAGGCCCGTCGGCTGGCTGAGCATCTGGAGAATCCCGAGACATTCGGGGCGCCGGTGATTGTGCCTTCCATCGCGGTAAGTGACCGTGAGCACTACAGCAAGGACATGTGGCGCGGGCCGATGTGGGTGAATGTCAATTGGCTGATCGCCTTCGGCTTCCGGCGGAGCGGTCTGGAGGACGTCGCCAGGCGGGTGGAGCAGGCGACCTGCCGCGAGATCGAGAGACGATACCTCGAATGCGGCTCGATTTACGAGTTCTACGACGACCGCGGCGAGGACCCGCCGCCCGCACTGCCGCGAAAGGGCACCAACGACCCGCAACGAGCGTATCATCAGGTGATCCACGATTACGGCTGGTCCGGAACGCTGTATCTGGATATGGTGTGGCAACGGCGATAGAGAACCCGCATGAGACGCTGACGCGGTAGTTCCAAAGCGGCAGGCGTGTATTTTTTTCTGGCGGATTTCATCAAATGATTACCGTCTTTGCGAGCTAAGAATTTGTTTTCAATGGTTTTGTGTTCGTTTTATGGGGCGGAACTCCCCGAAAACAGAATCAGGGATTTCCTGTAGAAACGCCGAACGTTTTCCCATAGAATTCCGCATTCGAGGGAGCGAAGAAGCACGCATCCCCGTTTTGACAGTAGCCCACTATAATGGCCGGTTCTCCCCCTGACCGGTCATTTTCGAGCAGGCTTGGTCCCCCCCGCCAAGCCTGCTTCTTTTTGCGCGGGTCGGCAGGGGGGCGAACTACTCAGCCAGCAGGTGCGTGATCAGGATCCGCAGGCCGATGGCGATCAGAACGCAGCCGCCGATGAGGTCGGCCAGTTTGCCCACTCGCGACCCCAGACGGGCCCCGAAGATGACGCCCACGGCGCACAGCATGCAGGTGACCGCGCCGATGATCACGCTGGGCATCCAGATATCCACGCCCAGCAGCGCCAGGCTGAGTCCGACGGCCAAGGCGTCGATACTGGTGGCGATCGACAGCGTGATCAGCATCATTCCGCGGGTCGGGTCGCGCCGGTTGGCGCGGTCTTCCTCAGTGGCTGTGAGTCCCTCGTGGAGCATCTTCCCCCCGATGAACGACAGCAGGGCGAACGCGATCCAGTGATCATACGCCTGGATATAGCCCGCCAGCGATCGCCCCGCCATCCAGCCGATCACCGGCATGAGGAACTGGAACAGCCCGAAGTGCCACGCGACGCGGAACACATGTCGCCCCGTGACGCGCGGCACGATCAGCCCGGCCCCGATCGAGACCGCAAACGCGTCCATCGCCAGGCCCACTGCCGTCGGAATAATCGTCCAGAGATCCATGGGGCGCTATTTTACGCCTGCCAGGCCGGGAAGCCAAGCGG
>CAZYIH010000206.1:0-5033 GCA_964646915.1 uncultured Planctomycetaceae bacterium | reverse complement strand
CGCTCCCACGCCCCCGGCGCCGGGCCCCGCCGAACAACGCCCTCGGCCACGGGAACCGTGAACCACACGCGTTGACCGTTGAGACGCGCCCGGGCGGCAGCGTCGTACTCCCCGGGGTTCTCCGGCGGCTGGTAGCGCCCCATCTGACCGATGAGCTCCACCCGCGTGCCCCCGCCAAGCCGAGCGACGGGCTCATCCACGCGGACGCGGACCGTTCCGGTGGTCTCCCGCCAGCCGTCCCGCGTGAGAATGGCCGAGGCGTCCAGCAGGAATCGCGTCCGCGGGGGCGGTGAGTATCCCAGGTGCGACGGGTCGGTGGGGCTGTAGGAGGAGGGCAGGGAGATGACCGTCCCCCGAACCCGGGCCAGTTGCGGCGTCTGGCCGGTCCAGGTGACAATGTTATCGGCGGGCACCTGTCGATAAAGGGCGTCGCTGCGGAGGGCCGCCAGGCATGCCAGCGTCAGGCACACCGCAATACCGGCCGGGATCAGCCAACGTCGGCGAAGCGCAAAGACCGCCAGCCCCAGCGAGACCACCACCCCGCCCCAGCACAACTCCGGCGAGATCGGCCGAGCCCACCCCAGGGTCACCCCGAGCATCCACGCGATCGCCGGCAGCAGCGCCGGAGCCCGCATCGACCCAGTCGTTCGGGTTGACCCAGCCGTCGGTTCCACGCCCGGATTGTACCGATCCGAGGCCGACCCGGCCAGTCCGCCCCAGATGCTTGCAACCGGGCGCGCCCACGGCGAGAATGCTCGCATGGCAACGCTGTCCACACCGCCGCCGGTCAAGTGCATCTGCGGGCTGTTGGCCGTCTCGAACGACCTGCTGGATGAGGCGACCGACGCCACAGCCGAGGCGCTCGGGCCGGTGCAATTGGTCTCGGAAGACATCGCCTTTACCTGGACCAACTACTACGCCGAGGAGATGGGCCCGACGCTGCAGCGGCGATTCGTCGCCGTCGACGGGCTCAGGCATCCCGGCGAGTTGGCCGGATGGAAACGGGCGACGCAGGAGATCGAAACCCGATTCGCCACGCGGAGCGGCGCGCCCGCGTCCAGGCCGATCAACCTGGACCCGGGGTATCTCACCGAGGCCAAGCTCGTGCTGGCGAGCCTGAAGAACTTCGCCCACCGGGTGTACCTGCGGGACGGCGTGTTCGCCGAGGTGACGCTGCAGTACCGCGACGGGCGGTGGACCTCGCTGCCATGGACGTTTCCCGACTACGGCTCGGGGCGATACGACGTGTTTTTCACCCGCGTGCGCGACGCGCTGCGACGGGAAACCGGGAAAGGGACCCCCGCGTAATGAGTTGGATCATTCTGGGATCAATCGGAGTATCGCTGGTGCTCTCGCTGCTGGCGACGCCGGTGTCCAAGGCGATGGCGTTCCGTTTCGGGCTGCTGGATCGCCCGGGTCACCACAAGAAGCACGCCGCCCCCACCCCGCTGCTGGGCGGGTCGGCGGTACTGGTGGCCGTGCTCGTCCCTGCCATGGGTGTGCTCGCGCTGGCCAGCGAATGGGCTGCCTGGGGCGTACCCGCCTGGATGCCCGAACTGGTGAAGGTGCATGCCCCCGGAGCCGCCGCCCGCGCGCCACAGGCGCTGATGATTCTTCTCGGCGCGGTGGCGCTGCATGTGATGGGCATCATCGACGACCGCCGCGCGCTGGGCCCGTGGGTCAAGCTGGGCGCTCAACTGCTGGTGGCCGTCGGGGTGGTCGTCTTCGCCGAGGTCCGCATTCTCACTGCCCTCGGACCGACCGGCAGCATCGCCGTGAGCATTCTCTGGCTGGTGGTCATCATCAACTCGCTGAACTTCCTGGACAACATGGACGGATTGGCCACCGGCGTCGGGGCGATCTGCTGCATGGCGCTGCTGGGGGCGGCCTTGGCGACGGGGCAACTGTTCGTGGCGGGCCTGGCCGGTCTGCTGCTGGGGGCGCTGCTGGGCTTCCTGCCGACCAACTACCCGCCGGCGAAGCAGTTCCTCGGCGATGGCGGCTCGCTGGTGATCGGCTACCTGCTGGGCGTGCTCAGCTGCCTGACCACCTACGTCCGTCCGGGT
This sequence comes from uncultured Planctomycetaceae bacterium, assembly GCA_964646915.1. Classification (GTDB taxonomy): domain Bacteria; phylum Planctomycetota; class Phycisphaerae; order SM23-33; family SM23-33; genus CAZFPT01. The sequence goes on along the minus strand of CAZYIH010000206.1, from coordinate 2,967 downwards.
GAAACCTACTACACCTATGGCATGTTCGTGCCGCTGGTTCTGTTGGCCGTCCCGCTGTACGACACTGCCAGCGTGATGCTCATTCGCCTCCGTGAGGGACGCAACCCCATGGTGGGCGATCGGAGGCATCTCTCCCACCGTCTGCTCAAACGCGGAATGAGCGTGCGAACCGCCCTGCTGACGATCTACCTGTGCACAGCCGCCACCGCCGTCGGAGCGACCCTCCTGCCACGCGTGGAAACCGCCGGGGCGATCCTCATCTTCTGCCAGACGCTCGCGATCGTCTCGGTGATCGGCCTGCTGGAATCGGCGGGGACCAAACCATGACCCAATCCGGCGACCACCTCAACCAGCAACGCCGGCGTCTGGGCGTCTGGCTGCAGTCGATCGCCGTGATCCTACTGCTGGCGGTCTCGGCCGGTCGATGCTTCGTGGCGGAACTGCCCCACCGCACCGGGGCGATGGAGTTCAACGTCGCCAGCGGCGCCTCCGGGGCGTCTGCCTCGATGAGCCCCACCTCTGACCGCGGGGAGTGGGCCCGGGCCAGCTTCGCGACGATCCTGCTGGCCGGGGCACTGCTCGGCGCGGTGGGCATCGCCCTGGACCGCAGAACCCCCCTGCCGCCGCACTGGCTGATCGTGTGCGTCGCCATTCTGGGCGGGGCGATGGCGCTGTCCACAGCCGCTGCCGGCGACCGTCGAACCGCGCAGCTGATGTACGTCGAGCAACTGTCCCTGCTCATCGCCGGGGTGCTGGCCAGCAGTCTGCTGATTCCGTCGCGGCGGCGACGCTGGGTGGTGGTGGCGATGGTCTCGGCGGGGCTGGCATTGGCGGCGAAGGGCTATCTGCAACTGATCTTCGACATTCCCGATCGCATCGCCGAGTTCCAGCAGAATCGGGAACGGTACCTCTGGATGCTCAACGCCACCGAGGGCTCGCCCAAGGCGAAGCTCATCGAGGCCCGCGTGACCGATCAGGCACCGACGGGGTTTCTTTCGCTGGCGAACCTCTACGCCTCGATGCTGCTGATCCCGCTGGGGGCGGGCGCGGGAATGGCCGCCGGGGCGTTGCGGCAGGCGGTTCGACGGGACCGGGCCGGCGGAACCAGACGCAAGCCCGGCCACCTCGACAACAACATCTTCGCCGCGGGGGTGCTGTGCGTGGCTGTGGGGTTGGCAGCCGCGATGCTCGTATTCACCCGCAGCCGAGGTGCGATCGGGGCCGCTGCGGTGGCCGTCGTCGGATCGGTCGCCGCGTGGAAGTTGGGCGGACGGGTCATTTGCAATCGGCGGCGATGGGCGTTGGGTGCCCTCGGCGCGATGGCGGCGGCTGTGGGCGGACTCCTGGCGTGGGGGAGTTTCGCGGACATCCCCGTCAAGACGCTCGCGTTCCGCCGGCAGTACTGGCTGGGCGCGTGGCGGGTGTGGATGGCGAACCTCTGGGCGGGTGTGGGAGGCGGCAACTTCCAGTCGGCCTATCTGCAGCATCGACTCGTGGGCGCCGAGGAAGCGGTCCAACTGCCGCACAACGTGTTCTTCGGCGCGGTCAGCCAGTTCGGCCTGGGCGGGCTGCTTCTGGTGGCGGTGGCGGCCTGGCTGGCGATTCGCCCCACCCGGGCGACTCCCGAACTGCCACGGACACAAGACCAGCAGCAACCCTCCCGACGGGGCGCGTGGGTGATGGCCGGCGGCGTGGTCCTGGCAGCGGCGGCGGCACGGACGGTGCTGTTCGACTGGTTCGGAGTCTGGGCGGTCTGGGTGTGGGAAGTCGGATCGATCCTGCTGTTCCTGGCGGTCGCAGCGGCGTTGGTGGCGCTGGTCGCGCGTCGCTGGCAGGAAGACGCCTCCCTGCGATGGGGGCTGCGGGCGGGGCTGGTCGCCTTCCTGCTGCACAACCTGGTGAGCTACAGCTTCTGGACGCCCCAGGCGGCCGGGTGGTTCTGGCTGACGGCGGGCATGATGGTGGCGATGGGTCGCCGGTCACCAACTCTCGCCCCGGGCGACGATGCAACCCCCCGCCAGTCGCAACTGCGATGGATTCTTCCTGGCGTGATCGGCGTTCTGCTGGTGTTCCCCGCCATCGAAGCGGTGCGTTCAGCCACGGTACGAACATGGACCGCCGACCGGATGCTCCATGCGTACGCCACCGGCCAGGGCGGTCGGGCGATTGACCTGGCGTGGGAGCGGATGAAGCTGGACCCCCGCGATCCGCTGGCGGCGGCGACGGCGGCGAAGATCGCCCTGGGAACCGCCGACCGCAGCGACGCAGCCGACGTGTCCCGCAAGCTCGCCCTGGCGCTGCAGGCGGCCACGCTTGCCCGCCGGCGCGACCCGGCCAACTACCAGCGGGCCGAGACCGTCGCGGCGATGCGGTGGTTCCACACCTACCCGGACATGTTCGTGCTGAACCCGCAGGCCCGGTCCAACGCCCGGGCGATTCCCTCGCTGCGGGAGCGGGCAGCGGGAGCGAGCGGCAACGTGTTGGCGATGCACGATCTGGGGGCGGTTTACTACGGCCGGGGCGAATGGACAGAGGCGCTGCAGTGGTGGGCGAAAGTGGCGGCCGAGTTCCCGCAGCATCCGCAGGCCCGGCTGAATCAGGCGTCGGCGGCATGGCTGGCGGGGCGACGCGACGACGCCCGCGATACCTGGCGATCGCTCACCGGGCGGGCTTGGCCCGGCGGCGCTCTGGAGGCGATCCACGCCGCCCAGCAGACCAACCCGACGGACGCCCGCATGTGGCTGCGACACGCCAGGCTGGCGTCGATCGCAGGCGACGTGACACGGACGAACGAATGGATCGGCCATGCTTTCGAGCTGAATGATGCGATCGACCCGACCAGTGTGTACCGTCTCAGTGACGACGAACGTGCCCAGGCCGAGATGCTGCGACAGCGGGCAGCGGTGCTCGGACGCAAACGACAGACGCCGGCCACCATCAGCCCGCGGGAGAATTGAACGAATGCAG
>CAZYIH010000205.1:0-5088 GCA_964646915.1 uncultured Planctomycetaceae bacterium | reverse complement strand
AGCCGCCGCCGAGCTGATGGTCTACGGGACGGCCGTCACGATCGCAGAAGAGTGACATCACCAAACAGGAAAACCCGGCGTCGCCAGCCCCACGTCCTGAGCGATTCCGTCGCCAACGCTGCGCTTTACTCTCGTTGGTCGCCGAATATCTGATCAAGCAGTCTTTTCCACATCCACTCGCCCATAAGCATTACCATCAGTCCGTACATGGCGACAACCCAAACCGCCGTAAACACAATCCGTCCTGCCGGCCAGAAGAACATGTAGTATATGTTCCATGCAGTTGCGGCCAGGAAGATCGCCCCTCCAAGTACGCGGTTTACGAAACGCTTCCTGCGATGGGCCCTGGTGGAGGCGACGACCTCCGGGTTCTGATCGAGAGCGTGCTCGATTTCGTGATGCGGAATGCCTTCAGCCATAAGCTCTTTCCGCACCTTTGCGGGAGATTTGCCGCTAATGAGCTTCGCCGAGACACGCGTTTCCAGATCGACCATGCCGTCCTCCCTGAGTTAATCTGCCACACCCGATGAGACTACAGAGGGCATTGTGGAAGCAACACAACTCCAAGGCAACTGGAAACTGGTCGGGTATCTTCTTGTAACCCTTTGACTGGAACAGTCTCGCTGCTACTCCCAATGTCTCGCGGCGAAGATGGCTACGCTCACCGGCCCGCCGCCGAGCATCTGACCGACGCCGAACCACACGCCGCGTTCCACCACCCGCTGGGCGAACGCGTCGGCCAATGTCGGCCGCACGTCCAGATTGACGTTGTCTTCCTCGAACGGGCTGGTCCCCGAGAGTTTCGAGACCATCATGGCGACCGGCTCGTCTCGCGCGTCGGGGTGGAGGTCCTCTGACTTCGAGAGCGTTTCGGGCGGGAGCGGGTCAGGTCGACCGGTTCGCCGTCGCAGCTCCAGCCGACCGGTTCGCCCGCGCAGCCCCAACCGCCCGGCCGGAGCCCGGTCCATTTGCACCACCGGTGGTGGTGCGTCCGCCTGCCAATAGGCCTGCTCCGGTGCGGTACCATCCAGATCACTCCCGCACCCGGCCAATACGGCGACGGCCGCCGTGGCGAGAATGAGCATCCTGCTGCTTGCCTGTGTGTGCGTGTGTTCCATCGTGCCAACCCCTCCTTCTGCGGTGTCCAGGGGGAAAATAGGATTCGCCGGGCAGCGGGACCACAGGAATCCGGACATTTCACCGGATTATCAAATCCCCGGCAGCAAGACTTTCTGCGCAATCTCTCCCGGGGTGGGTATGCACGGATGAACCCCAATTGAAAGGAGATGCGCGATGCACCGAATTGTGATGGGATTGGCGTTGCTGGCGATGCTGGCCGGCGGCTGTGGGAATGCGGGCTACGGCATGGACAGCGAGTCGCTCATGCTCAGCCGAACGGACGAAACGCAGTACCAGCGATCGGCCCAGCCTGCTGCCGATGGCGATGGCGGAGTGGCCGACGAGGACGGCCAGAGCGAAGCAGGCGAACTGAACTTCAACGTCCGCATAACGCGGAAAATGGTGTACATGGGGCGATTCGTCCTGCTGGTTCCCGAGACCCGCTCCGCACAGGACCGTATTCGGCAGTTGGCGGTCGACATGGGCGGATACCTTCAGTCCATGGATTCCGAGGAGATGATCATCCGCGTGCCGGCCGCCCGTTTTGTCGACACGAGCAACGCACTGAAGGACATCGGAACCGTCGCCCAGAGGCGGGTAACAGCCCAGGACGTAACCGACAAGCACTATGACATCGAGACCCGCATCGCCAACCACGAGGCGATGGCCAAGCGTCTGCGCGAGCTGCTCAACAAGGCCGAGAAGATGGGCGATGCGCTGAAGATCGAGCGCGAACTGGCCCGGGTGCTGACGGAAATGGAACGCCTCAAGGGGCACCTCAAGCTGCTGAATTCCATGGTCGCCTACGCGACGCTGGCGATCAATCTGAAGGGCACGGTGGAGTACGCCCCACCGACACTCAACGTGGACCTTCCAATCGTGTGGCTCAAATCCATGGGCCTCCAGGACCTGCTCCGCTTCAACGGCCGACAGCTTCTCAAATGACAAGGAGACCTTCCATGCGACAGACCCTCAATCTCATACTGATCGTTTCTGCCGTCGCCTGCCTCGCGGGCGGATGCGTGCCCCGCGCCAAGCTGGCGATGCCCGAGCACTTCGTTGAGTTGGATGAGCAGCGCCGCGGCGATTACGAGGTCCGCGGGATCTCCGCCGACGGCGTGGTCATCGGCCTGCGTCGTCACGACAACCTCAAGAACGGTTCGCTGCCCTTCTGGCAGGACGCCCTCCGCAACGAGCTGTCCACCCGTGGCTATCAGCCCACCGGCGAGATGGAGGAGATCACCTCCACCGGTGGCGCAACGGGCAAGCTCATGACGTTCAAGACGACCTCACGCGGGACCGAGTTCCTTTACGTCCTGGCGATGTACGTTCAGCCGACGCACGTGACCACCGTCGAAGCCGGCGGCAAGGCCGACGTCGTCCGCAAGCACCTCGACGAGCTGAAGCAGTCCATGCGAAGCATCCGGTAAGCGCAAAGGACACCCCGGCCGGGCGGGCGCGAACCCGCCGGCCGGGGCTTGCAGGTGTCGGTCCAGGACCGACAGATCCGTCATCGTCAGCGGATGCGGTACAGTTGCCCGCGAAGCTTGAGCACCAGTTCCTCGTTCTTGCGCTGCGAGGCGAAGATCTGGTTCTCACCCACGGAATTCGCCCGCACCAGCTCGAAATACTTGTCGCTGAACCGTTCGACCTCCTCTGCCTTCTTGAGCTTCTCATCGGAGAGCTTCGAGACTTCCGGCGTCAGCCAAGCGTTGCCGCGCTGATAGAGCGTGTTGGTCGCCACCTGGCGGAATCCCTTTACCCGTTCGGTGTCGGCATCGTCGAACGACTTATCGCCCTTGTAGCCGAGCTGTGCGCTTCCCTTCCCACCGGTGGGGGCGGACTCAGCCACTATCGAACTGGCCGGGCGGGACGCCCGGGCGAGCTGCTTGCGGTTGGTGGCGTTGCGCACTCCGCCGATGCCGCTGGCCTTGGCGAACTCACCCGAATTCGTTGCGGTGAATCGTCGGCGGATCTCGTCGCGGGTGGCCACCTGGTTTCCCTCATCGGCCAGGAAGCTCGTGTACGGCGTCATGATCCCGTACTCCCGCGAGAGCCGGACGATCTCATCGACCAGTTCCTTCGACTCGCCGTTGTGGGCGATCTGGTCCAACAGCCAGCCGACCCGGCGCGTCGCCCATAGCTGCTCGACAAACTCGTAGCGCGGATCGCGCCCGGGCTTGCGAAGCATTACCTCGTACTCGAACCCCTTGGGCTCGCCGAGGTACGTTCCTTTGATGAGCAACTGCGCGAGCATTCCTTCCTCGCTGCGGCGTCGCTTGTCTCCCTTGGCCATGTCGTAGCGTCCGACCAGCACGAGCTGATCGCCATCGAAGACGTCACCCACCTCGCGCGGATACGCCTGGCGGATGGCTCCGTCCATGAGCGTCACCTGAACGTCGGTCATCACGGGGTTGCGGATCTTGTTGTACAGCGAGGAGATCGCCCCCTCGATGGGCTCCTCTTCCTTGACGTACATCGCCCTGCCCCCGTTCTCGTCGGTGAGCTTCTCCAGCAGGCGGGCGTTGACGTTGTAGCCCACGCCGAAACAGAACAGCCTGGCCCCGATGTCGCTGGCCTTCTTCATGTCCCGAACGATCGCCTTTTCGGAGGTCTTGTCACCCGCCCCGATTGTGGGCAGCCCGTCGGTGAGGAAGAGCACATACGCCGGACGCGGATTGGTGCTCTTCTTGCGCTCGGGGGTGTCCAACTGCCCCACCGCCGTCATAAGCGCATCGTGGATGGCGGTTCCGCCGGTGGCGTCGATGCGATCCAGGCGATCCATCGCCTCGGACATCGTCTTCTTGTTGACCGGCTGAAGACTCTCGAAAAACGGCTGGGCAGCGTCGCTGAACGGAATGACGTTGAAGCGGTCCTCGGGGTTGAGATTCTTCAGCACGTGGGCGACGGCCTCCCGTGCCTGCTTGATCTTCTTGCCGCTCATCGAGCCGCTGTGGTCCATCACCAGGACGATGTCCTTGGGCGCGACGGTCTTCCGGGCGTGTCGCGGGTTCGGCGAGACCAGCAGCATGAAATAGCCATCCTCGGCCGGGTTGGGTTGATGCGTCAGGAACGTCGCGCCGATCTTCTCGCTGCTCTGGGTGTAGAGCAGCTTGAAGTCGATCTGCGGCAGAACCTTCTCGGCCTCATAGACGGCCGTCACGTGGCGGGCCGGGTCGGCCTTGTCTTTTGTAATCGTCAGCGAGTGCGTCGGCGAGTAAACCGAGCCCAGGTCCACCTTGCTCTTGATGTCCACGGTCACGCGGACCTTATCGAGCTTCCGGGCCGAGAACTTTTCGGTGTTCAGCGGGTACATCACCTCCACCACGTCGCGATCCTTCGGGCAGATCTGCGTGTAGTTGATGACCACCTTGCAGGGCTTGCCCGGCTGGAGCGGAAACGCGCGGGTCTTGTACAGCCCGTACCCGACGTACTCCAGCAAGGCCGGGTCCTTCTTGCGACGGACGATGTCCTCGTAGATCTTCCGTGCCTTGTCGGCCGGCAGCAGCTCGCCCTTGAACTCCTTGCCGTCCACGACCATCGTCATGCCCTTGATCGCCGTCCCGGGCGGAATGGGGAACATGTACTGCACTTCCAGGTCGCCCTTGCCGTGGTTGACAAAGGCCTGGTCGATCGTCACCGAAGCCACCTGGTCGCGGATCCGCATATCGACGAAGTGATGCTTCACCGACCACTGCCCGCGCACGCGGATGCCCGGATCGGTCGGGACAATCATCCCGTCCCCCCACAGCGGCGAAGCCAGCACAGCCAGCACAACCATCGTGATCCATCGACAGTGAGTCTTCATGGCGTTTCTCCCGATTGAGGTCTTGCGTCGTTCCACAATGAGGACGCACCTCGGCACGCGGCGTTCGGACAAAACGCCCCGGGCGTTTCCGATTGCCCGGACGCACCGAGGTCCGACGCGCTCTGGACAAACGCCCGAAGAATCATCACAGTAGGGCCAAC
>CAZYIH010000204.1:0-5143 GCA_964646915.1 uncultured Planctomycetaceae bacterium | reverse complement strand
GGATGCTCGTTTCCTCGTGCAGACAGCGGAGGTCTTCCTGCCATGTCTCCATCGACTGGCCGGGCAGGCCGAAGATCAAGTCGATGACCACGGCGGCCTGCGTGTCGGCGAGGCGATTCAGGAATTCGACGGTTTCTCCCCGGCAAACCTTGCGGCCGAGGGAGCGGCGAAGCTGCGTGTCGAAGCTCTGCACGCCGACGGAGAACCGGTTGACCCCACCGTCGAGTGCGGCGCTGGTCAGGTCCGGCTCGTGGCCCCGGATGCGTCCCTCCAGCGTCACTTCCGCATCCTCGGCAAGAACCAGGCGGCTTCGGATGGCGTCGAGCACGGCCGACAGGTCTTCGGGTGCGAGATCGCTGGGCGTTCCACCGCCGAAGTACACGGCGTCCAGCGGGGCCTGTCCGAGGGGCGTGTCCGCGAACTGCTCAATTTCGCGGACCAGGGCGCGGGCGTACTCGCCGCCCGCTTCATCGCTCCAGCGATTCGCGTAGAAGGGGCAGAACACGCACCGGCTGCGACAGAACGGGATATGGATGTACAGGCTGCGCGGTCGATCCGCCGTCGGCTCTGCCCGCTCAGCCTCGGCCCATGCGTTCCCGGCCTGCTGGGGCGTCAGCGTTCGGCCGTCGGCGAAGACATGCACGTCGTTGCTGGCCTCGAAAGCCGAGGTCAGCGGGTCGCCGTCCTCCCGGGCGAAGTAGGGCGCGAGGTCCAGTTCCGTTCTGGTCTCACCGCCTCCCTGGGCCTTCTCGCCATGCCGGTCGGCCATCAGGGCCGTCACAAACTCGCCGGAGATGGCGACTACTCCGCGCTCGGTGGCGATGGATTCGACCTTGCGGCGGATCATCGGCCGAACGGCCGGCGGGGCCGCCTCGATCATGGACAAAGCATCGGGCGACCAGTTCATGATGTGATCCCCGCCTTTCGCAGCACTTCCTCGGCGAAGGCCCAGTAGTCGGCCTTGTTCATCAGCGTGCGCGGGGCCTTGCGCTGGACGATCTCCGCCGGGGTGAGTTTGAGCATGGCGTAGAACCGTTCCAGCCCGGCCTGATCCTCGGCCGTCAGTTGGCTGAACGCCATCTGGCCTCCGAGCATGTCGGCGTGGACGAGCGCATCGCCGAGCTTTTCGAAGTACGGCTTGAGCTGAGCCAACCCGCCGTGGGCCTGGCCGCGAACGAACACCGGCGATGTCCGCATGGCCAGGGCGAACAGGGCGAGCTTGCATTGGCGAAGGGCGTCAAGGTGTCGGTCGATGTAGCCGTCGAGTTCATCCAGCAGCTTGTGGGCGTAGAGGCCCGACCCGAGGATGACAAGGTCGGCCCCATCAGGCGGCGGCGCATCGGCGGCCTGATGGACGGCCACCTCCGCGCCGGCGAGGGCGAGGCGCTCGGCGATCCATTCTGCGCCCTGTGTTGTGGAACCGTACCGACTGGCGGCGATGACGATGGCGTTCATATTGTATCCTGCATGGCAAGTGGGTTTCTGGTGGGTTCGTCCTGCCGGTCGCCGTTGATCGGCAGGCGGAGTTCGTGCGTGCAGACCCGGGCGATCAGTTCCAGGTCATGCGTGATGACCAGGGACGACAGGCCGGCGGCGCGACGCTCTTCCAGCAGGTCGGCGAGGGCGTGCATCTGCGCGCCATCGAGCCCGCTGGTCGGCTCGTCGAGGATCAACAGGTCTCCCGCCCTTGCGGCCGCGCAGGCGACAACGAGCCGCTGTTTCTGTCCGCCCGAGAGCGATTGAGGATGGCGATCGGCGATGCCCTCCAAACCGAAGCGGCTCAACCAACCCATGGCTTCGGCTCGGTTCAGCCTGTTTCCTTGACCACCGGCGGCGTGGATAACTTCTTCGATGGCCGATCGCTGGTAGAGTTGCAGTTCGCTGTTCTGCATGGCCATGCCGGTTGTGCTCAGCAGATCGCGCGGCCGGATGACCTGACCGCAGCGCCGCAACGCGCCGCGTCGAGGCTTGATCAGCCCGGCCATGAGCTTGGCGAGGGTGGTCTTGCCGCAGCCGTTGGAGCCGGTCAGGGCGGTGACGGCGTCACGATGGATGCCGACGTCGGCGTTTTCAAAGAGCACGGGCCGGCCGCGGTAGCCGAAGTTCAGTTGCTCCCAGCGAACCAGGCAGTCTGTTGCGGGAGCGTTGGACTGCCGAACATGTCCGCAGTCCGGCCAGTCCACGGCTCGCAGCCCGATCCGCCTGCGGAAGCCGTCATCAGCCAGGATGGACCAGTCGCCATCGGCGACCACCCGGCCTTGATCGATGACGACCACGCGGTCCACCAGCCCGCCCAGCCAGGCCAGGCGATGATCGGCGATGACCAGCGTCACGCCCTCGGCCTTGAGGCGGGCCAGATGCCCGGCCAGGTCCGTCGATGCTTGAGGGTCGAGGTTGGCCGTCGGTTCATCGAGCGTCAGCGCCCTCGGCGACAGGGCCGAGACGGCCGCCAGGGCCACCTTCTGCTTCTGCCCTTCGGAAAGCTCATAGATCGACGCATCGCGCAACTCGCCCAGGCCGAAGTCGTGGATCGCTCGCTGGGCCTTCTCCGCAACCACGCGGGGATCGCTTTCGCGCCATTCCAGGGCGAAGGCGATCTCATCGGCCACGGTCAGCGCGAGGAACTGCTTCTCGGGGTCCTGGAAGAGCGTCGAGACGGTCTGGGATATCTCTCGCAGCGATATCGACGCGATGTCCCGCCCGGTCAACGCCACATGGCCGTCGACTTGGCCGCCATGGACGTGTGGAATCAGTCCGTTCATCAGCCGCAGCAGCGTGGACTTGCCCCCGCCGCTGGGGCCGGTGACCAGCACGGCCTCGCCGGGTTCGACCCGAAGGCTCACGTCCCGAAGGGCCGGTTCGTTCTGGAACGGATAGGTGTAGGTCACGCCGTCAAGGTGAAGCATGGGGCCTCCCTTCACCGGGGCGATCCTCCGGTTTAGGATGTTGACCGGCGGCGTGCGAACCGCCCGGATGGCCGGGCGTATCCGTTCCCGGAAGCGAGCGGTCCAACCAGATCGCACCCGACAGGATGACCAGCAGAACGGCCAGCGTCGCCAGGTTCGGCCATCGCAGGATTCCCTTGGGTCTGGCGTGGGCGGGTCGGCCATAGCCGACGCCTTTCAGTTCGGCCGCGACCGCCAACTCGTCCGACAGATGCAGGCACCGGAAGACGACCGGCAGCAGCCACAGGCGAGGCCGCAGGAGGCTCCATCGGCTGTAGCCGCGCAGTCGCAGGCAATCCCGCATCTGTCGCAGGTCGTGGATGAGCCCCGGAATGAAGCGGATCGTCACCGCCAGGGGCAGGTACAACGCTCGCGGGAAGCGAAGCCCCTTCATCAGCGACAGGACATCCCGAAGGCGCATCGACAGCGCCAGGGGCATGACCGCATGGACCATCGCCAGCATGCGGAGCAGCGGTACAAGCAACTGCTCCGGCCCGCTGCCGCGCATCATCGGCAGTGCCGCCTGGAGCATATAGAAGAATCCGACGCTCAAAGCCGCCAGTACGAGCAGCGCGCCATAGCAGATCAACTGCACCCGCCATCTCCGCAACGCGGCCATGTAGACCGCTCCAACCAGGCCGAGCAGGCCCAGTGCCGCCGGATGCGACAGCACCAGCACCGCGACGGACGTGGCCATCGCAATCAGCAGGCGGACGCGGACGTCGAGTCGCGCCGGGCTGACGCTCGGCGGTTCCGCGCGGTCCGCGGCGCTGGACTGTTGTGCTTCGAGAACGGTCATCGCCGAATCACTCCCGCCTGGCGCAGCTCGCGGACGAACCGCCAGCCCACCCACAGGCCGCCAAGGCAGCCCAGGTACGCCACGGCCACGATGCCGGCGGCCATCAGGAACATGCTCGTGCTCTCACGCAGGGCCAGGTAACCCACGCCGAGAGACACACACCGGGTCAGCAGATCGCACAGGCCAACCGCCACGAGAATGCGGCCCGTCGTCTTGTATCCGCCCACCAGCGCGAACAGGCCATCCACGGCCAGCGCCGCCAGCAGCGTGCCAGGCAGTGTCATCAGCCCGCTGCCCATCAGCAGCAGTGACAGCAGTCCGTAGATCACCACGTACAGGCTCAGCGTCCCGCTTCTGGGCGACTTGTGCAGAAGCACGACCAGCAGCGCTGTGGCTGCGGCGTTGCGCAGCATCAGCGCCAGCGGGTTCATCCCGCCGCCGGCCAGCGCGATCGCCAGGCCCACCACGCGGATCAGCGCGGCGAACACGCCGATGGCGACCAGCTCGGACGTGGCCCAATGCGGCCGCGCCCGGCCGGGAAGCGCCGGCCGATCGTCGACCGGCGCTTCCCGAGACATGGACGCAGTCGTCGTCATCCGTTGCGTTTCCGCCGCGAGATCAGGCCCAGCGCACCGCAGGCCAGCAGGCCCATCGTCGCCGGCTCGGGGACATTGGTGATGACCGGGGCAAGACCCATCGTCGTCTCGGACGCATGGAGTCGCGGCATCAGCCCGCCGGGCGAAGCCAGCAACAGGCCGTAGTTGTCGCCGCCGCCGATCCACCCGTTGACGATGTCCGTCACGTCCAGATAGATCGTTTCGGAGAAGGCCTCCGCTGCTGGGTGGGCGACGATGATCGTATCCGAGGCCGTGTCGGCAATATCTGCCCGAAACGCATCGGCCGTGCCGGATGTGATGCCGCCCACATCCGACGACACGCCGTAGACATTCAGGTCCGCCGATCCGGCTACGGGATAGTTCATGCCGTCCTGCAATGCCATCACCTCCACCTTCAGGTACGCTTCGCTGACCGCTTCGGTGGGCAGGTCGGCTGCGTCGAACTTCAGGAACGCATAGCCGAAGGTCTCCATATTCTGCGGCGGGCCGGACGGCGGCGAGTCGGGATAGCCCGGCAGGAGGTAGCTGTTGGTGGTGTTGAACACCATGCCGCCCATGGCGACGTAGCCATCGTAGGTGCAGTCGGCGGCGAAGTCGGCCGAGGCCGTCCCCACCGAGACCAGGGCGACCACTAGGGCGGCCGCGATGCCCATGAACTTGCTTTGCATCCGATTGTGAATCCTCATGTTCTGTATCCTTTCCGCGCTCTGTAACGCGTGTTGGGTGATGAGCTGGCTGTCCTCCTCACGCGGGTAGGATGGCTGGCCGGTTCATACATTCGA
>CAZYIH010000203.1:0-5180 GCA_964646915.1 uncultured Planctomycetaceae bacterium | reverse complement strand
AACCATCACCCACAAGATGGAGGTTGCCCCGCTGGAGGAAAAGCGGCTGTACCCGCTGCGCACCGAGGGCAAGCCGCGCAATTTCCACGAGCGGACCATCGACGCGAAGGCGAAGCTGATGACACTCAACAACGGGCTCATCGAGGTCAAGGTGCTGCCCACGCTGGGGATGCGCGTGCTCAATGCGGTGGATCTCAAAACGGGTCTGAGCTTCTCGGGCAGCGGCGATCCGCGGGCCTATGAGAAAGCCCCCTGGCGTGACATTATCGGCTGGACCGCCGGCTACCAGGAACTGAGCTTCCCGTACTTCGAGCACGGAATGGGCGTTCGGCAGTCGGCGGGGTATCGCATCATCGAGCGCGACGACGGCAGCGTGACCGTCGCGATGAACATGCGCTTCACCGAACACCAGCACCCCCGGCACATGGCCCGCTATGGCCGATACTCGCAGCGGCACGCGTCGGTGTGGGTCACGCTCCGCCCCGGGGAGAGTTGCTACACCGCCACGTATCGCATCGACAACCCCAACCCGCTGCCGCGAAGCCCGCGCGCGTGGACGAACGTCCTCATGGAAACCGAGAAGTACGACGGCGAGCACATCCTGTTCCCGGCGGGGTTCATCATGCCCCACAACGGTGGGTTCGCCAAGCCGTTCTACGCCTCGGGCGGCCAGCCGGGCTGGCGCGGCGTCTCGCATTTCGCGCTCTACCCCGAGCACGAGTACTGCGGGGTGTATTCGCCCAAACGCGACAACAACTGCCTCATTATCCGCCCGGCCGACACCGCCCCGGGAATGAAGCTCTACACCGAGCGCGGCGAGGGCGGGTTCCTCGAAATCTGGACCGGCAGCACGACGCTGTTCGAGTACCCCGGCCAACTCACGCCCGGCTACGTCCCGTCGGAGTACAAACTGACGTTCTACAACGCTCAGGGCATCGGGCGAGTGGATTTCGCCAACGAGTTCATCGCCGCGGCGGAGAAGGATGGTAAGGTCAGAATCATCGCCCCGCGCGAGGCGAAAGCGACCGTCCTGGATGCAAATGGTAAGACGCTCGGCGAGGGTCCCGTCGGCCCGCACACGCCCTTGACGGTGCCCAAGCGCAAGACGATGGTCGTCAAGCTCGACGGCAAGATCGTCGCGCAGATGAGCCGGCCGAAACCATTCAGCGACCCGCGCGAGCGACATCCGAAGGTCAAGGCGTTGGGGGGCAAGTTCCGCATCGAGCTGGAGGAGATCTCCAACCACCGCGGGGCGCCGCGCATCTGGCATGCGATCCGTGAAGCGCAGAAGATGCTCAAAGCCGGCAAGGCAGCCGACACCGAGTACGCCCTGTCGATTGCCCGAGGCTGCTATCGCTACGGCCATTTTGAGAAGGCACTGAAGCTGGCGAAACTGGCCGACCCCGACAGCGACCAGACGGACCTGCTCGAAGGGCTGATCGCCTGGGAGCGCGGCCGAAAGGTGGACTTCGCGTCGGCCGGCGTGGACTCGTACTACCACCGGGCGCTGCTGTCGCTGCGAAAGGGCAAGAAGGAGGCCGCCGTTCAGTGGGCACGCAAGCTCATCGCCAAACGGCCGACGGTGTACCGCCCGCAGTTGGCGCTGGCGTACTGGACGAAGGACGCCGCACTCGCCGGTAAGCTCGCTGAGGCGAACCCCGCCTCGCCCGAGGCGCAACTGGTGCTCTCGCTGCTGGGCGACAAGTCGGCGGCTGAGGAGATGAACAAGCTCCTGACCGACAACCCCGGCGGGAAGGAGCAGGTCGACGCCTTCAAGGCCGCCATCACCGAGGGCACATGGCAGCACATCAAGCGCTACAAGCCGCTCCTGCCGGACGGCGACGAATAGAGAGAGTTCGCCTGCGAGGCTAGGTCGGCCTATGAACCGCCAAGGCGTGGAAGCGGAGCATGGGCAGGTTGCGGGGCTGGTCGACGGGCACCGGCTGGGGATTTCGCCCGAAGGCCCCGTGCACGACGGCTGACCCGCTGAGCGGGCGGGCAAGTTGGAGCACGAGGTCCGGCCCGCCGCTCTGGACGACGGCTTCGATGGGCACCTCGCCGTCGGCGTCTTCCACGACGAAGGGGTTGGCCTGGGCGGGCAGGTAGCGGAACCGCCCGGTGACGTGCTCGAAGCGAAGCGTGATGCGGTCGCCGGACTGGTTGCACCGGGCGGCAGAAGCGTCCGGCGCACGGGCTTCGATCGGTCGGCCAAACACCTGCTGCAGTGCGATGCGGGCTGCCCGCTCCCCGATCAGCAGGTTTCCCGCCGGGGTCACGTGGATGCCGTCCTCCACGGCTACGTCCAGGGCGGGAACGACCATCACGCCGTCGATGTCGCGGGCTGCCTGTCGCTGTTGTTCGCAGAGGATGGACCAGCACTCATGCTCCCGGGGCGTCTGCGGGTTGCTCGCGACCGCCAGTTGTACGGTGACAGCCGCCAGTTCGGGCAGCTTCAGCGCCTTTCGCCATGCTCGCAGCGCCTGGCCGAACCGTCGGGCGTAGGCCCGCGAGAGCGAGAGATTGCCCGCGTCGGTCTCGCCCTGGTACCACAGCAGGCCTCGGGCCTGGCCGCCGGCGGCGCGCACGACCTCAAGCAGATTCTCGTGCAGCGGGGAGGGCCCGCGGTCTTCGGGGTTCCAGCGCGTCAGGCAGGAACCGCCCAGGGACGTCTGCAGCAGGCCGATGGGCACGTTCAGCTCGCGGCGGAGGGTCTTGGCGAACGCCAGCCAGGGCGAATGGCCGGGGTTGGCGTACTCGCGGTTGACCGGGTGGGCGGTGTCGGTCGAGTCGTTCAGCGGATGGGCGGCGAGCTGCCACCGCATGGAGTTGGCCAGCAGATGGATGCCGATCTCCGGCGGGTCGGCGATGGGGCTTCGGCCATAGCCGGCGGAGTTGCTCTGTCCGGCGATGATCCACAGATCGCCCACGCCCACGAAGTGCACCGTGTCGCCGCGACGGGCGTACTCATGGCTGGGGTGTTCGTCATTCCGCAGTTGCGTCTGGATGCGATACGGGCCACCCGCGGGAACGTGCTTGAGCGTGATGTTCCACGTGCCGTCGTTGCATGTGCGGGCGCGGGCCCAGTCCAGGTGGGCCGCCGGAGGCGCGGAGGTGTTCTCTTCGACGACACGGACGAACACGCCCCGGTGGGGCGAGTCGGATCCCCATCGCCCCACCAGCCGCAGTGTGGCCTCGTTGCTCGCGTCGCGCTGGATGATCTGCCAGTCGGTCGGCCCTTCATCAATGACGACGCCGACGACGTTGCTCTTTCCGGTGGAGTGTCTGGTGGCCATCGCTGCTCTTGCTCCGGTCCGCGGGAAAGAGGTATATTCTAGCGAACGGGTCGGCTGTCTGCGACGTTACAGATGTGGTCCACCCGGCGAATCAAAAAAAGAAGCGGCGCCCCCCATTCATCGATGACCCAATGAACCTGGAACCATTCCAGTAGGGGGCGCCGTCCGATTTTCCGCCGGGCTCGGCGCGCACCGCGGGCGCCTCGATGTTCCCGGATGTTCTCTTCAGCGGGACGTGCAGCCGACGACGCCCGGGCCGTCGACTTCCTTCACCCTCTCAGACGTCCGTCGACGCGAGAGGTTCCCGACGCGCAAAATTCCGCTTTCGCCCATGGGCGACGGCTACTCGCTTTTGCCTGCTTTGTCCGCGTCGCCGGCCAATGCGTTGGACCGCTTGCGGTCTTTCTTCATCTGGGCGATGGTCGCAGTCTTTTTGCGGGCGGCGCCGGAGCCGGTGCGCGTGCCGCGATATTCCTTCCGGCGTTTGGCGGCAGAGATGCGTTTCCTGGCGGCTGGGATCTGCTCGGTGTACTGCGGCAACCAGCGAGCCTGGGCGATGAGCATTTCGTCGGTCATCTGATCGATTTCGACGGGGTCGAGGACGGCCCCGGTCAGCGGGTCCATCATCATCGCCTGCTTGAGCAGTTCCACGTCGCCGTGGATCGCCGCTTCCACCGCCAGCCGTTGGACGCTGATGCTCGCGTTGCACACAGCGGCGCATCCAAGGGGCAGGTCGCCCACTTCGGGCACGGAGATCCCATTGCGGTCGACATAACAGGGCACCTCGACGATGGCGTCGTCGGGGAGGTTGGTGATCGAGCCATCGTTGGGCACGTTAAAGTGTCCGCGGTAAATCCGCCCGGTCTCCAGCGATTCGATAATGTAGCTGCCATGCTCCGGGCTGCGGGTTTCCGGGTCGGTCGGCTTGTCGTCCTGCTTCAGCCAGTTGGGGAAGTCGGTCTTGAACCAGTTGCGTCCCTCGGTGCAGACGCGCAGATAGCCGCCCGTCTCGCCGTGGATCCAGTCGCGCATGTCGATCCATCTTTCGATCTCGTCGGGGCGCTTGCGGTACCAGGGGACGTATTCGCTGAGGTGGCCGTTGCTCTCGGTGCTGTAGTAGCCGAAGCGCCGGAGCATGTCGATGCGGACCTTCTCGGTCTGCGAGTACACCGGGTGCTTCTCGAAGCCCTCCAGCAGGGCGTCGGTCCAGTCGATCTCGTCGTAGATCACCTGCACGTACCAGGTCTGGTGGTTGATCCCGGCGCAGATGATGTCCACCTCGTCGACGCCGACGCGCGTATACCCCTTCGAGCCGGGCTTCTTGCCCTTGTTGATCAGCAACTCGATGACCTCTGCGATCTGCCGATGGCCGGCCTGTACGCCGTGGCAGAGGCCCACCGTGGGCACGCCGCCGTAGGCGTTGGCTGCCCAGGTGTTCATGGCGTTGGGGTTGGCGTAGTTCAGCAGCATGCACTCATCGCGGGCCACTTCGCGAATGTCCTGGCAGAAGTTGAGGATCTGCGGGATGTTCCGCTGGCCATACATGATCCCGCCCGCACAGAGCGTGTCGCCCACGCACTGGTCCACCCCGTACTTCAGCGGGATGTCGATGTCCAGCTTGAACGCGTCGAGCCCGCCGATTCGCGTGCAGTTGATGACGTAGTCGGCCCCTTCCAGCGACTTTCGCCGCTCGAGGGAAGTCTCCGTCTTCGCCGGCAGGCCGTTGACGTCGATGTCCTTCTGGATCAGCTGGGCGACCATCTCCAAGTTGCGCTCGTTGATGTCGTGCAGCGCAAAGACGCTGTCCCGCAGCTCGGGAACGGTGAGAATGTCACGGACCAATCCGCGGCAAAAGCCGATGCTGCCGGCTCCGATAAATGCGATTTT
>CAZYIH010000202.1:0-5222 GCA_964646915.1 uncultured Planctomycetaceae bacterium | reverse complement strand
GCCGCAGCCGAGCCGGTCCTCCTGACCGATGCCGACGCCGAACTGGTCGCCGCCGCGATCGGCGAACATGCAGCGGTTCTTGGCTATGTTCTGGAGGCGCTGGCCGTTCTGGAAGACCACGTGGAATTGGTCATGCGTCATCATCGCGATCGCCCCGAAGACTCGATCGAACAGCTCAAGCACGCCGCTCGCATGAAGCTCCACGCCTGCGACACATCCTGGGTCGGCCATCCCGTCTGGGCCGGCGGCGGCTGGAGCATCCCGCTGGAGCGCCGCGCGCAGCTGACCGCTGCCGTCGAGGCCGTCCGGTCCGCCGCCGAGCAGGCCGGCCAACACTGGGAGTTTCCCGACCAGTCCGGGAGGTGACCACCCAGCCCGAGTAGCTATTGCCGAGTTCTGAGCGATCGCCCGACGATGCGGAGTTGGTCGACGCGGGCCCATTTCTGGTTGATGACCCAATCGGCGTGAACGCCCACCAGGCGGGATGCACATTACATCTGTATCGTCAGGGTCACCGGCATATTGGCCGGCAGTGTGACCTCGCGATAGGCGTTGCCGAAGTCCGATCGTTCGACGAAGGCCTCGTCGCAGTCGCACTCGATCGAACGGATGCGTCCGCCCGCCCCGAGAGTGATCTCGCCGGCCTCGTCGGCGATGAGTTCGGCGACGATCACGCCGGCGGCGGTGTCCCACTCGATGCTCACCGTCACCCCGCCGCGTGCCCGCATCCCGCAGATGCGCCCGCTGGGCCAATCCGCCGGCAGCGCGGGCAGGAGATTCACCAGCCCGGGCTTGGAGAACAGCAGCATTTCCAGCACGGCCGCCGAGGTGCCCAGGTTCGCGTCGATCTGGTACACCGTCCCGCCGCCCCAACTGAGCGTCAGGCCCATCTGGCGCCAATCGTTGTGGTAGGTCAGCAGGTTCGCCCCCGTGCATGCCCGGGCGAGCAACTGCAGACATTGCGCAGCTCGGCCGGCGTCGCCCAGACGTGCCCAGATGTTCGCCATGTGCGCCAGCGACCAGCCGGTCTGCGAGTTGAGCCCGACGACCAGCCGTTTCTCGACGGCGTTCTCGATGGCGTCGAACAGGGCCGGGTCGCTCTCCGCGGTCACCTCGCTGCCGGGAAACAGGGGATAAATGTGCGAGAGGTGCCGGTGGTGGTAGTTATCGCCCAACGCCGGGTGCATCCACTCGGCGATGGCTCCGTCGTCGTTGACCTCGTACTCGGGCATCGCTTCGAGCAGGCCCCGCCAGCGGAGCACGCCGTCTTCCTCCACGCCGAGCATTTCGCAGGCGTCGCAGAGATTCGTCAGCAGCTCGCGCGCGACGGCGTAGTCCATCGTCGCGTTGACCGTCACCTTCGCCCTGCCTTCGACGTCCGCGGGCGAATTCTCCGGCGAGATCGACGGGCTGAAGACGATCTGCCCCTCATCATCGAGCACGCAGAAGTCCTCATAGAACAGGGCGACCTCCTTCATGAACGGAATCGCCCGCTCGCGCAGGAACGTCTCGTCGCCGGTGAACAGCCAATACTCGTGGAACAACTGCGCCAGCCAACCCGCACCGGCCGTCCAGTTCAACCACAGGCTCGATAGCTGCAGACCGTGGGTGGTCTGCGCATGGGCCGCCACGATGCCACGACAGTCGAACAACTGCCGTGCGTTTCGGCGGTAGTCCTCCAGCGACCGCTCGTAGAAATCGAAGTACGCTCGCGTCGTCTCGGGCAGGTTGCCCGGCAGCGCGGCCCAGTAGTTCATCTGGATGTTCTCGTTGTTGTGGAAGTCGCTGGACCACTTCGGTGCGTAGTCGCCGTTCCAGATGCCCTGGAGGTTCGCGGGCAGCCGACCGCCCCACGACGAGCAGATCAGCAGATGCCTGCCAAAATCGAACATCCGCTCGATTAACGCCGGGGCCACCTCGCCGCTGTAGCCATCCAGCAGGAGGCGCTCATTGCTGCGCTGCCTGGTGGGTCCGCAGTCCAGGTCCAGCCGGCAGCGGTGGAACAGTTCCCGATGCGTCGGGGCGTGACGCGCGAGGATGCTCTGATACCCCCCTGCCTCGGACAGTTCGCTGTTGATGCGTTCGATGGCCGCCTCGGCCGACTCGTTGGCGAACAGGCCGACCAGCACGGTGACCTCGTCGGCCCGCTCGACGGCAATGCGGTCGCCGTGTGTCTCCATGGATCCGCCGTCTGTTACGACGCGTCCGACGCCTCCGAACCCGCCGCCGCGATCGTACATGCCCACGATCTCCATCGTCGGGGCGTCGGCCCGGGAATGGTAGACCATCTCGGCGCGTCGGGCGACACGGCCGTCGGTGTCGGCCTGGGGCGAATCTTTCCGCCGGCCATGCGGGGTCAGTCGAACGTCCAGCGAGACCGCGCCCGGGCGATCGGCGGCGATGTGCAACGCGACCAGCCCGTCCGGGCGAGAAACGATCAGCCGACGCGTGAACCTCACCCCGCCCTCGGTCCACGCGACGGTGACTTCTCCGGTGGACAGGTCCAGCGTGCGGGAATAGTCGGCAAACGCCTGGCGGGTGTCCTGCTCGATCTCGATATCAAAAGCAGGGTGGTACGGATCGGGGGAGTTGTAGGTATAACCGGCCTCGTGGAGCTTCCGCGGCAGGAAGTTCTCCGCCTCCTCGTAGCGTCCCTCCGCCAGCAGCCGGCGCAGCTGCGGGAGGTGCCCGGAGACGTCGGGGAGCCTGGGCTTGTCGGTTCGCAGGAACAGCGATTCGTGGTTCAGCAGAATGCATTCGCTCCGCACGCGGCCGTGGACCATCGCCCCGACGCAGCCGTTGCCGGTGGGAAGGGCGTCTTCCCATCGTGTCGCGGGCGTCGAGCAGGTCATCACGTGCGGGCGGTCGATGTGAATCGTCACAGGGTGGTCTCCCATTCGGTTACGAGGTCGGGCAGCTCGGCGAGCGTTTCGATGACGGGTACGGGGCACTCTTCCGGCACGGCCTGGGCGTCGCGGCGGATCCACACACCGTACATGCCCGCCTCGCGGGCGCCCAGCGCGTCGATGTCCAGCCAGTCGCCCACGTAGAGGCATCGCTCCGGAGGCAGCGTGGCGCGGCGGGCGGCTTCGTGGAATACCTCGGGCGCCGGTTTGGGCACGCCGACCTCCTCCGAGACCAGCACCGGATCGAACCACTTGAGCAGGTCGTGAATCTCCAGCTTCCGTCGCTGCTGGATGAGTTGACCATTGGTGATGACGCCGAGTCGGCCAGCCGCGAGAGCTTCCAGGCACGGCAGGACGTCGTCGTGGAGCCCGAGGTTCTCGTCGCAGTCGGCGCGATATTGTGCCAGTTCGGTGTCCGCCTCGTCATCCGAGATCGTCCCGCCGGCCGAGGCGAACAGGTCGCGCATGCGGTATCGGCCCTGGTCGACGTAGCTGATTTCGCCGCGCATGAACCGCTCAAAATGGTGCCGCGAGCGATCCGACCAGATCCCGTAGAACGTCTCGAAATCCATATCTCCCAGGACATGCCTGCCCCGCTCCAGCAGCGCAGCCGCCCCCGCCCGCCAGGCGGCGGGCGTGTCGGTCATCGTTCCGTCGATATCGAAAAATACGATGCGATCCATTGCTGCCTCCAGCGCTCGGCCTTGCCCTGTCGGCAGGCCAGCCTTGCAGAGGCATGATAGGTCCGACCGTACTGCCAGACAATCCCCCTACCGCGACGGATCGTAGAAGACCGGCAGATCGAACTCGTCGGAGGTGTTGAACAGCCGTTCGCCTTCGAGCTCGTCGTGTGCGTCGAACGGCTCGATCGTCATCGTATAGGGCTTTCCCACCGTGCGATCCAGCCCGACGGGTTTGTCGTCCAGCATCGCCCAGTGGGCCACGTGGATCCGCCTGGCGGTGAGCTTGCCCTTCCGCACCGCTGTGACCTTGTAGGTATACACGACCAGTCCGCGCGTGTACTCCTGGAGGGCGTCCTTGTCGGGGGTGGGAGTCTTCTCGACGAGTTCGGCGGTCACCGTCACAGCCGGTGGCTTTTTGCGCCCCTGCAGACGCCGGGCGTTGAGCTCATACTTCTGCCCGGCTTCCCGGGGTCCGACAAACCGCGAGTAGATCGCCACGCCCTCGATTCGGCCGGCCCAGTCCCGGGCGTCGGCGTATTCATCGCCGAAGATCAACGCCATCGGCTCCCAGTTCCGCAGCGTACCGGTGACCTTGGTGGTGTAGCAGGTCTGCTTTCCGTTGACCACGCACAGCAGGCGACCGGGCCGATAGCTCACCACCACGTGGTGGGGCTGACCGGCGGTGAGCTTCGCCAGCGTCACCTGGGGCTTGGTTCCGTTCTCGCCGGTCCGGGGCGTGCGAATCCGCAGGATCAGGTCGCGGCCGGCCTGGCCGAGCGTGAAGTTCCGATGGCTTGCGTCGCGCGAGAAGCTCACGATCCGTGCCGGCCCGTCCTGCTTGAGGTTGTCGGGGACGATCGTCGCCTCGATGGTCACCTCGTTGCTATTTCGGCAGGCGGTCAGCAACGGTCCGTTGGCGTCAATGGCGACAAATGCTCCCCCGGCGGTGTCCATGCTTTCCCATCGGCCGAAAATGGCCTTCCCGCGGGCCTTCACGCGGCAGGAGCGGACGGCGTTTCCGTCGGCATCGGTGATCTGGTTGGTCGCCCCGGCGTCCTTCCAGAGGAACTCCAGCCCCTTCTTCGAGCCAGGCCAGGCCTTATGCTTTTCGAGCGGGCGCTCTTTGATGGTGGCCAGTTCCTGCCCGACCGCATCGCCCAGCGTGCTCTGATCGCCTCCCTCGATCCACGCGTCGGGATAGAAATCGCCCCGCTTGTTGCTCGTCACCAGGCGGAGGTGCTTGCCCTTGGCGAAGGTGTCGCCCGAGTTCTTCGAGATGTCCTGCACCCAGACCAGGCGGGTATGGGCCCCGGTAAGCCTCGCGACCGGGTCTAAAGCAGGGTCGCTGTCCTCAGCTGACCCGGCCCGGGCGACGGGGACGGCCAGCAGCAGTGCGATCACGGCGATGCGATGTCTCATGGGGGCTCCCTGCGCGAAGACGCGCCTCAGCGTCCATGATGGTAACACGCCGGCCTTGTCGCGGTTATGGTAAAGATTCCGTTATGGCGCACGCAAAAGGGAGACACCCCGAAGGACGCCTCCCCTGCGGTACCGGCGCGATGCCGGCGTATTTCAAACCGATCCCGATCAGAACTGCGAGATCGACTCGGACTCGAATTTCTCGACCGGCTCG
>CAZYIH010000201.1:0-5260 GCA_964646915.1 uncultured Planctomycetaceae bacterium | reverse complement strand
AGTATTCCCGGACACCCACCGTTCCGGCCGGGTTCGCCGTCTCTACTTGGTCTTCTCGGGCAGTTCGATGCCTTCGAGCCACTTCGCGACGGTCTCGGGGTTCTGCTCGATCCACTTTTTGGCGTTCTCGAACGGCTTGCCGCCCTTCTGGTTCATCACCAGCACCTCGTTCATCTGCTGGGGCGTCCAGTAGAACTGATCGAGGAACCGGTAGACCTTGGGCATATCCTTCTTAAGGCCCTTGCGAACGATGGTGTTGATCCGCTCCTGGCCCCCATAGACGTTCTTGGGATCGTGCAGGAACTTCAGGTCGAACTCTTCGAACGTCCAGTGCGGCCGCCACCCGGTGATGACGACCCAGGCGTTTTCCTCGATACGTGACGCCAGCGCCGAGGTCATCATCGGTCCGCTGGAGGCGACGAGGTTGTATTTATCGCCCAGTTCGTACTCGTCGAGGGCCTTCTCGGTCTTCTTCATGACGCCCGCCCCGGGCCCGATGCCGATGATTTCGCCGTTGAACTTGTCGGCATGGACGGCCATGTCCGGAATGGTCTCGATCGTCACATAGGTCGGAACGACCAGCCCGATCTGCGTGCCTTCCAAGTTCGCGCCCAGGTCCTCGACGTTGTCCTTGTTCTTCTCAAGGTAATCGTCGTGCGTGGTGGGCAGCCAGGCGGCGACCATGCCATCCTGCCCGCCGGTCGCGACCGATTCCCACATCGCTGCCGCCCCGACGGGGGTGATCTGGCAGTTGTACCCGAACTTCTCCTCCAGCACTGCCTTGACGACGTTGGTGGACGCCACTTCCGTGGACCAGCCTTCCACGTACACCATCTTGACGGTGGGACGGTCGTCGTCGGAGCCGGTGCTCATCTGAACAGCCACGAATACACCCACCAGGACCAACACAACCACGATGACGGCAATCAGCTTCTGCATGATGATCTCCTCTTTTCGTAAGGCTTTCTGGGTTTCTGTCGTTGTCTGCGTCCCACGCGCGGCGGCCGGGGGGATGGATCCATCGGCCGCCTTGGCACGATGAGGGTCACACCGCCTTTGCGGCGCCCTTCTTCTTTCCCTGCCCGGCGCTGATGAGACGGTCCAGCACGATCGCCAACACGACGATGCCGATGCCCGCCTCGAAGCCCAGACCGATCTTCCCTCCCTGGAGGGCCCTCCACACCTCGCCGCCCAGCCCACGCGCGCCCACCAGGGCTGCGATGACCGCCATCGACAGCGCCAGCAGGAGCGTCTGGTTCACCCCGGCGCGGATACTCGGCGCGGCGATGGGCAACTGCAGCTTTGTCAGCTTCTGCATGCGCGTCGAGCCGAACGCGTCGACCGCTTCGACCAGTTCCTTGGGCACCTGCTGGATGCCCAGCGCGGTGAGGCGAATGGCCGGGGGCATGGCGAACACGACCGTCGCGAACAGCGCCGCCGTTTCGCCCAGCATGAAGAACGGCACCGCCGGGATGAGATACACGAACGGAGGCAGGGTCTGCATGAAGTCCAGGATCGGCATGATGATGTGGTTCAGCACGTTGGACAGCGCCGCCAGGATGCCCAGCGGAATGCCCACCGCCACGGCTACCACCGTCGCCACAGACACCAGCGCGAGGGTCTCCATGGACGCCTCCCACACGCCCATGCCCCATAGCAGTGTCATGCCCAGCACGGTAAACCCGCTGAATGTAAGCCGGTGCGTCAAGACCCATCCCAGCCCGGCCAGCAGCAGCGTCAGCACCAGCGGCGGGAAGAACAGCAGGAAAGACTTGATCGCGCGGACCCCGGAGTTCACCTGGTTGGCCATGGCGCGGGTCTTTTCCTTTACGAAGCTGATCGCGTCGATCCCGGCGGTGATCCACTCGCCCAGCGGGACGTTCGGGCCCTTCTCGAAGAGGCGAACCTGCCCCTTCTCCATGCGGAACCGTACCGAGATCCCCTGCTGGACCCAGGCCAGCGCCATCAGCACCAGCAGCGCCACCACAGCCGCACCGTACAGTATGTTTCTTGTCTTGGAAGACATCGTGCGTTTCCTCTCTCGCTCAGGACCGGCCGTTCTGCGAGGTACCCTCACATACCCCGGCCAGCAGGGCACCGATGACCACCACGCCTTTGAGGCGTTGTTCGTCGTCGATCACGGCGATCGGGTCGCGGGTCGCGGTCATCAGGGGCATGACCTCCGAGAGCGGGGCGTCGACCGACACGAACCGATCGGTCTGCTCGATGAGCGAGCCCTTCTCCTCGTCACTGATGGGCGTGTCGCCTTCCCGCTTGGCCAGCTTGGCTGCCTCTTCGGCACGCACCAGGCCCTTGAGGTGTTTGTGGGCGTCCACCACGAACATGGTCGAGACGCCTTCGTCCTTCATCTTGTGCAGAATGGTCCGCGGGCCGTCCGAGGGATGGGCCACCGTACGAGCGGGTTTCATGACCGCCTCTGCCGTGAGCACCTTCGAGACGTCCACCTCCTCGACGAACCGCTCGACATAATCGTTGGCGGGGTTGGTGAGGATCTCCTCAGCCGTCCCGGCCTGCACGACGTAGCCGTCCTTCATCAGCACGATCCGGTCGCCCATGTTGATCGCTTCGTCCAGGTCATGCGTGATGAAGACGATGGTCTTCTCCAGCTTGCGTTGCAGGTCGATCAGCTCGTTCTGCATGTCCTTGCGGATCAGCGGGTCCAGCGCGCTGAGGGCTTCGTCCATGAGGATGATTTCGGGATCGACCGCCAGCGCCCTCGCCAGGCCCACTCGCTGCTGCATGCCACCGGAGAGCTGGGTGGGATACTCACTCTCCCAGCCGTTCAGCCCGACCAGTTCAAGTGCATTGGCTGCTTCCTCGCGTCGCTTCCCTGCCGGCTCGCCCATCACCTCCAGGCCGTAGGAGGCGTTTTCGAGCACGGTGCGATGGGGCATGAGCCCGAAGTTCTGGAACACCATGCCCAGCTTGTGTCGCCGCAACTCGCGAAGCTCCCGGCGGGACATGCCTGTCACTTCCTCATCGTCGATGTACACCTCGCCGGCGGTCGGCTCGATCAGGCGGTTGATGCAGCGGACGAGCGTGCTCTTTCCGCTGCCGGAGAGGCCCATGACCACGAGAATCTCGCCCCGTTGGACCTCGAACGTCACGTCGGCCACCCCGATGACCTGCCCGGTCGCATCGCGGGTGTCCTCGCGGTTCTTGCCCTGCTCGATGTACTCCAGGGCGCGTTGGGGGTGTGAACCGAACACCTTGCTGAGATGTTTCACACTCAGAATAGCCATGGGTTTTCCTCAGGTACCTCCGTCCAAAGAACACGGCCGACAGGTATGACACTCCGGCGCCGGCGCGCGCAGAAACCACATTGAAGGGTTGAAGTATCGACGGGTGTCAGACTCCCGACCCTACCCAAGCATAGCCTCGTCGCAAGGAAAAAACCCCGCCGCCTGAGCCCTGCGGGCACCTGAAACTCCCGACCGGCGATCTCGATACGGCCGTATCCTCGCGGGGAGATCCGGGTTACACTTGCGGAATGCGACGATCGCCGTTTGCTTTCATCCTGCCGCTGATCTGCCTGCTGGCCGCCGCTGCGTCGTCGACGGGCGGAGAGGCCGGGCAGAAACCCCGCCAGCGCGAGGTGACAGCCAACCTTCGCAGGACATCTCCGATGCCGACGGTCAAGGGCATCGCACCGTATCGCGACGCGCTGGTCGTGTACGAATACGAGGCAGCCGATTCCGGCGAAACGCTCCATGTAGCCCATTGGGCCATCGTCGACGCCCTGCCCCAGCCATCGGCCAAGCGTACCGTCGGCAAGACGTATAAACTCACGCTGCGACCACGGAGCGACTATCCCGCAGCCAAGGACGTCAAGACGTCCAACGCGCTGGACAACTTCGACGCTGCCGTCTGGGTGCAGACGGACCAATCTCTCAAGCTCCGCGAGCTCTCCGGCGACCAGTATGGCCGCGGGCTTAGCGAACGGATGCGAACGCTCCACGCACTGCGCGGACAGCTGACATTGCTTGCATGGGGGGACTCGCGCACGGACCAGGGGCTGAACGTGGGGCTTATGCTCGGCGGCGACGGCAATCAGGCGATTCCCAGGGCGTACAACCTGGGCATTCAGAGCTGCGGGCTCGATACGCTCGAATGGCTGACCGATCATTACATCCCGCACCTGCCAAAGCTGGAATGGATGGTCCTGGGCGTGGCGCCTCGCATGGTCTCGCAAAGCTGGGACGACGGGGAGGCCCGGAAGATCGCCGCCAGCCCCGCCGGCCGGAACGACGTAAAAACCGACTTCGCCGCCTGGCGCGATCCGCCGGCTGTGGCGCTGACGATTGCCCAGATCCGCGATCGAAAGAAGTCCCTTCGATGGGACGCCCACTGCTGGGGCGGCTACGACGACAAGAAGGGAAGAATGCCGATGAAATCGGCCCTGCGTAACGCCCGGATCAAGGCGCGTCGGCCCCGGTGGGAGCTTGAGGTGCGCGACTGGCTGAGGCTGAAACGAATCATTCGACGGCTGGACGAACGGGGGATCAACGTGCTGCTGTTCACGCCGCCGACGCACCCGGCCTTCGGCAAGACAGCGGTCATCAGCGAGGACGGCATCTCGCGAGAGGGGCATCGGGAGTTCGTCCTCCTGCTCGAACAGTTCCAGCGACGGACGAAGGGACTGTTCGTTCTGGATGTGAACAAAGGGGCCCGACACGACCTGCCGGCCGACTACTTCGCGGACCTGGATCATCTCAACCACACCGGGCGAGCGGTGTTGTCCAAGCGGCTGGAAGCATTCCGCCGGAGGTGCAAGCGGCGATCGACCCCGACCGATGCCGGCGCCCGCGTGGATCCCAATGCGAAGCTGGCGCCAAAGGGCACGCCGGAGGGCTGCCGGTGGGGACGGCTGACGAAGGGCGAGACGATCTACACCGACCGGGACTACAAGGTCCGGAAGCTGCCTGATGAGCTCACCGACGCCCTGCTGCTGAAAACCCGCAATGACGACAAGACCACACCGGATGACAGACAGCAGATGACCGTCCACTTCGACGGACCGGCCCGGGTGTGGCTGGCGCTGCCCAAGAAGGATGACCTGCCGGAGTGGGCGGTCGACTGGACACTGTCCCGCCACCGGATCCAGACCGACAACGCCGAGTACATCCTCATCCGACGCGACACACGCCGCGGCTGGGGGAAGCTCGACGGCCCGGGGAA
Source organism: uncultured Planctomycetaceae bacterium (assembly GCA_964646915.1). Lineage (GTDB taxonomy): Bacteria > Planctomycetota > Phycisphaerae > SM23-33 > SM23-33 > CAZFPT01. The sequence continues at coordinate 61 of CAZYIH010000201.1, read as the reverse complement.
CACGACGTCGAACTACTTCGTGATCGCCAAGGCTTTGAAGGAAACCGGCAGTTGACGGCTG
>CAZYIH010000200.1:0-5319 GCA_964646915.1 uncultured Planctomycetaceae bacterium | reverse complement strand
CATTCCGCGATCAGTTTGCCCTTCTTCGCGTCGTAGTGGATGGTCCTGCCGCCCACCGTGATCTTCGTCTCCGGGCCGGCCCCGCTGACCTGGGCCGTCGGCTGGTCGCCCCTGCCCACCACCATCACCACCCAGATGTTCTGGTTCTCGCCCTTGCAGGACAACTGCAGCGGGTCGCCCGTGGTGATCTCGGCATCGGCGGGGAATACCACCCAGCCCTTGGTATAGCCGCCATTTCGGCCCTTGAGCGTGAAGGTCGGCCGACCGCCCTCTTTGCCGGAGGAGGACTTGATGTCGTCATCGCCCTCCTCGCTGCCCAGGTTGCCCTGCCAGGTGTAGGTGTGCTCCGTATCGCTCTTGACCATGTCCAGCGTCACGATAATCGCGCTGCTGCCGTCCTTGGAGAACTCCACCAGCATGTGACGCTTCGCCTCGGAAACGCCCAACTGCCGGTACAGCCCGCCCCCGTCGACGATGGCGTAGCCGCCGGTCTTGTCGGCCTGGAAATCCACCTTCTTGCCGGTCATGCGGACCGATTTGCTGATGTTGTACTTCCCGTCCACCAAAAGCGTGGAGTAGAGCTTGTCTTCGCGCTTCTTGCTTGGTCCGCCGAAAAACCGCGTGTTGTACGCCATCAGGCCGATCACCAGTTGCTCGGGTTGGTCCCAAGCGTGGCCGTGATGTACCGTGTCGGCCATGATGCTCGTCTGAATGTCGTTCTCGTCCTTCCAGCGCGAGCGGAAGAAGTAATAGCCCCTGTCGTCGGCCGCCCCGGCCGGGTATACGCCGGTGGGGTCTTTGGGCGTCACGTCCGTGGGATAGTAGAGAATCGCCCAGACCGTGCCCGCCCGGTTGGCGTCGAATCGGGCGGCGTCGCTTTCCAACGGGGCCTTGACACCCATGTGACGGTCGTAGAACCACGCGTAGTACGGCTTGTGGTCCTCGGGAACGGTGTTCCACAGCAGGCTCACCCAGCCCTCGTCATAGTTGCTGCTGCCCGAGACGCCCTGCATCAGGAATTTTCGCTCGTGCGGCTGGAAGGATTGCGAATACATCGCCAGCTTCCACTGGTCCATTTTCCGCAGTTGCTTGAGCAGGTCCTCGTCGCCCAGGTCGGCGGCGGCGTAGGCGGCGGGCATGAGGAACCCGCCCGGATATTCGGTATACCCCACGCCTTCCTGCGAGACACCCAGCGAGCCGAACCCGTTGCGGATGTGCAGGCCCAACTCCCGAGTAAGCTTACTGTACCGCTTCGCGCGGGCCTTCTCCTGGCCGGCGGCCAACATCAGCACCATTTCCCCACCCCGACAGACGGCCACCCAGTTGCTCGCCCGGGCGTCGCCGAAGTTCGCGTGCCCGTAGCGGGGCCAGGCGTCCAGGGCCTTGTTGATCTTGCCTTCCACGTAAGACCGCTGCTGGTCGGACCATTGGTTGTAGCACCAGTCGTAGGCGATGCCCACACCCAGGGACATCATGGCACGCGAGAGGCCGTACCCGGTCTCGGGGCGGCGTTTGAGGGGCTTTTCCCAGATGGCTTCGACGGTCTTGTAGGCCAGGTCGGCGTATTTCTTTTTCGCCGCGTCGCTGGTGGAGAGCTGGGACATGAGGGCGGCTTCCCGCGCGAAGTAGCTGTAGGTGTAATCGCTGATATGGTCCCTGTATGCCTTCGTCGGATCGCCGCTGTCCACGCGGGCCTTGAGGGCGGCGATCGCGCGGTGGTGATGGCCGGTCTTGTCGGCAGCGGCGGCCTTGCGGATGGCGGCGAGCTTCTTGGCGGTCACGAACAGCCGAGGGTGCTCGACGTCGCCGGCCAGCACAGCCAGCGGGCCGCTCAGCACAGCCAGCAAACAGCAAAGAGTGATCCATCGGGTCTTGCGGGTAAGCGTCATGGTGTCTCCTCAGGTCTGAGTTCCTCGAACCGCCCCCGGCCTCGGGGGAACGTCGCGGACAAATGCGCCTCATCGGTATAAACAACGCCGACGGTCCAAGGTTTTCCGCGAGAGTGAAATACTGCTCTGCCCGTGTCAGCCGAAAGCTCCTGCCATGACAATGTGCGGCGAAAAGCTCTGCAGCGTTGTGTCCTGCGAGGTCGATATGATATTTATAGGGAAGTTCGTGCGCGCTGAACCGACCGGGACCGACCGACGTGATCGACGAATTCACCAAGGGACTGACCATCTACCTCAACCGCCTGGCGGGCTACTCGCCATGGGTGGTTCTGGTGCAGTTGATCCTGATCGGCATCGTCGTCTGGTGGGTGATGAAGTTCCTCCGGGGAACGCGTGGGGCGGGCCTGGTCAAAGGGGCCGCCGTCCTGGTGGCGGTGTTCTACCTGGGAATCCGCCTGCTGCCCAAGAACGACGAATGGAAGCGGCTGGAGTTCCTCTTCGGGCGGTTCCTCCTGTTCGCGCTGGTTGCCCTGGCGATCGCGTTCCAGCCGGAACTGCGTCGCGCACTGATCCAGATCGGGCAGGCACGATTCTTCCGCGGCGCACGCGGACAGGTGCAGCAGGCCGTCGATGCCCTGGTCGAGTCGGCGGCGTATCTCTCGCGAAACAAGATCGGCGCCCTGGTGGCCGTCGAGCGATCGGTGGGGCTGGCGGCGTTGATCCAGACGGGCACCGTTCTGGACGCCCGGCTGCACCCGGCACTGCTCAACTCGATCTTCTATCCGGGCACTGCCCTGCACGACATGGGCGTGGTGATTCGCGGACATCGCGTGGTGGCTGCCGGTTGCCAGTTCCCGCTGGCTGAGAGCGAGGACGTGGACCGCTCGCTGGGAAGCCGACACCGCGCGGCGCTGGGGTTGGCGAAGGACTCCGACGCGGTGATCATGGTCGTCAGCGAGGAAACCGGAAGGGTGTCCCTGGCGTACGAGGGGCAGCTGCACATCGGCCTGGAGCCCGAGAACCTCCGCGAGATGCTGCTGGGGTTGCTCACGCCGCGCAAGACCCGCAAAGCCCGCAAACGAGCCGAGGAAGACCTGGAAATCTGACCCATGGCCCAGATGCTCTACATGCCCGAAGAGCCGAAGTACTCCCGCTCCTGGTGGACCCGTCAGCTGAAGAACCTCGGCTGGGTCGTACTGGTGACGGTGCTGGTGTGGATCTACGCGGACATGGAGTTCACCGACGAGATGGAGTTCTCCGCCACCGTGCGTCTGGTGGCGTCGGCGGACAACCTCGCCCTGCTGGAAGCCCGCGGCGATGAGATGCGCGAAGTCGAGGCCGTCGAGAGGGAAGTCACCTTCCGCATGCGGGGATCGCGCGGGAGTCTCGAACGGTTCCGCACCTGGCTGGACACCCACCAGCGCACCATGGTCTACGATCTGACCGACCGCTACGTGAAGGACAAACGCACCTACTCCCCCACCACCGGCGAGATCCTCAACTCCTCCACGCCGGCCGACGAATTCGGACTGGCGTTCGTGTCGGCCTCGGAAGACACGGTCGCCACGACGATGGAAGAGCGGGCCCGACTGATGGTGCCCGTGACGTTCCTTCCGCGAGGCGGATCGCCGGCCGGCGAACCGACCATCGAGCCGGGCAAGGTCGCGGTACTCGCCTCGCTCTCGACGTGGGATACCATCCTCGCCGCGACCGACCAGGAACCGACCATCCAGGCGACCTACGACCTCAGAGACATCGAGCCGGGCAAGGAAGTCACCGTCCCGGCCCGCGTGATCCCGGAAATCGCCGGACTCGGCGTAATCGTCTCGCCGGACACCGTCAAGGTCACCCTCAAAGTCACCGTTCAGGACCTTCCCCAGCGGATGGACCTCAAGCTGATCGTCCGCCTCCAGACGCCGCATACCTGGGGCTCGGACAACACCTGGACCGAGTACCGCTTCGAGGCCAACGACGATTTCTGGTGGCAGAAGGAGATCACCGTTTCCGGCCCCCGGGCCGAGATCGACAAGCTCCGGGCCCGGCAGAAAGACGTCGACGCCTACATCAAACTCCGTGACGACGACAAGGACAAGGGCTTCATCTCCAAGGCGGTCAACGTCCGCCTGCCCGAGGACATCAACGTCGAAATCGTCGGCTCGCTGCCCACCGTCCAGGTCCGCATGGCCAAACGCACCGCCGAAGACGGCTGACCCGCGGGCGGGATGGAGGCTCGATCACGTTTCTCCCCTGCCACGGGTATCTTTCCCCCGCGCGTGGCGGCGATGGGAGCCGATCTTCCCAGCTCGGGCCGGGGCCTGGCCCGCCTGGTGGCGCGTCTGGTCGCGGGTATGAAAAAACCCCGCCACGTGAAGTGACGGGGTTGGGTGTTTCGGATGAATCCCAGCCGAGCTACTTGACCGGTTTCATGTCGTTGTTGGCCGGGAGGAAATCGCTCTCGGTGAGCCCGACGTTGAATTTGATGTCCTTGAAGATGTAGCGGCAGAGCAGCTTGCCGTCCCAGTCGTAGCCTTCCACGATCGTCGGCACGAGATACTCAGCGTCGATGTAAATGATCGTCCTGGCGGCGGGATAGCCTTCCCGGGCGGGCAGATCACGAACCAGAATGGCCGCCTTTCGGCCGGTTTCTTCGTGCACGCCAAAGCCCTTGAACGACTCGGTCAGCTCGCCACGCTTCTCGGCGAGGCGATAGACCTTCTCAAGGTCGGCCATCGAGTTGGCAAACCCGAACTGGTTGATCGGCCGAAGCGTGCTCTTCATGGCCTCGGGACCGTCCGGGTCGCGCTTGACGGTACCGACCAATGCCGCCAGGAAGCCTGCCGGACGGACGAGCATCTGATCTCCGTACTTGCCCTTGACATACAGCACGCGGTCGGCCCGGCCGGCGTTTTTCGTCCACGCCAGGGCGACGCTGTACGGGTCGCGCAGATACTTGGCGGCGATGGTCTGGGGCTTGCCCAGCGTGCCGTTGATCCGCTCCTGCTTGATCAGCGTGCAGGTGTAATCGCGAACGCGATTCTCGTAGGCCCTCTGGCAGAACTCCAGCAGCTCGGCGTGGTCTTTGCCGGCGAGGGTCTCCACCTTCTTCAAAACGCTGGGAGCGTTCTCACCAATGGTCTCGCCGCTCATCATCACAGAGAATTCGTCGGCTTCCCGATCCGCCTCGGACGTGCCCACGCACTGGATGCAGAACAGCGCGGTCAACATCAGACCCACTGCCAGGCGGATCTTGCGGTTCGTCGGTCGCAGCATGCGACGGAAAGTCATCTGACTACCTCAAATCTGGCGGTCCGGCCCGGTCGTCGGGTCGGCCAAACGGGCCGTCCGGTTCTCCGAGCAAATCCCTCATCCATCGTATCGACGCATGGCAGGGGTTCCCTTAATGGGAAAACGCCTTTTCCGGGCTCACTCC
>CAZYIH010000199.1:0-5329 GCA_964646915.1 uncultured Planctomycetaceae bacterium | reverse complement strand
GAGATGTTGGGTTAAGTCCCGTAACGAGCGAAACCCTTGTCGTTAGTTGCCAGCGCGTAATGGCGGGGACTCTAGCGAGACTGCCGGTGTTAAACCGGAGGAAGGTGGGGATGACGTCAAGTCCTCATGGCCTTTATGTCCAGGGCTGCAAACGTGCTACAATGGCGTGTACAAACCGACGCAAGACCGCGAGGTGGAGCAAATCGGAAAAAGCACGCCCCAGTTCGGATTGGAGTCTGCAACTCGACTCCATGAAGTCGGAATCGCTAGTAATCGCGTATCAGCGTGACGCGGTGAATGTGTTCCTGAGCCTTGTACACACCGCCCGTCAAGTCATGGAAGCTGGGAGCGCCCGAAGTCGGCACGAATCAGTGCTGCCTAAGGTGAGCTCGGTAACTGGGACTAAGTCGTAACAAGGTAGCCGTAGGGGAACCTGCGGCTGGATCACCTCCTTTCTAGAGGATTATCTAGACATCGAACGGTGGAGCCTCTCCCCTACCAGGGAGTTTAATCCCCACCCAGCAGAGAGATCTGCACGATGAAGATAGTCAGCACAGCCTCGTCTTCCCTCGGGAAGACAAACCGGTGGTAACGCCGGACCAAGACGACAACACTGTTTACCTTATATACGGAAGGCCCCGTGTGCTTCGGCATGCGGGGCCTTTTCCATGCGCCCATGACGAAGCAGGTAATCCTGCAGGATCGTCGATCAAACCAAACACCGCCAGGTAACCCCGCAAACCAGAAGGGCCACAACCCTTCCGCACATTCCTTCATCCGGCAATATCGGTCATGTCCCGTGACGCACCACGCCGCATTTTCTGATATTGGGCGATACCTACGCGAACCGACCGGGTTTCAGCATAGACGGATACGAACTACGTTACTCATGCCTCATATTTTGCGTCAGAAAAGCATTGTCCTGCCGGACAGCCCCAATAAGGAGTCAACTCATGAAACGCATCGCACCCGCCCTGCTCGCCCTCTTGACCATCACTGCCATCGCCTGCGCAGAGATCAAGGTCTTCGATACGCCGCTCGGCAAGGCCGACGCCTCCTACACCGTCACTGCCGAGGGTAAGAATGTCCCGGTCAAGGCGTTCTGGAAGAACCGCATCCGGATGGCCCGCCTGGCGATCTCCGGCAAGACGAACATCGTCATCGCAGTCGACGGGAACAAGCCCATCGCCGGCTACGAGGTACGTCCCAAGTGGGCCAAGGTCACCTCCCAAATCGACGGCAACCAGCTCGTGCTTACCCTCGCCGAGCCGTGCAACCTGCGCGTGAAGATCAACAAGAATCGCGCCCTGGCCCTGTTCACCTACGCCATGCCGAAAGAACCCACCGGCAGGAACGTCCTGGACGCCTCGAAGCTGGATGGCATCGACGCCACGGGCAAGACGGACATGGTCAAGGTCTTCCAGCAGGCCGTCGACAAGCTGCATGAAGACGGCGGCGGAACAATTTACGTGCCCAACGGCGTCTACGGCGGCAGCAAGGACTCCACGCTCAACCTCAAGAGCAATGTGAACATGCATCTTGCGCCCGAGGCGATCATCAAATCCATCCGATTTTTGGCTGAAGACGCCAACAACATCAAGCTCACCGGCGAGGGCATTCTGGACTTCACCGGTTCGCCGGGCGGCAACCAGGCTGGCTGCCTGCGGACCAATAACGTCGACAAGCTTCACATCGAGGGGCTGATCTCGACGAACTTCGACTACAACTGGAACACCCGGTTTGACTTCAGCACCAATGTGACCGTCCGCAACTACAAGGTCTTCGGCGGCAAGGACGGGATCAACCCGGTCAACTGCCGCAAGGTCCACATCCGCGACGTGTACATCGTGACCAAGGACGACTGCATCGCGACCAAGTCTTTCCGATCCCACTGGAAGGAGACTTCGGACATCACAGCCGAGTACTGCCTGCTGAACTGCCTGAAGTACGGCGGCGTGAAAATCGGCACCGAAACCAACGGCCAAACGTTCAAGAACATCACCTACCGGAACATCGAGATCATCAGCGCCATGCGGGCCGCCATCATTCAATTGCGGGACGGGGCGGAGGTCCACAAGATTACCATCGAGAACCTGACCTGCGATCTGGGCTGGGGACGGGCAATCGACTTCGTCATCCAGAAGCGTCGCGGATTGGGCACCATCCACGACGTGACCGTCCGCAACGTCAACATCCTCAACCTCGGAACCCGCCACGCCCCGCGTATCGAAGGCTTCGACGAGAAGCACAAAATCTACGACGTCACGTTCGAAGGTCTGCACCTCGGCGGCCGACCGATCCGCAACGCCAAAGACAGCGGGTTCGAGATGAAGCACACCGAGGACATCACCTTCAAGGCCGGCAAGAACGACCGCCGCTGCATCAAGGGTCTTGCCGAGAAGGTGACCTCCAAGAGCGACGAGTGGAAATCGTCCAGCGACGGCGGGCTCAAGGCCATTCTTGACGGCGACCCGTCCACCCAGGGCGGGGTGCGGGGACGCAACCGCGCCGCCTTCGAGCTGGACCTGGGCAAGGAACAGGACCTGCTGGGTATCCGCGTAAACGGCAGGGGCGGGGGCAACGCCTTGGGCGTCTCGCTCTTCGCCGAAATTGACGGCGGATGGAAACGCCTGGTCGACCACTGCCTCGTTGACGGCGAGGGCGGCACCGAAGCCCTCTTCGAGAAGGTCACCGTCCGCAAGCTGCGTGTCGAACTGCACGGGATGCCCGGCAACAACAATGTTTCCCTGGGCGAGTTCATGCTTCTCGAACCGGCCGGCGAATGACAATTCACCGGGCAGCCGACCGGATTACACCGCCCAAGCGCCCGGACCTACCCGGGCCGATCGCTGCAGCACAAGCCCCACTGCCATGTAGCCGGCCGCGGAAATCGCGTCGGCGGCGATCCAGGGCACCAGTTGCGGTTGATTGAGCGACATGATGATCAACATGCCGATCGCCACTGCCGCCACTGAGATCAGCGAATAGGTAACCACCACTGCCAGCCGAACCGGGTCGGCTGCGCAGATCAGAAGCAATCCGCCGAGCATGGCGTACATCGCCGACAGGGCCCGGGCGAGGTATTCCACGATGCCCGCCGACGGCAACGGTCCGAGATCCATCCACCGATGGGCGGCGTCCATCCAGGAAAACGGCATGAACACCCCCACCAGCGCCGCCAGCAGCGACAATCCACCCACCACCAGCCAGACCCTCAACGCACGCATTGCCGTTTGCTGCTTCATCGCACACTCCTTTCCCTACCTTTATATACATGTCGACCCGGCGAGTTCGCCTTCACTTGCGGGCCTGGCGTAAATCGGCATACTGGGCATCGACGCCTCCTTACCAAAGGTGTAAACCATGTCCCCGAACCAGTGCCGGGTTGCACATGACTGGAAGCTTCGTGGCATAGGCATCCTGCCCATGTAAACACAGGCTGGAAGGCCGTGCTACGTGCCCCGAATGGTATGGCGCATCCTGCCCATGCATGGAAGGTCCCGGCCGACCCACTCGCGCCCCAAGGAATGTCGCACTCCCTCAGACGCGATGCCGGCCGCCGGCGGCCACCCGGGCCGCGCGGTGCACGAAGTCCCTGGTCCTGGGAGCCCACGTTGCCTGGGCGATTTCCCTTGCCGAGACGGACAACGTACCGGCCGGCAACTGATCGGCCCGTTCGGCCATCTCGCTGAACGTTCTGCCGGGCTGGGGGCCCCAGTGTGTGGCGAAGAAGGCCAGGTGTTTACATCGGGGGCCGAAGGTTGTCACGAACGCGCGGACGGCCGGGGCGGCTGAATCCGCCCAGACGGGCGTTCCGACGAACACCAGGTCGTAGTCCTCCACGTCCACGTCGAGCGGTTCGATTCGCGCGGTGCCGCGGCGGAGTGCATCGAAGAGACACAGGACCCACCCGATCGGGCCGGTGCGCTTCCGGGTATCTCGCAGAGTCTGCACGTCGCCCTGGGCGCATTGGGCGACGGTCTCGGCCACGGCGTGCGTTCGGCCGGTACGCGAGTAGTACACCACCAGGGATCGGACCTGGCTGAGTTGGGCATCTGGATCGGTCATCGCCGCCCCGTCGAATCATCTGTCGGTGACGATACCCGCCCAATGCGACGGTGGCAAGCGGCCCGGCCGAGAGAAAAACCCCCTGCCCGGGGATTTCCGGGGTTGTCCGAGGTCTCGTGGGATGCGTATAAATCCCGCAGTAGCAGGTTCAATTCACAGCCGTCGTCATCTTTCACTTCATTCGCCGGCGGCTTCGTCGTTTCCGGACGAACCTGTCCGCAGCAGGGACGGATCCCCCATACACGTGTATTCCGGTCTGACGGTGCGCCCCGGCGGGAACGCCAACCGGCAGACCCGATGGAAGGAGACTTGGAAAGCCGAGGCGAGAACAGGGGCCTGGGCCGATGCAGAAAAAGGGACGGCTGCGGGGCCTGCGAGATGCAGGAGACGACGCCCCGCCGAAGAGAGGGCAGATCGGCCCAAAGCGGGTGGGAACCCCGGGATCGAGGTGAGGCCAAGACACCTCGGTCGCGGGGTTTCCTTTTGCGCCCGACGCAGCGCGCGAGGCCGGTGTTTTCGGAACCATTCCTGACTGTGAAACGATTTACTGGTAGACACCAACCCGGCCGATTGAGGCCAGGAATGACAATACCATGATTCGTCTTGGGTGCGTTCTGACACTATTGGCTGTTGCGGGCTTGGGGCCCGGCTGCAGTCCGTCTTCGCACGAGGACGAGTCGCGTGCCGGGGGAAAGGGCTTTCCAGTGACCAAGACTGAAAATCAATGGCGGGATCAGTTGACCGACCTGCAATACCGCGTAACCCGAGAGCACGATACCGAAGCAGCCTTCACGGGCAAGTACTGGGACACCAAGACGCCCGGTGTGTATGCCTGCGTCTGCTGCGGGCAGGAGTTGTTTGACAGCAGAACGAAATTCGACTCGGGGACCGGTTGGCCAAGCTTCTGGGCGCCGATCAACGAACAGGCCATCGGCCGATCGAAAGACCGCAGCTTCTTCGTCACACGGACCGAGGTGCACTGCAGCAACTGCGGAGCACATCTCGGGCACGTATTCAACGACGGACCGGACCCGACAGGCCAACGATACTGCGTGAACTCTGCCTCTTTGACGCTGCGTGCCGAGGAGGGCGAACCGGAAGACGAATCGTAGCACCCGAGGAGCCCCCGGGAACCCGTCGACCCTGACTGAGGCCAGGATCGGCGGGTTCTTTTGGTTTCTTTCCCACGATCGGGCGATGCGGTTTTGCACACCCCGGGGGTGCTGCGGCGGGATGGAAGTACGGAAATTGCTCGGGTTCC
>CAZYIH010000198.1:1761-5334 GCA_964646915.1 uncultured Planctomycetaceae bacterium | reverse complement strand
ACCGGGAACGTCCAGGCGGAGGGAGACCTGAATATTCCCGGCTGTCAGTGGCTCGCTGCCAAGATCGCAGGTGGAGGGAGACCTGCAAGCACTGTGGCACGAGCCGTTTCATTCGCTTCACGTAATTATATAGACACTACGGCGGTCTCTGACAAGGCTTTTCCGAGAATTATTGGCTTTGACGCCCCCTTTGTTGCGCTCAAATGCACGGCAAGGCCAGTGAAATGCCAACCTTACCTCGAATTCAAATAATCGGAAAAATCGGCAACAAGAAGACCCGAACGGGATCATTTGTCCCGTCCGGGTCGTTGATTTCTCGGCTGCGGGGGTTGCAGGCCGGTTCGGATCGCTCGTTTACTCGTTCGAGCCCGTGCCGTTGCCGCCGCGGCCACCACGTTTGCTGCCTTCACGACGTTTGCCCCGCTGTCCTTGCCCGTCTGCCTCGCCTCGTCCGCCTCGTCGTCCCATCGCCTTGCGGAGGGTCTGCTTCTGTTCGTCGCTGAGCGACTCGCGGAGCTTCTTCATCCCTTCCCCGAGAGCCTTTCGCTTCGCGTCGCGGTCATCGGCTTCCTTGACGGTCTGGGATGTCTCGGAGAGGATCTTCTTCTGGTCGGCTGTCAGCGAGTCGCCCAGGGCGGTTTTCAGTCGGCTGAATGGCTCGCGGCCTTGACGGGCGCCGCCCCGCCCCATGCGCTTGCGGGCGGTGGCGAGCTTCTGCTTCTGCTCGTCGGTGAGGGTGGCCTGGAACTTCTCCCTGCCTTCGGTGGCGGCCTTTTTCTTCGCGTCGCGTCCTTCCGCTTCACGGACGGCCTTGGCGGTCTGGGCGAGGATCTCCTTCTGCTTGTCGGTCAGGGAGTCTCCCAGCACTTTCGCCGTCGCGGCGGCGGGATGACGTCGGGCCATCCGGCGGCGGCGGGCGGCCTGGAGCATCCCGACCACCTTTTTGCCCTTTTCCTCACCGAGGGCTTTGATGATCTGCTGGTGGTTGGTCTCGGCCTTGGTCTTGAGCCCGGCCATCAGCTTCTGACGCTTCCGGCGAAGTTCCTTGAGCTTGTTGGTGTCGCCGTCCTTGACGGCCTGGCGGTGCTCCTCGCGCAGGGCCTGGAGCTTGTCGGCGTTTTCCTTGTGCCAGTTCTTGGCGTCCTGGGCGAAGCTCTCCATCACGGTCTTCAGCTGGGCCTGCTGCTCTTCGCTGAGGTCGGCCCCTTTGCAGATCTGGGCCATCATCCGCTGGTGAGCCCGTTGTCTGTCCTGCCGGCGATTCTGCCGGCGATTCTGATCGTTTTCCTGGCGCTTGGCCTGACGGGTTTTGCGATTCTGCTTGCGGTTCTGCTTTGCGTCCTGCTCCTGGGCGATGGCGCTGCCGGCCACCAGCGCGACAGCCAATATCGCCAGGATAATTCTCGGGGTGCGGTTCATGATTGGGTCCTTTCGTCGGATCACATTGACTCACTCTCGTGCGGGGCGATGGCGCCGTCGTCCCGCGGCTGAGGGGTCTAACGGAGAAAGGGCCGTACTATTGCAGCTGAGCGAAAAACTCGCGGAATTCGGTCCACAGCGCGTGCGTTCAGGTGAGCTGCCGGACGTAGTCGATCACGCCCTGTTGCGCGGTGAAGGCTGCCTCGAAGCCCAGTTCCTCCCGGGCGCGGGTGGTATCCGCCTGGGTGTGGGCCTGGTAGGTCTCGCCGTAGGGGTTGTCGATGTAGTCCGGTTGGAGGTCCGTACCCAGGGCCTGGTTGATCCACTGGACCAGTTCGTTGAACGTCGTCGCCCGGCCGGTGCCGACGTTGTACACCCCGCAGGGGGCTTCCATCGCCAGGAGATTGGCCATGACCACGTCGGGGACGTAGATGTGGTCGCGCTTCTGCTCGCCGTTGCGGAAGAGCTTTGGACGTCGGCCGACCTTCATCTGCTGGGTGAGGTGGTAGATCATGCTCGCCGGTCGACCTTTGTGGACCTCGCGCGGCCCGAATACGTTGAAATACCGCAGGCCGACGATGTGCATCTCATCGACGAGCGTTCTCGCGCGGTCGTCCATCCACAGCTTGCTGCGGGCGTAGGTGTTCAGCAGGTCCTTGGGCTGGTCCTCCTGCTGGGGGGCGTCCCCGTGGCCATACAGGCTGGCCGACGAGGCGTAGACGAGTTTCGCCCCGCAGCGCCGGGCAAGGTCGATGATCACCTCGAAGCCTTCGGTGTTCGAGCGGTACGTCTCGTCGTCGTCCGGGTGGCGCGGGTCGGTGATGGCTGCCTGATGGAAAATCGCGTCGAAATCCTCGCTGATCTCCATCGGGCGAGATACGTCCGCGCGGATGACCTCGCCCTCGAAACCCGCCAGATTGTCCACGTGGCCGGTGAAGAAGTTGTCCACGACCACGACGTCGTCGCCCTGCTGCTGGAGCTTCAACGCCAGGTTGGACCCGATAAAGCCGGCACCGCCGGTGACGAGGCATTTCATTGCGTATGCTCCTGCTCAGGATGGGGCGTCGATAAACGCCCGATGAATCCGCTCAATCAGCGTGGTGGTTCGCACGCCTTCGACGATCGACAGCAGATGCAATCTTCCGCCGTTGCGCTCGACCGTTTCGCGTTCGATGCAGTCCGCCCCGTATTCGGCTCCGTTGGTATGCACGTCCGGCGCGAGTCGTTCGAGAAACGCGATGGGCGTTTCCTCGTCGAAGGCGAAGACATAATCCACGCACCCCAGCGCCGCCAGCATCCGCAGCCGATGTTCCTGCGGGTTCACCGGGCGATGGGCACCCTTGTACGCCCGCACGGACGCGTCGGAATTCACGCCCACCATCAGCACGTCGCCCACGCCGGCGGCCTGGTGCAGGCTTACCACGTGTCCGACGTGCAGCAGGTCGTACGAACCGTTGTTCGTCACGACGGTTCGGCCGTCGGCTCGGAGGGCCTCGCGGATCGAGACCAGCTCGTCGAGCGTCCTGACCTTCGCCTCCAGCGTCGGCTGGGAGAAGATGTCGATGGTATGGTCGTCGCTCATGTCGCGGCCATCGTACTGCATCGCCCCGGCGTGTTCCAGCGCGTCGCGTGACGAGAGACGGTCGGAATCTCTGCCCGCCCCGGTGCCCTGGGCTTGTCAGCCATCGCGTTGAGGGAGGATCCGGAATTTCCTCAAATCCAACGGGGGCGGGTCCGAATGGAAGGGTGCAGTGCAGTTCGCGTCTGGCCGCAAGGCGTCAGCACACGGGGAGTGAGTACGATGGAAAACAGGGCGTTCATTCGCATTCCGTTCGAGATATCAGCCACGATCGACGTCGATGGCCGATCGGTCGCCGTGCGCGTGCGGGACCTGAGCATTCACGGATCGTTCATCGAGGGTGTCTCCGGCGTCTCTGCCGGCGAGGAGCTGACGCTGCGCATCAGGCTTGGCGACGGGCCCGACGGGCCGGTCATCGAATCGCGATCGAAGATCACCCGCGTCTGCGACGAGGGGGTGGGCGTGGAGTTCGTCGAGACGGGCATCGAATCGTTCGGCCATCTCGAAGCGGTCGTGCAGGCCAACTCCGGCGACCCCGAACGCGTCCTCGATGAGATGCAGGCCTACCTGGCAGG
>CAZYIH010000198.1:0-1661 GCA_964646915.1 uncultured Planctomycetaceae bacterium | reverse complement strand
CCGCAGAAGACGATGATCACCGGGCCGGTCGGAAGGTCGCGTGCGTAGCTTGCCGCCTGTCCGAGAAAGGTCAGGGCGATGCTCGCGACCGCCGCCAGGACCATCATCTGCCAAAGTCGCCGCGCCCAGTGACCGGCCACCGCCACCGGAAGCGTCAGCAGGGCGATGACCATGATGATTCCCACCACCCGCGCCAGCAGCACCACCGTCAGGGCGGTGAGCCCCAGCAGCAGGAGATAGTAGGCCTCCACGGGCACGCCGCGGGTGCGTGCGTGCTCCTCATCGAAGCACACCGCCAGCAGCGGGCGGTAGAACGCCAGGCTGAACGCTACCACCATGGCCGTCAGGCCGCCCAGCAGCCACAGGTCGCCCGGCGAGACCATCAGCACGCTGCCGAACAGGTTGTTCATGAGGTCCTGTGCGTATCCGGGGGTGGCCTGCATGAACAGCACGCCGACGGCCATCCCCACCGCCCAGAGGGCGCTGATGAGCGTGTCCTCGCGTTGGCGGTATCGCATGGAGACCAGCCCGATCAGCCCCGCCGCCAGCAGGGCAGCAGCCAGTGCGCCGTACAGCGGGTCCATCCATTCCCAGCCTTGCACCGCCCGAAGATAGCTGGCCGCCCCCATCCCCCCCAGCACGCAATGGGCGATTCCGCCGGCGACGTAGGTGATTCGCCGGACCACCACGAACGAGCCGACCACGCCGCAGGCCACGCCGGCCATCGCACCGGCAGCCACCGAGCGCTGCAGCAGGGCCGAGCTGCTAAGGACGTCCAGGAATTCAACCATCACTCCTCCTCCCGCAGGCAGTGGCTGTGATGGTCCACCATCCGAACGTGCCGCCCGTACAGGTCGGCCATGTGGTCTGCGGTCAGCTCGCGTGTGCTGTGCGTGGTAATGGTGCGGTTCACGCAGATGACGCTGTGGATCGCATCGCAGACGAAGCCCACGTCGTGCGAGACGAGCATAATCGTCAGCCGTTCGTTGAGCTGGTGGAGCAGGTCGTGCAAGTCGCTTTCGGTGCGCGGGTCGAGGTGGCTGGTGGGCTCGTCCATGAGCATCAGGTCGGGTTGGCCGGCCAGGGCGCGGGCAATGAGCACGCGCTGCTGTTGGCCGCCGGACAGCGCGGAGAACGGTCGATCGGCCAGGTCCGCGGCGCTCACCTCGTTCAGCGCGTCGTCGGCGGCGGCGTGGTCGTGCTTCTTGTATCGTCCGATGTGTCGCCCTGGCCCGAGGGTCCCCATGAGCACCACGTCGCGCGCACTGACGGGGAACGTCGCGTCGAACCGCATGTGCTGCGGCGTGTAGGCCATCCGGTCCACCGCCTGGGATGGGGGCTTGCCGAAGACGCGAATGGTTCCGCTGTCCGGGCTGAGCAGCCCGAGGATGAGCTTCAGCAGCGTGGTCTTGCCGCCGCCGTTGGGGCCGACAATGCAGGCGAACTCGCCGGGCTGCACCGTGAGACTCACGTCCTCCAGAACCGTCTCCGACTCGTAGGAGAACCGTACGTCCTGAATGTCGACAATGCTCTCTGCCATGGCGCTTTCGTGGTTGACGGCTGCTGGCGACGTCGACCGCCGGCGGTCGGACGCAAGCCATTGTATCCCCAGATACCGCAAATCATCCGCCCGGGCAAGTGCGCCATTCTCAACAGTGGGT
>CAZYIH010000197.1:0-5450 GCA_964646915.1 uncultured Planctomycetaceae bacterium | reverse complement strand
AGCCGGATGGTCGGGGCCGCCCCTTTGGATCCTTCGGACCCAGCTCCCTCGCAAGCGGGAGAGAAGTTTTGCCTGTGAGAACGGTAGGGGTGGGATTCGAACCCACGGAACGGGAAACCCGCTCAACGGTTTTCAAAACCGTCTCCTTCGGCCACTCGGACACCCTACCCGTCGGGCGACGGATCGCCCGTTGCGTGCAGTCTAGCCCTGCGGGGTGAGGGGGTCAACCGGCAGGCGAGGCGCAACAGAGCGGCGCCAAAGCCCGAGGCCCCGGCGCCGCTGCGTGAGAATCTCTCTTGGGGGACAGGCCAGGGCAGCGCCTATCGCCGGCGTCGTCGCGCCAGCAATCCGCCGGCTCCCAGAATCAGCAGCGAGATCGTTGTCGGCTCGGGAATCTCACCGTTGGTGAGGTAAGCCATGTTTATCTCGCCGGCCGAGTCGCCGTGGTAGTTGTCCAGCCAGATCCATGCGTCGTTGAAGTCCACGTCGCCGTCGAGATCGAAGTCGCCGTCGCCCCACTGAGCGCCCGAGGCGGTTCCGTAGTTGGCCCGCAGCCGATCGGCGTCGGCGGAGGTGACTTCCCCGTCTCCGTCCGAATCGCCCATGACCAGGCCCAGCACGTCGACGAAGGCCGACTCGGCGTTGCTCAGGCGGATCGCGTCGATGGCGCCGCTGTCGTCGCCCACCGAGAGGCCCAGCAGGTCCAGCGAGTCGCCGAACAGGTCGGCTCCGTCGGCCTGCAGGTCGGCCGATCCGAGGTTGCCGGCGTCCGGGTCGATCCACAGTTCGATCGAGTCATTGCCGGCAGCGATGTTCAGCTTCGCCAGCAGCAGGTGCACCTCCCCGTCGGCATAGGCGCTGCCGGTCTTTTGGCCGAGCAGCTCCAGGGCCCCGCCTTCGGCGATTCCCATCGCGTCGTCGCTGTCCACGCCGTCCAGCCAGAGGATGGCTTCGCCGTCGGTGGTGGTCGAGACCTTCAGCAGCGCGGTCATCCAGGCCTGTCCTCGCATGCCGCCCCGGATGCCGCGGATGGCGATGTGCCCGGACCGCTGGCCCGACCCGTCGCCGGCGGCACCGCTCTTGACATGGTCCGCCGCAGTCGAGTGCGTGTAGTACGCGCCCTGGTAGGTCAGGTCACCTTCGCCGGTGTACTTCGCGTCGGCGGAGTCTGCCTGCCAATGCTCCGACCAGCCGGGCTCGATGTAGCTCACCGCGGCCAGGCTGTTCTGGTCCGGGCCGTAGTTGAAATCCTCGCGAATCATGCCCTGGAAGGGCGTATCGGCCGGCTCGTCCTCGTCGGTGAGCTTCTGGCCGTACTGCCGCATGATAGCCTGGTAGCTCTCCATGTCGATCTCCTGCACGTCGCCGTCGCTGTCGATGGCGAGTACAGCGGCCGTCCCTGCAGACTGGCCTAGCACCATGAAAACCGGCTCCATGCGCATCGACCCGAAGGCGGTGTGGCTGGCGGAGACCGCGGCGGGCACCAGCAGATTCACCGCCTCGGCCTGCTTGGGCGTGATGGCGCCATAGGCGATCGAATACGTCCGGGTATCGCTGTCCAGCCAGAAGTTGCCCTCCACCTCGACCGTCCCGTCCTCGCGGACGTAACGGTGGGTGTTGTGGGAGTCCATCGCGTAGCTGCCCAGCCCGATCTCGGTCCCGGCCGGTACGTCGACGATCGTACCGTAGTCGCGCGTGTTCTTCTCGTTCATGACGTACTCGCCCTCCATCCGGCGCGCTTCGCGAATGTAGAGCTGGTGGGGGAAGTTTTCGTTGTCGGTGAACTCGTCCTTGCACAGGCCCCAACTGGCCATGCTGCTCTGAATGTTCTCGGGCGAGTCGAACGCCAGGTAGTACAGGAAGCCCTTGGTGTACTCGATGTGGCGGTCGATGATGTACTCGCGCTCTTCGTAGTTGGCTTCGGCGTAGTTCACCGTTCGGCCGGTAGAGGGCACGTACACGTCGTAGTTGCCCCCGATGAAGTCCGTGGACACCGGGCCCCAGTTGTTGATGTCGTTCTTGCCGCCGCCGATGCCCGTATCCAGGCGGACGACGTCGCCGAGCTTCTTGCCCGTTTCCAGGAATCGGTGGTGCAGCTCGTATTGCTGGCGGTCGTAGCCGGCCGGCGGGTTGGCGCCGTTGGCGCCCCACAGGTCAGCCCACTTGGTGCGGCTGCTGCTATTGGTCCATGTCATGCGGTAGCAATACGCCTGGATGCGCCCGTCTTCGGCGCCGTTGCCGGCAGGGTCCTGCTGGGTGAGGTGCACGCCGGGCAGCAGGCCGCTGCTGGGGTTGCCCTTCACCACGTACGGGTCCACCTTCGTGCCGCCGAATATGTGCTCGTGCGTCTTGTCATAGGCAAGTCCGTTGAAGTGCTCGTCGTACTTGCTGCGGGCCTCCCTGCCGACGGTGTAGTCCACGTCCGCGGCGGCCATCAGGTCGCCCTCGTAGGTGGCATCGATGAACATCGATCCGCTGTACGTTTGACCGGTGAGCGTGGAGATGGAGTTGATCCGCCCGCCCGTCATGCTCACGCCGTTTGAGCGGTCCAGCCGCTGCAGGCGGCGAACCGTGACGCCGGCTTCCTTCACCATGGCGTCGTAGACCTGCTCGGCCTTGCCCGCGTGCACTCCCCAGCCCGACCCGCCGCCGAGAAAGTCCTCGCGACGGTAGAAGTCGTAGCTCATCCCGCCAATGGCCGACCCGTCGCCCGCGTCGGTGTGGCCCAGCCCGCCGCTGGAGAGCCCGCCGAGATGGCTGACGTAACGCGGGTCGCCGTGCTCGTCGAGCCCGACGTAGTCGCCCGGATCGATCAGCACCACGCTCTTGCCCATGCGGGACGCCTGGACGGCTGCGGTGACGCCGGCAGACGTGCCGCCGTAGACGACGACGTCGTACTCGTGGGACTCCGCCAGCGTGGCGGCGGGGCAAACGACGGCTACGAGGACGGCAAGCAGGAGGATACGTCTCATGGGGCTTCTCCCGGAAAAAGGGGCAGGCTCTCCGCACAGTGCGGAGATACAACGGGGGCGACGACTTTCGTCGCCGCCCCGCGTTTTCGTCAGGTCGTCTATCGCCTGGCCGACGCCTCAGAAGATGCCGGCCAAGGCGGTTGATTTCTGCTCTACCGTCGACGCCGACGGATCAGGGCACCGAGGCCACCGATGGCCAACAGAGTCATCGTTGCCGGCTCGGGGACGATCTCAACCGTGTTCAAAAAGCCCCGGTCTTCGCCGGTAGTCGTACCGTCGGAAACGATCACGAGGTCCTGTCCGGCGGCTACGTCCACGTCGAACGCCACGTAGTTGTCGCCCGCGATCCAACTGGTCGGATCCGCCGCTTGACTTCCGTCCCAATCCGTGCTCGCGTTGCTCATCGAGGCGCTGGAGAAGGCTGAGAAGTCCGTGTTGCCCGACGCGCTGCCGACCGTCCCGTAGAAGATGTCGTAGGCATCGGCGCCATTCTTTTCGCCGTTGTTATTCGTATTCTTCGCCGTCACGTAAATCGTGTAGATCCCGGCATCGAGGCCAGCGACGCGAATGCCCGACTTTGAATCGCTCGTGCCGCCCCCGGAGAAGATCGCGCTTCGGGCGTTTCCGGCGTAAATACCGCCGTCGAACACGAGACCCAAATCGTTGAAGTTGGGGGCCGTGCCATAGTCAAGGGACGTTCCGGTGGTGGTCCCGACGTCGACGGTCACACTGGTCGATGCGCCGGCGTCGTCCACGATCGTGCCCACCGATCCGCTGTTGATCTGGTTCCAGTTGTCGTCCGCAATTCCGCCAACCTGGATGCCCGGGCTTTCACTTGCCTCCGCAGCACCATCAGAGAAGTGATGGTCGCTGGTAAGGTTCAGCAGAATCCCCGCCTGGGCGGATGCGGTGATCGCCAACATGGCCACCAGTACTGTCAAAAGTGTCTTTTTCATCGTTTGCCTCCTCAGAGTTAAAATCCAGTTCCTCGTTGCACAGAGGTATTTCCGTCGCCTGTCGCGACGCGTCGGAGAGATACGCTCCCTCATTGACTGGTTTATTGTAGTACATTCACCATTTTAATCTTGATGGTTTGCGTATTTATTTTCTACAATTACGCAGAGCTGAATCGTCCACAGCGTGCCCTCTTCATGGAGCCCGTCCATGCCGAAACCCATCGATCCCGCGCCGGGAACGAGATACCGACACATCCTGATCGGCGTCGAGACATACGCCGCCTATGGCCGACGGATCGTGGAGGGTATTCTCGACCACGCCGAGCGCGAGCGTTGCTGGGAGTTCCAGCCCACCCGTCGGGCCGGTCTGCCCGAGGACCTTCCCGAGCACATCGAGGGGATCATCGCCGAGATCCGCACCGACGAGGACTTCGCGCGGGCGGCCGGGCTGGATATCCCCGTGATCGCCATTACCGGCGTGTATCGTCCCGGGCCGGTTCCCACCGTCATTGCCGACAACGAAGCCGTCGGCCGACTGGCGGGGGAGTATCTCACCAACCTGGGCTTTGCCGAGCTGGCCTACTTCGGCTCGTCGCAGCTGTATTACGTCTCGCGTCGGTTGGCGGGGTTCGAGGACTTCGCGGAGGAGGTCGGTGCCCGCGTTCACCACTATTCACCGGCCGAGGGCGAGAAATGGCGGCTGGAGGAATGGTTGCTGGAGCTTCCCTCGCCGGTGGGTGTGCTGGCGGCCGAGGACTGGTCGGCCGTCACGGTGGTCAACGCCTGCCGCGATTTGGGCATCGCCGTGCCCGAGCAGGTGGCGGTTCTGGGGGTGGACAACGACGAGCACCTCTGCCGGATGGCCAGCCCGCCGCTGAGCAGCATCGACCACGGCGGCTATCAGATCGGGTTCGAGGCGGCGAGTCTGCTGGACCGGATGCTCGCGGGCGAAAAAGCACCGACCGATCCGATCCTGGTTCCGCCGCGGGAGGTGGTGGTTCGCCAATCGACCGACACGCTTGCGATCGCCGACCCTTCCGTGGCCCGGGCGGTGGAATTCATCCGTACCCGCGCCTGCGGGGAGGGGGAGGAGGACATCGACGTGCCGTCTGTGGTTCGCCACGCGGGGGCGCCTCGTCGCACGCTGGAGGCCGCCTTCCGCCGCATGCTGGGGCGGACCATTCTGCAGGAAATCAGCCGGGTGCGCGTCGAACGGGCCAAGGACCTGTTGGTGAACACCGACCTGGCGATGCCCGAGATCTGCGAGCGCAGCGGGTTCAGCTATCCGTCGCGTCTTTCGTACGTCATCAAACGCGAGACCGGGCTGACGCCGGTGGAATACCGCCATGAGAGCCGAGCGTGATCGGCCCGTCGGGGCGGGGCCTCCCACAAAAAAGGCCCGCCGGGGAGGGCGGGCCTTTTCGCGACCACGCGCGGCAGGACTCGAACCTGCAACCTTTGGTTCCGTAGACCAATGCTCTATCCATTGAGCTACGCGCGCTCACTCAAAAGTGTAGTCCCT
>CAZYIH010000196.1:0-5491 GCA_964646915.1 uncultured Planctomycetaceae bacterium | reverse complement strand
ACTACTCATCCACCGGTGCGGTGGACAGGAAGCGGCGGGCGTGGAGCAGGCCGGGCAGGGCGAAGGCGGCTGGGTAGAGTTGTTCGGAGTACCAGAGCTTCGCGAAGTACAGCCCGATGGGTGCGGGGGTGGTCGTTCTGCCGACGTTTGTCGCGTCGATCAGCCAGCCCGCGCCCCGGGCGACGGCGTCGGCCAGGTCGTGTCGCGGGGCTGGGAGATTCGTGCGAAGCCCCAAACGTGAGAGCGCTTCCAGGGCGATGCCCGTCTCTTCGATGGACGGCTTGCCGCCCGGGCCTCCGCCCCAGCTTCCGTCGTCGTTCTGGGCGTCTCGCAGCCACTCGGACGCCTTGCTCACCGCGCCGGGTGGCGGGGCGGGCAGCTCGGTCAGGGCGGTCAGCACGCGCCCGGTTCCGTAGGTGGGGTTGCGGTCGTCGTCGATCCACTCATTCCCGAACCACAGCGGCAGCCACGATCCGTCCGGCTGCTGGTGTTTCACGAGGTATCGCTGCATCTCAGCGATGGCAGTGTTGGCTCGCTGCGTGAGCTTCGCCGGGAACTCGCTCCGCCAGGCCAGCAGCGCCCGCAGTGCGTGGGCGGTGATATCGGCAGCGGAGCGGTCGAAGGGCAGCTTGCCCCAGCCACGACAGAAGGTGGGCATGCCACCGTCGCGGTTCTGCATCGCCAGCAGCCAGCGGGCGGCCCGCTCGGCGGCCGACTTCGCCCGCGGGTCGGTCGGGGCGAGCGTTTTCAGCGCGAGCATCGCTCCGGGTGTGTCGTCGGCGTCGGGGACGGCCCCGTCGGCGTTCATCCACGAAAACCCGCCCGGCGGGACGTTCGTGAAGGGGTGCACGTAGTCGTACTGTTGGCCGGTCAGCCAGCGGACGATCTGCTGGCGGTTGCCCACCGAAAGGTGCTCGCCCAGGTCGCCGCCGGCGTCGATCGCCGCGACGGACAGTGTGGTCACCCACGTCTCCAGGCAGGTGTCGATCGGCCAGCCGCCATCGTCGCGGGCGCCCTCGCGGAGGAACCGCAGCGCCTCTCGGACGATCATATGATCGCGCAGGCCGATGGACGTCAGACAGGCAGTGACGAAGCTGGTCAACGGGATCGCTTCGAGGAATCCGCCCGAGCCGGCCTGCATCGTGCGCACCAGGCGGATGGTTCGTCGCCGCGTGAGGGTACGGGCCAACCCCGTCAGCGGGTTGCGCGTCGGGGCGAAGTGGTGTCGCGTCTGGCCGACGGCGACCAGGGCAGGCAGGGCGTAGCTGACCACCGGCAGGCCCAGCCAGCGCCATAGCGGTTGCGGGACGGCTGCCAGTTCGAACGGCAAGGCGGGAATCCGCCGGAATGCCTCCTCGCGCGGGCCCAGCCGACCCATCAGCGACAGGGCGGTCAGGATCGGCGTGGAGAACGTGCGGTCCTTCCCGTAGAAAGCGAGGATCGTCTCGGCGAGGTGGTCGGGGTCGGTGCTTCCGCCCCGGCTGGCGAGCCAGCGCTCGGCGCCCGCTTCGGCGGCATCCCAGGCGGAGCGTGTCTCGGGTGCGGCGGAGAAGGCGGCCCAGCACAGGGCGGTGGTGTTGATGTTGGACTTGCTGGCGGTCGTGTCGCCGTAGCCGCCGTCGTCGTTGGGGTTCGCAGCCAACCAGTCCAGCGCGCCGACGATCATTCCGTGGTGGGCGTCGGCGTCGGTCAGGTGCAGGGCGATGGCGGCCGTCGCGGTGGACAGCGCGCTGGTCGCCAGGCGACCGACCCAATGGCCGGCCGGCTCGCGGGCGTCCAGCAGGCCTGAGCGCAGGCGATCGATGGTTTCGCTGAGTCGGTCGGGCGGGGTCACAGGGCACTCGTGAAGGGGTGTCGGTTTCGGCGGATGGTGTTCCAGAAGTACAGGTTGAACGCGGCGGTGGCTGCCTTCCGCGGCGAGCGAATCGCCCGTCCGACGCTGCGGGGCAGCGTGTACAGCGTCCGCATGGAGTCCCAGTACGCCTGCTCCAGTTGCGATGGGCTCATCCGTGCCGGGCGGAACACGACGTCCACTCCGTTGTACAGCGAGAAGTTCTCGTGCAGGATCCGCCCGTCGCGCTGGAGTTCGTCGAACAGTTCCGAGCCCGGCCCGGGCGTGAGCACCCACGGCAGGATGAGGTCCACGCCCGCTTCGATCATCTCGCGGGTGGTCCAGGCGATGCTCTCGGGCGTGTCGTGGTCCAGCCCGAAGATCAGGCTCGCGGTGAACGGCACGCCGGCGGCGTGGAATGTCTCGACGACGTGGCGGATCTCGTGCCGGACGTTCTGCGTCTTGTGGGCGTCGCGGAGGTTGTCGGCCAGCAGCGACTCGACGCCGACCATCGCGTTCATGCAACCCGACTCGGCAGCGAGCCGCAGCACATCGGGATGGTCCACGATGTTCATGGCGAACTGCCCGCCCCAGCGGATCTTCAGCGGCTTGATCGCGCTGAACAGCTGGGCCGACCGGGCCGGGTCGGCGGTGAGGTTGTCGTCCACGAGAATGAAATACTTCCCGCCCAGGGCACGGATTTCCTCGACCACGTCGGCTATCGGGCGGAAGCGCATCAGCCGGCCGAAGAAGAGCGAAACGCCGCAGAACCGGCAGTTGTGCGGGCAGCCCCGGGCGGTTTCCACCGACAGCAGCGGTGTGGGCGACAGCGGTGGGCGGACGTAGCGGTGCATGTCCACCAGGTCGTAGCGGGGCAGGGGCAGGTTGTTCAGCGGGACGTGGCGGCCCTGGTATTCCTCGGCCAATTGGCCGGCGGCGAGATCGTCCAGCATCGTCGCCCAGTGCGATTCGGCTTCGCCGTGGAAGATGCAGTCGAACGCACCGCTGTCTCGCAGTTGAGAGGCGCGGGAGAACACTCCGGGCCCGCCGATGATGGTCGTCGTGCCGCGTTGGTGGAACTGCTCGGCAAGGTCGATGGCGCGGGGCACATTGGTGAGCATGCCGGTGAATACGGCGGCGGACACATCGGCGTCGACGGGGATTTCCTGCACCGCGTCGTCGACGATGCGAACGTCCCACTCGCTGCCGCTGAGGGCGGCGAGGTAGGGCAGCGTGCGGGAGGGGAAGAACCCGCGCTTGCCGCGCAGAAGCTGTCCCTGGGCGTCGTAGGCGGAGGGCTTGATCAGCAGCAGCCGTCTCGGGCGCGCGTCGGGGCGGGCGGATTGTGGTCTGGTGGACATCACGTTGGGCGCACGGGCCCAGATTCGCAGCTGAGCCCACGCATACGAAACACCGTCACGACCCGGAAGGTTCCGCCGCCGCAGCGGCGAGTCGGCCGAATCGACGCTATCGTGCGTATTCCACGCAGCGTACCTCGCGAACGAGCGTCACCTGGATCTCGCCGGGGTAGTCCATCTCGTCTTCGATGCGGCGGGCAATGTCCCGGGCGATCTTGGCCGAGAGACGATCGTCCACGTCTTCGGCGTCGACAATCACGCGGACCTCGCGTCCG
The DNA here is from genome assembly GCA_964646915.1 of uncultured Planctomycetaceae bacterium. Taxonomy (GTDB): domain Bacteria; phylum Planctomycetota; class Phycisphaerae; order SM23-33; family SM23-33; genus CAZFPT01. Next base: position 2,027 of record CAZYIH010000196.1, on the reverse strand, counting down.
GCCTGGATGGCGTAGCTCTGGCGGACGCCGTCGAACCCGGTGGCGATGTCTTCGAGTTTCTGCAGCCGTTGGATGTAGCGATCCAGCGTCTCGCGACGGGCACCGGGGCGGGAGGCGCTGATGGCGTCGGCAGCGGCGACGATCGGCGTGAGAATGGTCGACGCCTCGATGTCGCCGTGGTGGGCGGCCGAGGCGTTGACGATCTCGTCGGCCTCGCCGTAGCGTTTGAGCAGGTCGGCACCGATCTCGGGGTGCCCGCCTTCCACCTCGTGGTCGACGGCTTTTCCGATATCGTGCAGCAGCCCGGCGCGGCGGGCGAGGGGTCCGTTGAGGTTCAAATCTTCGGCGATCAGCTTCGAGAGGTTCGAGACCTCCACGGCGTGCTGCAGGACGTTCTGCCCGTAACTGGTGCGGAAGTGCAGCCGACCGAGCAACTCGGTGAGCTTGGGGTGAACGTTGCGGAGCTTGGCGTCGAGGACGGCCTGTTTGCCTTTCTCCTGGATGGTCTTGTTGACTTCCTTCTCCATCTGGGCGACGACTTCCTCGATGCGCGTCGGGTGGATGCGTCCGTCCTGGATGAGCTTCTCGAGGGCGCGGCGGGCCACCTGTCGGCGGACCGGGTCGAACCCACTGACCACGACCACCCCGGGCGTGTCGTCCACGATCACATCCACGCCGGTGGCCTTCTCGAAGGCCCGGATGTTTCGCCCCTCTCGGCCGATGACGCGACCCTTCATGTCATCGGAGGGGATGTCCACCGTCGACACGGTCGACTCGCAGGTGTGGTCGGCGGCATACCGCTGGATGGCGCCCACGACGATCTCGCGGGATTCGTCCTCGGCCTTTTCGCGGGCCTGCTCGATGCTCTTGCGGACGATCTCGGCGCATTCCTGCTCCATGTCCTGCTCGACCTGCTCGATGACGATCTTGCGGGCCTGGTCCTGGTTGAGCTTGGCGACGCGCATCAGCTCGCGCTTGCGATCCTCGACCATCTCGCTGAGTTGGCGGTCCTTGTCGGCCAGGGCCTTTTCGCGCTCGTGGAGGGCCTTCTCCGAAGCGTCGAGAGTCTTCTCTTTGATGTGCAGCGTGTCCAGCTTACTGTCGAGGTTGTCTTCCCGCTTGGCCAGACGCCGCTCCTCCTCGCGGAGTTCCTTGCGGGTCTCGGCGGTTTCGCTGTCGAACTGCTCCCGCATGCGGATCAGCTCGGTCTTGGCGTGAGACTCGGCTTGGGCTTTGATCTTGTCCGCTTCGGCGGTGGCAGCAGCGCGGGCGGTGTCCAGTTCCTTCTGGAGGGTTTCCTTCCTGGCCTTGTCCATGGCCGCCCGGATGGCGAAGGCGATCCCCCCACCGACCAACAGTCCGATGACCCCGTAGAGAACCTCCGCCTGCCCCAGCAGCACAAATGATAGCATCGCACGATTCCTTTATTCTCGGCGATGGCCCGGACAGGGCGCGGAGAGATCGAGCAGGAGGCAGTGTCCGGCGAGGCCCGCAGCGGGCGACACCGAAATGCGCGAATTCACTTCAGCGGAGACGACATACAGGCGCGCACGACAGCGCGTTGGTCGCCCGGTCCGACGGCACGGGGGCACGTCTTTGCGGACCGGTCAACAGACCCCCCGGGCAATCCACATGCGGATCGCTCGCGGTGTCCATCTGGTTGGGCCGGCTACAAATGCCTGCCCTGTCAGTACTTCCCCACAACGCAGTCATGCAATGTCTCTTTGTGAATTCTATGACCCAAGGGCCCGTCCCGCTGGGGGACGTCAAATCGTTGCCCGACGCCGCGGAACCCTTTTGGTCAGTTTCCCGAAGGCGGTTCCTCTGACGCCATCGCCCCGATGGGACGCGGACAACGGCTGCCGGACGGCCTGCTCGATGCTGCGCTCTGTCGGCCGTCGCTACTGTGAAAAACTCCCGCGACACGGCAAAAACCCGCGTCGCGCCTATGGATGCTAAAAATGAAAATTTAGCAACATCATGATGGTACTCCGCGGCGATTCCGTCCGTCAAGCCCTATATTCCGC
>CAZYIH010000195.1:0-5491 GCA_964646915.1 uncultured Planctomycetaceae bacterium | reverse complement strand
AAGATCCCCGGCGGGTTCTTCAAGCGGGAAGGACGCCCCACCACCAAGGAAGTCATCACGATGCGGCTGATCGACCGTCCGATCCGTCCGTGCTTCCCCAAGGACTTCATGGACGAGACGCAGCTGCAGTGCCTCACGCTCAGCTATGACGGCGAGAACGAGCCGGACATCCTGGCGTTGATCGGCGCATCGGCCGCCCTGTCGCTCAGCAAGGCCCCGTTCGAGGGCCCCATCGCCGCCACCCGCGTGGGCTACATGGACGGCGAGTTCATCGTGAACCCCACACTGCCCGAGATTGAGGAAGGCGAGATGGATCTCATCGTCGCCGGCCCGCGGGAAGCGCTGAACATGCTCGAGTTCGCCGGCAACGAGATGGACGAAGACGTCGTCGCCGAGGCGATCCAAACCGGTCAGCAGACCTGCCAGGAAGTCGTGGATCTCATCAACGAACTGGTCGAAAAGGTCGGCAAGGCCGAGGTCACCTACGAGCCCACGCCCGTCCCCGACGAGCTCAAGAAGGAAATCTCCGAGAAATGGGGCGACCGCATCCGGGAAGCCAAGCAGATCCCCGGCAAGACCGATCGCGGCGACGCCCTGGGCGCCATCAAAGAAGAAGTGATGACCCACTACTTCCCCGAGGACGCCGAGCCCTCCTACACCCACTGGCAGGTGGACGAGGCCTTGTTCAAGACCGAAGGCCGAATCCAGCGCGAGCTGATCGTCCGTGACGGCAAGCGTCCCGACGGACGCAGCAAGGACGAGGTCCGCGAGCTGGGCGTGGAAGTGGGCGTTCTGCCCCGCACGCACGGGTCGGCCCTGTTCAACCGCGGTGAGACCCAGGCGCTGGTGATGGCCACTCTCGGCTGCCCGCGGGACCAGGCGATCATCGACGGCATCCGCGAAGAGTACAAAAAGAGCTTCTACCTGCACTACAACTTCCCGCCCTTCAGTGTCGGGCAGATCAAGCCGATCCGCGGCCCGTCGCGTCGCGACATCGGCCATGGGTTCCTCGCCGAGAAGGCCCTGGCCCCGGTCATGCCCTCCGAGGAGGACTTCCCGTACACCGTGCGGGTGGTCTCGGAGCTGCTGGGTTCGAACGGTTCGACGTCGCAGGCGACCATCTGCGGTGCGACGCTGGCGATGATGGATGCGGGCGTTCCGATTACCGCCCCGGTGGCGGGCATCAGCATCGGCATGGTGCACGACGAGGACGACCCGGACAACTACGTGCTGCTGACCGACATCGTCGGCGAGGAAGACTTCCATGGCGATATGGACTTCAAGGTCGCCGGAAGCGAGAACGGCATCACGGCGATTCAGCTGGACATGAAGGCCCACGGGATCCCCCAGGACCGCGTCGTGGAGACGCTCGCCCAGGCCAGGCAGGCCCGCGAGCACATCCTGGCGAAGATGAAGGAAGGCATCGCCGAGCCGCGCACCGAACTCAATGAGTACGCCCCGCGCATGCTCACGATCCGCATCGATCCGAAGAAGATCGGCAAGGTCATCGGACCCGGCGGCAAGACGATCAACGCCATCCAGGACGAGACCGGTGCGACACTCGACATCGAAGACGACGGCCGAATTTACATCGCGTCGACCGACTCCGAAGGAGCCCAGGCCGCCATGGAGCGTGTCGAGGGCATCGTCGCCGAAGCCGAGATGGACAAGGTTTACGACGGCACGATCGTCTCGATCCGCGATTTCGGTGCGTTCATCGAGATCCTGCCCGGAACCGAAGGCCTCTGCCACGTCTCGGAGTTGAGCACCGCCTATGTGAACGACCCCGAGGACATCTGCCACGTCGGAGACAAGATGAAGGTCAAGGTCATCAACATTGATGACATGGGCCGCGTGAAGGTCTCCCGCAAGCAGTACCTCGAAGACGAAGGCATCGAGGACGAGCTGGCCGAGAAGGCCCAGGAAGGCGCCGCCAAAGCCAAGGAAAAAGGCGGCGGTGACCGGGGCGGACGCGGCGGTGGTCGCGGCGGTGGTGACCGAGGCGGTCGCGGTGGCGGTCGTGGAGGTCGCGGCGGTGGGCGTGGAGGTCGAGGCTGACCCCTCCCCACTCCCCGAACCCCCTGTTGAATTCAGAGGCCCGTCTCACAGAGAGGCGGGCCTCTTTCCATGCGAGGGCAACACATCCATCATCGCGAATAGTTACGGTGAATCCTGTAGATCGACTGCCTCCGTTCCGATATGGGGGGCGCGAGGGCCCGAATCTGCCCCCCTATGCAGTGCAGGAAAGCGTGCAGGAAAACGAACAATGGACATGCTTTGTCTACTCGCCGCTGGGGGCAGTGGGATCGCCGGGCCGATACTTCTCGGCCTGGCGGGGATTTTCCTGCTCTGCCTGCGGACCTCGGTGCCGGCCGACTCGCCGACCCATTCGCCCAGCCCCATCCCCGCTGATCTGCAGGCCACCTACGACGCGATTGCCGCCGGCGTCATCGTACGTCGCCATGACGGATCCATCGCCCACGTCAACCGCGCCGCCTGCGAGATGGTGGGCCTCGCCCCGGAAGGCTTCACCGCCAAGGCGGAAGGCAGCGTCCTGAGATTCTGCAACGAGGCCGGCGACCCGCTGGGCCCCCACGACTGGCCCAGCCGACGGGCCCTGCGTAGCGGCCAACCGGTCCACAACCAGGTGGTCGGCATCCACGCAGGCGAGCGGGACATTCGCTGGGCATTGGTGAACGTCAATCTTCTGCCCGACGAAGCTCGGGGCGAAAACAGACCCGCCGCAGTCATCACGCTTGTGGACATCACCGCTCAGAAGACGACCACCGCGCAGTTGCGGCAGGCGGAGGCCAACCTGCGGAACATGCTGCGAGCGGCGCCAATGGGGTTCGGCGTCTTCCACAAGCGGCGGTTCCTCTGGGCCAATGAAACGCTCTGCCGACTGCTGGGCCACTCCCAGGACGATCTGCTCGGCCAAGACACAGCCTTGCTCTACGAGAACAACGAGGAGTTCCACCGCGTAGGCAAGTCGGTGTACCGGCAGATGCTCGAAGACGGGGTGGGCAGCACCGAAGCCCGCCTGCGTCGCGCCGAGGGAACCCTCTTCGACGGCCACGTCCAGGTCGCACCACTGGAGCCCGGCAACCCGGGCGGCAAGGTGGCTGGGACAATCGTGGATATCACCGATCTCAAGAATGCCGAGCGCGAACTGCGAGACAGCGTCGTGTCCCTGCGCCGCAAGAACATCGCCCTCGAAGAGATCACCCATCAGATCCGTCACGAGCGACAGGAGTTGGCCGACCGCATCGCCTACGACGTCGACCGTCTGCTGCTACCTCTGGTGACCCGCCTGGAACGGTCGTTGACCCGCAACGAACGGGAGTACTTCCAAGCGTTCGTGGACGATCTCCACGAGGTACTCCAGCCCTACCGCAAGGGCACCTCGCAGCATCTGGCATCCTTGACGGCCACCGAAATGCGTATTGCCACGCTCATCCGCCGCGGCCTGACCGCCAAGGAGATCGCCCAGGGAGAGAACCTCTCGACGGCAACCGTGAACACGCATCGCGCCAACATCCGAAAGAAGTTGGATCTGCGCGGCAAGCGGGTGAATCTCGCCACCCATCTGCGGGACCTGTTCGACTCGGCTGCCGTCTGAGCCGGCCGCCCCGGGCGAGTGTGTAGACACGCTACACAGTTTCTACTCACTCTTTCGCAAGTCCCGGTGGTGCAGGTACTCCAGCCAATCACCGATGTGAATAACGGTCTCGGGAAGGTCCACCATTCGGGGGGACAGTTCCCGTCGTTAGGTCTTTTTGCTGGAAAGGAATACGCCGATGTTCAAGAACATGAAGCTGGGAACCAAAATTGCCGGGGGGTTCGGTATTGTGCTGGTGTTGACGGTTGTGGTGGCCTTCCTGGGCTACTCCGGCCTGCAGAAGACCGAAGCGTCGGTCACCAAGGCGGACCACGCCGCGGACCTCATGCAGTTGATCGGGACGGCCGGCGCCGCTCGACGCGATTACCTCTCGACCGGAGAGGAGAAGTTCGCCGAGAAGAACATCGACACGTTCACCCAGATGGATACCGTCAGCGCCGATCTGCTGAGCATTCTGGACGATCCGGCCGACCGGCAGCAGGTGGAGGCCTTCCAGAACGCCAGCGAGAAGTATCTCGCCGAGTTCAAGACGGTCGTCACCATCGGCGAACGCATGGAGGGGCTTACGAATGTTATGGGCTCCTCGGCCGGCAAGCTGGTGGAGGTGTGCGAGGCGTTCCGCGCCGATCAGAAGGCCGAGTACGACCGACTGGTCAAGGAGCAGGCCGATTTCATCGCCACCGCAGAAAAACAGGCCAAACTCGCCAACGGGATGCTCACGGTGATCTACGACGTGAAGTCCTACCGCATCATGCTGATGAACAAGTACGACGAGGACACCTATAAGAAATGGGAAGCCAAAAACGCTGAGGTCCTTGCGATGGCCGACCAGCTCAAGGCGTCGTTCGAATCCGAGGAAAACAAACAGCAGGTCGACGAGATCAAGTCGCTCTACAACCAGTATGGCCAGAGCGTCAAGGACTACCTCAAGGACGCCTCCGACGAGGTCACTCAGCGGATGACGGCCGTCGCGCTGAAGCTCGTCAAGGCCATCGACGACCTACAGAAAGACCAGCACCACCAGGAGATCGCCGGCAAAAAACGCTACGCCGCCGCGGTCGCCGAGAAGCTCTGGCAGGCAGACGCCGCCAACCGCCTGATCAAGTTCTGCGGATCGGCGGGCATGGCCCGACGCGACTACATGTACAGACACGACGAGAAGTACCTCGAAACCAACAAGGCCGTCTTCGCCAAAATGCTCAAGCTCTGTGACGAACTTGCCGGCCGGGTCGACCCCGACGACCGGGCGCTGGTCGCCACGGTCAAGTCCTCGGCGACGGAGTACGGCGATGCCGTCAACGACTGGGCATCGGCCAACCGCGAGCGCAAGGGCGTGCTGGATGGCATGGTCAGCCTCGCCGGAACGTTGGTGAGCAGTTGCACCAACCTCCGCGACGTGCAGAAGGACAAGATGAACAGCGCCATCGCCACCGCAAACATGACCACCATCACGGTCTCGGCGATCGCCGTAGTCGCCGGATGCTGCCTGGCGTTCTTCATCACCCGCGGGATCACCAAGCCCATCACCCGCATCATCCAGATGCTCAACGCCGGCAGTGAGCAGACTGCAGCCGCCAGTGAGCAAGTCTCCGCGGCCAGTCAATCGCTGGCCAACGGAGCATCCGAAGCGGCGGCCAGCATCGAGGAAACAACCGCCAGCGTGGAAGAGATGTCCTCGATGACCAAGCAGAACGCCGCCAACTCCTCCGAGGCCGAGTCTCTCGCCGGATCGGCCACCGAGTCGGCCGACCAGGGCAGGCAGGCGATGGACGAGATGACCACCGCCATCGCGGAGATCAAGAAGTCCTCCGACGAGACGGCCAAGATCATCAAGACCATCGACGATATCGCCTTCCAGACGAACCTGCTGGC
>CAZYIH010000194.1:0-5550 GCA_964646915.1 uncultured Planctomycetaceae bacterium | reverse complement strand
CAAGCCGAAGGAAACACCTTCGTTACATGGAATTCAAGTAGCGCTGTCGTACTAGCGACTGGCTACTGGCGGCGGGTGGTTTATCGCTTCTTCCACAGGAGCACCGTCATCGACAGCACCAACAATCCTGCCGATGCCGGCTCGGGAACCTGCAGCGCCTCGACGGAGCTGATATACCACACGTCGCTGGTTCCGTAGAAGTCCTGAAAGTACCACCGCGTGCCGGACTTCGTCAGCCGATAGTACCGCAGTTGGTCGGAAGCATCGGCGGAGAGCTTCCCGTCGTCCGAGTCGGTCACGAAGAGTCCGAAGTATTCGCCGGTGTCGGCGTCAACGTCGACCCCCCAGACCGTCATGGCGTGCCCTCCTCCGCCGCGAATGACGATGCCCACGCCACAGCCCATCTCCAGGAAACGGTGGATCTCGGCAGGAGCGTCCGCACCGCCGGCGGAGTGGAAGTAGTCGCTCATCTCGTGGGGCGGGTCCCAGAAGCCCCCGCCATCGGGCCCCTGCAACTGCGCGTAGCCCGATCGGCCTGCGTGGGTGTTTACGCCACTGAACCACCACTCCCAGCCGACCGAGGCCAATCCGCCGGAATCGGTCCAATGCTGACGGTAGTAGTCAAAGATCGCGTCGGCATCGCCCAGCCCGCCGACCTGTCCCCACCCGGTCCATTGCAGCGTGTTGGCGCAGACGGCTGCCCAGCAGAGCAGGTCGTCGTCGGAGACATCGGGCGATTTCTCGACATCCTCCCACGCGCCCCCATAGTGGTCGGTGAGCATCCAGGGCTCGCCCGCCGGCGCAACGTCGGCCAATGACGGCACGACGGCCGACAACAGCAGACCGGCGACGATCAGGTTGCCTCTCATGACTTGCCTCCACCCGCACCATTGCAGGCCCGGCTGACATTGTACCAGAGAAATGCTGACTCGAACTGCCTCATTCACAAAAAGCGGCGGAGCCCGCATTGGGCTCCGCCGCCTCTGTATTCTGTTCTAAATGACGGTTAATGGCTACTAGCAACTAGCTGCTAGCTGCTAGTTGCCAGCAACCTGTTTCTTTCTAGCTATTTTTCACGCTGAGTTTCACGCCGCCGGCGGCATCGCCGGTGAGGGTGGTTTTCATGCGGGCGTCTTGGACGGTGACCGAGGCGATGGGGACCTTCCCGGCCTTCCAGTTCGCCAGGGGCAGCAGCGGCCAAGTTCCCGGAATCGTCGGTGCGATGGAGGCGGTCTTCTCGGACTTGTCCATCACCATCTGCGTGGCAGCCAGGATCATCCCGAAGGCTGCGGCGTTCCGCGGGTACCACACGAGGTTGTTGGTCAGCGAGGTTTCGGTGAAGCAGTTGGCCTTCTCGGAGCCCAGCGTGTTGGCAAAGAGCTGCTGGTTCCAGTAGCGGGTGGCGTTGTCCAGCATGTTCTCGCCGAGGTAGCCGGCGGCGATATCGCGCCACATGTTCATCGAGACCCACATATTCTCAGTGTCCATCGAGGAATGCCCGCAGCCGTAACGGGTCATGCTTTCGCGGGTGGCGTTGACCACGTCGGTGCGGAGTTTGTCGGCCGATATTCCCTCGGGCAGGTCGTCGATCATCAGCAGCGGCACGAGGCCGTTGGTGGTATAGAGGCTGTAGGCGTCCCAGCCGGGCAGTTCCTTGTAGGGCAGCGGCTTGCGGGTCCAGCAGTCGACCAGCCCCTTGGCGGACTTATCGAGGCAGACGCCCCAGTGGTCTTTCAGCCAGCCCTTGTTGAGTGTCTTGACGGCCTTGTTGACCTCCTTGCGGCAGCGATCGGCAAGGTCCTTATCGCCGGTGTACTCGAACATGCGCATCGCCGAGTGAATCGCCGCAAGACGCTTGATGCCCAGGTAGACGTTGTCGCGGCCATACTGCACAGCCGGCGTTGCGTCGTCGATGGTGTTGGCGGTTCCGCGGTCCGGGAAGCCGTTGCCCGTCGAGTCGGCCCAGAAGAGGTATTCCACCAGTTGCGCCGAGGCCGACTTGTACTTCTTGAACAGCGAGGGCTTGCCCCACCACTTTCCGTGTGCGTAGAGCATGATCAGGAAGTTGGAGTTTTCCTCGACGGGCATGGCGTGGTGGTAGCTCTGTCCGTTGGCGGTCCAGCCGGCGCCCATGTCGTGTTCCATGATCGCCCCGGGGAAGTTGAATTCATCCTCGCTCACGCCGAAGCGTTCGTCGTCGGAAATCACCTGTCGCCGGGCGGCATCGCGTTCCTTGTCGTCCACGTGTTTGGACCACTGCTCCAGCAGCAGGTCCATCAGTTGCGGCCAAAGCGTGAAGTAGAACATGCTCTCCTGGAAGGTCACGTCGACGGTGGAGTTGTACCAGCACGAGCCTTCCCACACGCTGAACCACTCGGCCGGGTCCTCGCCGACGGCCCAGAGCGTGCACATCAGGTAGCTCTGGAAGCTGGTGCACAGCAGATCCTTCCCGGCGACGGGAATCGAGCTGCCTTCGAACAGCAGGTCGAACGCCTCGCTCAGTGCCAGCAGGTCGGAGGCCTTGCTTTTGGCGAATTTCACGACGTCGTCGGCGTCCTTCCACAGACTCGTGTACTTCAGTGCCATCGGCTGGGAGAACCGCTCGAAGAGTGCGTCGGGCATCCAGGCGACCATGGCGGCTGTGAATTCCTGCACGCCCTTGCCCTGGGACACGTCAAACGGGGCCTCCAGCACGCCCTTCTTCACGCTCCACTTGCCCTTGACGGGCACGAGATAGTCGGTGCTCTTGCCCTGGGTCTTCACGCTTCGCCCGCCCCGGCCGAACACGAGTTCCTGGCCGCCCTCGCCGGTTTTGACGCGTTCGTTGACCTGCACCGGATAGGTCAGCTTCGCGGTTCCCTTGGAGGTCTTGACGTCGATGCCCGGGATCTTCAGCGTGAAACGCACCTTGCCGGTCCGCTTGGCGTCCTTGGTGTGATTCCACCGCACCGTGTTCACCGCCTCGACGCGGAGTTTCACGATGTACCCGGGGAACAGCGAGGTTTTCTCATCCTGCGGCCAGAACGGCGCGACGAACGACACCGTGAACCGCAGGCCGGTATCCGGATCGTTGGCCTCGAAATTCACCGACGTCATCGTCTGCCACTGATCGACGTTGAAGAAGTCCTTGCCCTGCTTGCACAGCGGGAGGGTTTTGAAGCCCTTCTCGGTTTCCAGGCCGATGACCATTTCGCCGGTCTCCTGGCAGAGCAGCCCGAGGGCGCCGTACTTCACTTCCTTGCGAATAGGGTCAAAGATGATGCTGTGCCGACTTCCCAGCCGTCCGAGGCATGTGGACATCAAGGCCATGATGAATCTCCTGTGGGTCTGCCCGCGCGGATCTCCGCGCTGGTCTGTTCCGTTGCGAATAGGGCTGCGAATTTATCGGCCGACGCGACGGACGTAAAGACAAAACGCCGCGCCCGCCGGACAGCGGACGGGGATTCGCGCTGGACGCCGCGACGGCTGGGCGGTACACCGGGAACACTATGGCTGACAAGAAACCCAACGTGTTGTTCATCGCGATCGACGATCTCCGCCCGCAATTGGCCTGCTACGGTCGAGACCAGATGCGCACGTCGAACATCGACGGGCTGGCCGGTCGGGGCGTGCTGTTCCGCCAGGCGTACTGCCAGGTTCCCGTCTGCGGGGCGACCCGCGCAAGCCTGCTGACCGGCGTGCGCCCCGCCCGCGACCGTTTCGTGAATTATTTCACCTGGGCCGACAAGGACCTGCCCGGCGCACTGACGCTGCCGGAGCACTTCCGCAAGGAAGGGTACACCACCCGCTCGCTGGGCAAGGTGTTCCACCATCTGACCGATTGCGCCGATCGCAGCTGGTGCGGGGATCCGTGGCGGCCGAAAACGTCGGGCACTTGGCGCGACTACCAGGACCCCGAGAACCGCCGACTCGATGAGTCGCCCGACCACCGCGGGCCGACGTATGAGTGCATGGACGTCCCCGACGACGCCTATTTCGATGGCAAGGTAGCCAACCGGGCCTGCCAGGAAATGGAGACTCTCTCGGGCGACAACAAGCCCTGGTTCCTGGCGGTGGGGTTCATCAAGCCGCACCTGCCGTTCAACGCGCCGCAGAGGTACTGGGACCACTACCCCGAATCGGACGTGAACCTCGCGGACAATCCGTTCGCGCCGCAGGACGCGCCGGAGGAGGCGATGCACAACTGGGGCGAGCTGAGGCAGTACTTCGACATCCCAGCCGAGGGGCCGGTGTCCGAGGAGATGGCCTTCAAGCTCGTGCACGGCTATTACGCCGCCACCAGCTATACCGACGCCCAGGTGGGCAAGGTCCTCCGGCAGCTCGACGACCTTGGCGAGCGGGACAACACGATCATCGTTCTCTGGGGCGATCATGGCTGGCAGTTGGGCGAGCACGGGCTGTGGTGCAAGCACTGCAACTTTGACACGTCGCTCAATGCGCCGCTGATGATCTCCGCGCCGGACCTCCACACGGCTGCCGCGACCGATCAACTGGTGGAGTTCGTGGACGTCTACCCGACGCTGTGCGACCTGGCGGGGATCCCGATTCCCGACCACTGCGAAGGCGACAGTCTCGCGCCGGTCCTACAGACACCCTCCGAGCCGCTCAAGTCGGCCGTCTTCAGCCGATATCACAGCGGAGACTCGATCCGCACGGGCGATCACCTCTACACCGAATGGACCGACGAGGACGGCAACGTCACCGCCCGCATGCTCTACGACCACGCCGCCGACCCCGAAGAGAACGTCAACATCGCCGCCAGCAGCGACAATGCCGATCTCGTGATGGCGCTGTCAGAGCAACTCCATGCCGGCTGGACCGCCGCCCGGTCAGGATAGCCGCCCCGTCATAGAGCAACCCTTTGCGGCAACGGTTGTGGCGTGTATCATGCCCGCACGGCCGATCGTGCGACGACGAGCCGGACTCCGCCTATCTACAGCACTGCGTGCGGAAGATGCATCCCGGCTGCATGGATCGCACGTGGCGGGGCATCGTGACGAGCGACAACTGGAAGTATGTCGTCTCGGACGGCTTCCCATACCTGATGTACGACTTGAACGAGGACCCCTACGAACAGAACAACCTCGCGCTGGACGCCGGCTACGCCGACAAACGCCGCCGGCTTCAGCAGCGCCTCGCCCGGTGGATGGACGAACTGAACGACCCCTACCCCCTGCCGGAGCTGTAACGGTCAAGGGCAGCTCGGCAGCCGAACTGAGACGGATTGAGTGACAACAGCGTGACTCCGGCTGTCAATCCCGGGAGGTCCACGAGGGCACGGGCGGCGGGGCGCTTTTCGTAGCATGGGCTTCCAGTTGGAAATCCTGAGCGAAGCCGAAGGGCCCATGCAAACACGGCCTGGAAGGCCGTGCTACGGGGTGCATTCTATCCCCCACCTGACGGTGGGGGCCCCTCGCAGCGATTTTCGTGGCATGGGAAAGCACCGGCGTGGGGACACGCCGGTGGCACCCGAAATAAGGAACGGCGCAAATGGGGCGTAACCGTAGGGCACGCAACTTGTTGCGGGCGGAACAACTCCTGCAACGGTTC
>CAZYIH010000193.1:0-5586 GCA_964646915.1 uncultured Planctomycetaceae bacterium | reverse complement strand
TCCGCGGCATGAGAAAACGCCACCACCAGCCGACCGCACCCACGTCGCTGTTCGCCACGCCTGCCGCTGGACTCTCCGGCGGCGATGCACTAGACTCTCGCCGGTATCGATAGCATCCAGCGAGAGGACCACGAACGATGAAGATTCTGCTGATTGGCAGCGGCGGCAGAGAGCACGCCCTGGCATGGAAGATGTCCCAGTCCCCCCTGTGCGAGACCCTCTACGCAGCCGGCGGCAATCCGGGCATCGCCGAGCACGCCGAGTGCGTGGATCTGGACGTCGGCGACCACGACGCGGTGGTGAGTTTCGCCAGGCAGCAGGCGGTTGAGCTCGTGGTGGTCGGCCCGGAAGACCCGCTGGCCGAGGGGCTCGGCGACGCGATCCGCAGCGCGAAGATCCTCTGCTTCGGACCCACCGCCGACGGGGCGAAGATCGAGGCCGACAAGGCCTACGCCAAGGACCTCATGCGGGCCGCCTCCGTACCGACGGCGGAAGCGCGGACGTTTGATGACTTCGTCTCGGCCAAGGAGTACGTCCTCTCGCGCGACCACGGAGTGGCCGTCAAGGCGGCAGGCCTGGCCAAGGGCAAGGGCGTGATCGTCTGCCCCGAGCCGTACCAGGCGGTCAAACCGCTGGAAGAGATGATGGTCCAGAAGACCTTCGGCGAGGCCGGCAAGCGCGTGGTTGTCGAGGAGATGCTCACCGGCCAGGAGGCCTCCATCCTCGCCCTGTGCGATGGCAAGAACATTTACCCCATGGAACCCTCGCAGGACCACAAGCCCATCGGCGAGGGCGATACCGGCCTTAATACCGGCGGAATGGGTGCCTACAGCCCCGTCCCGTTCATTGGCGACGACGAGATGAGCCGCATCGAGCAGGAGATTCTCGTGCCCATCGTCGACGCGATGCGCCGCGATTTCGGCCGCTACGAAGGTGTGCTCTATGCCGGGCTCATGTTTACCCCCGGCGGCCCGAAGGTGATCGAGTTCAACTGCCGCTTCGGCGATCCGGAATGCCAACCCCTGATGATGCGCCTCAAGAGCGACCTGGTGGAACTCATGGTCGCCACGGCTGAGCACAAGCTCGACGAATGCACCATGGAGTGGGACCCGCGCCCCGGCGTGTGTGTCGTGATGAGCTCGGAAGGGTACCCGGGCCCGTACGAGAAGGGTCGGCCGATTTCCGGGATCCCCGCCGCCGAGGCGATCAGCGACGACGTGAAGGTCTTCCAGGCGGGAACGGCCAGGAAGGGCGAGCAGTTGATCAACAACGGCGGACGCGTCCTGGGCGTTACCGCGCTGGGCGATACGCTGCAGGCCGCCCGCGACCTGGCGTATCAGGCGGTCGATCAGATTCACTGGGACGGCTGTTACGTGCGGCGGGACATCGGCGACAAGGCCCTGCACTGATCGCATTCCGGGAGTCGGTCCGAAGATCCGTGCGCGAAAAAAGCCCGCGAACCGTAGTCCGCGGGCGTTGAGTTCTTTGCTGCGTCTCAGTTCCGGTCGGCGTCAGATATCGATCGCCAGATTCAGCGGCGGGTCGAACTCCAGGCCGATGCAAAAGACCTCGTCGGCTCCCTCCTTGTGATGCCGCACGATCGTCGCCTCGGAGCTGAACCCTTCCAGCATGTAGCTGTTGGGCGTGGATCGCGGTACGGAGAATCGTACGTGCACCTTCTTGCCGCACTCGGGCATCCCCGAGGCGAACATGGGCACCAGCGCGCCGCCGTCCGAGACGTTGATGGTCTTGGTTCTGGCCAGGACCTCTGATTTTTCCTGAAGCAGCACAACCGGGCACTCCAGATCGTGCCTGCTGTACCGCCGACGGTCTTCACCACTGTAGTCCATCGTCTACTCCCTTCCCGACTACACCCCGAAGATTTGATACCCCTATTATATCGGAAAACGACGAAGCCGTCTATTTGAGATTTCGCGGTTAATCTGCTTTAAGAGTGAAATTACGAAAAATCGCATCCGTTTTCCGTATCCACGCCGAACTCGCGCAGCCACCGACGCGTCTGGTCGGGGTCCAGCCCCTTGCGCTTCTCGATCGGCTCGGACGAGCCTGCCGGCGGGGGAGTCTGAAGCCTGCCTCGAAGGAATCGCGAGAACTCCTGGCTTGTAATTGATTTACATCGTCGCCGGCGGGCGGCGGCGCGGATGCGGCGGTCGGTGCTCACCACGGTCAGTCGTCGGGGGGCCGAGTCGGCTGCGATGAGATCTTCGATCACGTCGTCGGCCGTTCCACCGGGACCGTAGTGGACCCCCACGCCGAGGGAAATCATGTGGCTGGTGTGCTCGGGGGTGTGCTCGGGCCCGTCGAAGACCACCTCGAACCGGTCCTCGGAGCCCAGGGCAGCGGTGAGCAGTTCGCACAGGCCAGCCCGTTCGACGGCGTAGCCCACGTCCGCCAGGGCGTGCATGAGGTTGTTGGCGTCGATGAGGAACGGCATGGCCGGTTTACCCGCCCAGGCGGTATTTGACCTGACCGTTCACTATGGTCGCGACCGCCCTCGCCGAGAGCTGCCAGCCGTGATAGGGGCAATTTCGGGCCTTGGAGTGGAACGCCTCGACGTCCACGACCCATTCGTTGGCCGGGTCGATGATGGTGACGTCGGCGGGGGCGCCCTCGCCCAGCGTGCCGGTGGGCTGGTCGATGATCGCGGCGGGCCTGGACGTCATCGCCGCCAGCATCGCAGGCCAATCCATCAGCCCCGTGTCGATCAGTGCCTTGGCGTACAGGCCCAACGCGCACTCCAGCGAGATGATCCCGAACGGGGCCAGCCCGAACTCCAGTTCCTTCTCCTCCTTGGCGTGCGGGGCGTGGTCGGTCGCAAGCACGTCGATGGTTCCGTCGGCAACGCCCTCGCGCAGGGCCTGCACGTCTTCGCTGGATCGCAGCGGAGGGTTCATCTTGAAGTTCGGGTCGTAGCTCATACAGGCTGCGTCGGTCAGCAGCAGGTGATGAGGCGTCGCTTCTGCCGTCACGGGCATGCCGTCGTGCTTGGCGCGGCGGAGCAGTTTCACGCTGTTGGACGAGGAGATGTGCTGCGCGTGGTACCGCGTGCCGGTGCGGCGGACCAGTTCCAGGTCGCGCCGGAGCATGATCTCCTCACCGCTGGCGGCGATGCCCTTGAGCCCGAGGCGAACCGCGACGGGCCCGGAGTTCATGTCACCGCCCCCCAGGTCGGGGTCCTGGCAGTGCTGCATGATCGGGACATCCAGCATATGGGCGTATTGCAGGGCCCGCTGCATTACGGAGGTCGAGCCGACCCCGTCGCCGTCGTCGGTAAACGCGACGGCCCCGGCTTCGAGCATCATCCCGATCTCGGCGAGGTTCTCTCCCTCGCGGGCGGTGGTGATGCACCCGGTGGGCAGGACGCGCGCGAGGTCGGCTTCGCCCGCCCGCTGGATGACGTAGTGGATCGCCGTCTCGTCGTCCATCGGCGGGTGGGTGTTGGGCATGGCGCAGATCGTGGTGAACCCGCCGGCCACCGCGGCCTGGGCGGCCGTGGCGATGGTCTCCTCTTCCTCGTGCCCGGGCTCGCGACAGTGGACGTGGATGTCGATCAGTCCGGGCGATACGATCATCCCGGCTGCGTCGATGACGGTGTCCGCCTTGGCGCGGGACTTGCCGACCTTCTTGATGGTCCCGTTGTCAATGACCACGTCGGTGAGTTCGTCGATGCCGCCGGCGGGGTCAATCACCCGCCCGTTCCTGATGAGAATGTCCGTCATGATTCGTTCCTGATCTGCGAGACCAGATAGAGCACAGCCATGCGGATCGCCAGGCCGTTGGTGACCTGCTGGAGGATGCAGTTGTTCGACCCGTCGGCGACCTCGGAGGTGATCTCCACGCCGCGGTTGATCGGCCCGGGGTGCATGACGAGCACGTCGTCCTTGCAGCGAGCCAGACGCTCGGTGTTCATCCCATAGATGTGCGAATACTCCCGCACCGACGGAAACAGGTTGCTGCCGAACCGCTCGAACTGGATCCGCAGCATGTTGATCACGTCCATCTTCGGGAGGATCTCGTCGAGCGAGTGGCTGATCTCACAGCCCATCGCCGTGATCGCCGAGGGCACCAGCGTCGGCGGGCCGACAACCGTGACCTCCGCCCCGAGCTTCTGCAGGCCCAGGATGTTGCTGCGGGCCACCCGCGAATGAGCGATGTCGCCCACGACGGCCACCTTGCAGCCCTCCAGCGAGCCGAGCCGCTGGCGGATGGTGAAGATGTCCAGCAACGCCTGGGTGGGGTGCTCGTGGGAACCGTCGCCGGCATTGATGATCGAGGCGTCCACCAGCTTCGAGAGCATCTGGGGCGAGCCGGCCTGGCTGTGACGGATCACGAAGATGTCCACGCCCATCGCCTGAATGTTGCGGACTGTGTCCAGCGTGGTCTCGCCCTTGGCGACGCTCGACCCGCTGGATGTGAACACCAGCGTGTCGGCAGAGAGGCGGCTGGCGGCCAGCTCGAAGCTCATGCGCGTCCGCGTGGAATTCTCGAAAAACAGCAACGCCACCACCTTGCCCCGCAGCGCGGGAACCTTCTTGATGGATCGCGTCGAGACCTCCCGGAAACTCTCTGCCGTGTCCAGCAGGTAGTTGATTTCCTCGGCCGACAGCTCGTCCAACCCGAGCAGGTCCTTGCGCGACCAGACGAACGCATCGCTCGACTTCTCGGGCGGCGTTGCTTTCGGTCCGGGCGCGCTGCTCGGTCGGTCTCGCTTGCGGGCGGCGATGGACTTCTTGCCGTCCGAGCGGGACGAGGCAGCTTTCCGCCCCGCGCGCTTAGTCCCTCTTGATGAGGAAGACGCCTTCTTCGCCATCGTTTTCCTCGAGTCTTACCTGCACCCGCTCGCCTTGCTCGACGAGCATGCGGTGACCAATGAAATCCGCGGAGATGGGCAGCTCCCGCCCGCCGCGGTCGATGAGCACAGCCAGCCGGATCACCCGCGGGCGTCCGAAATCGTGCAGCGCATCCAGCGCCGCCCGAATGCTGCGCCCGCTCTGGAGCACGTCGTCCACCAGCAACAGCCACGCGTCGTTAATGTCGAAATCGATCTCGGTGGCCCGCACCAGCGGAAACCCCCGCCGGCGGGAGAGATCGTCGCGATAGAACGTGATGTCCAGCACGCCGGTGTCGATGGAGAGGTCCGGATGCTCCCGGCCGAGATGTTCCACCAACCGGCGGGCGACGGTCTCGCCTCGCGTGCGGATGCCCACCACGGCGATCTGCCGGACGTCGCTGGGCAGGCCCTCAACCACCGCCTGGTGAAGGCGGTCGATGGCTTCGTCGGTCTGCTCGGCGTTGAGGAGTCTCGTCATGGCGCATCTCGGTTGGCTGGGTAACGTTGCCCGAAGTCTACGCTCGAAATCACCGGAACGCAAGGCTGCGGCGAATACCGAACTCTTGGCCCTTCTCGAGGCGGCTCCCGAGAAGCTCCGACGAGCAAGGACACCGCCCCAGGGCCCGCAACCAGCTGCGGGCTTGCCTGCCGGCAGGCGGAATGGCCGGAGAGCACGTCCCGAAGGGTTGGGTGATTCTTCGTGGCATGGGCATCCTGCCCATGCAGACACGGGC
>CAZYIH010000192.1:0-5602 GCA_964646915.1 uncultured Planctomycetaceae bacterium | reverse complement strand
ACTTGGACAGTCTCCCCATTTACGCGATAAAAATAGTTTGTTTTTCCTGCGGATTTCCGCGTGGATCCACGGGGGTTCACCACGCCAATACCACTCAGCGAGCGTCTACGCCAACGGCCTGCCGTCATCGGAGTAGTACTGCCCTTCGTTCTCCGCTGCCGCTTGGTGGGGTTCGTCGCCGATGGTCTCGCGGTGGGCGAACGAAGCGTGCCGGGCGTGCCATTTGTCCACGCGCGATTCGCCGTGTCGCCAGCAGAGGTAGCCGCTTTGGCCATGATGCTCGTGCGGAAAGTGTACGATGCCGCGCAGCCAGTCGCGCAGTTCGACGCCCATTCCCGCCAGTTCGTCGCGGCAGGTTTCCAGTCGCCCGAACGTCTCGCGCAGCTGTCGTCGGGCGTCTCCGCCGGCGCGGTGGTCGCCGCCGGCCTCGGCCATCTCGACGAGTTCCTGCAGATCCAGCAGGCGGCGGAACTCCACGACGATCTCCGCGACGATCCGACGGACCAGGACCAGAGATGCGTTGGCATTCGCGACCGTGAACTGCCTGGCGGCAGGAACCGCACGCGTTGTCTTGGAAGCAGCGCTTTCGATCCGTTCCACTTGCCCGACTCCTCTCCACGGGGCACGACCCAGCGACAGAAACGACATGCCCCTTCCGTTGGGACGTTGGGCTTTATCGGCCAGCGCTGCGTCCGAGCATGAACCTTCCGGGCGACTTCCCCTGCAAGTTTCCGCCTGTCGAAGCGACAGCCGCCCGCCGACCTGACCGTCATTTTGACACCACACCCGGAATATCGCCTCCCGCAGGCATATCGTAATGCTTTGAAATATAAAGCCTTGTAGCCGAACGGGCCATTCTGGCACGCACATTGCAGAAAGGACGAGTGAGAGAATCAGAGGACCGATTTCTCCCGCCTGTCGGCTGGGCGGTCCAGCCGACGCGGGACGACAGACATCCGGTCAGAAGGGAGAGAACCATGTTGCCGACACCATTCCGGAGATCCAGGAATGCGGGGCTTACCCGCCTGCACGACAACCTGGATGAGATGTTCGAGAGCTTTTTCCGCGGGGAGGAACCCGCCGTTGGAACGTTTGCCCCGCCCCTTGACGTGGCGGAGCGCGACGACGCCATCCTGATCCGTGCCGACCTGCCGGGCGTTAAGCCCGAGGACATTGACGTGAGCGTTCACGCCAACACCCTCACGCTGAGCGGCTCGCGGCAGGAGGAAAAGACCGACGCGGGCGACAACTACTACCACGTCGAGCGGCGGTCCGGCGCGTTCAAACGCACCGTCCAACTGCCCTCCAACGTGGACCCCGAGCAGGTTCACGCCCGGTGCAAGGACGGCGTGCTGACCATCGAGCTCAAGAAGCACGAGAAGGAACTGCCGCGGAAGATCAAAATCAACAGCGAGGAGTAACCTCTCGCCCGAGATATCGACCGACGGACAACTGAATACGCCAAACGACCGGGGCGCCGCAAACGGCGCCCTTGCGTTTGCGCCTCCGGCGCGCACACTGGGTCGGCATGTTTGGCCTGCTGAACATCCACAAACCCGTCGGTCCGTCCAGCCACGCCATCGTCGCGGGCATTCGGAGGCGGGTTCCGCGCGGCGTCAAGGTCGGCCATGCCGGCACGCTCGACCCCCGCGCCGACGGGGTGCTGGTGATTTGTCTGGGCCCGGCCACCCGCCTGGCTGAGTACGTCCAGCATGCCCCGAAACGCTACCGCACGGCCATTATGCTCGGGGCCAGCTCGACCACCGATGACACCGAAGGCGAGATCACGCCCACCGCCCAGGCCCAGCCGCCGGCGCGAGAGGACATCGAGGCGGCGTTGGTCGGAATGGTCGGCCGAATCGAACAGGTCCCGCCGGCCCACTCAGCCGTTCACGTGGACGGGCGTCGCGCGTACGAAATCGCCCGCGACGGTCAGGATGTGCAGATCACGCCCCGCCCGGTGATCATCCACGAGATACGCATCGCCGCTTACGAGTATCCCTCGTTGACGCTGGAAATCGTCTGCGGCAGCGGGACGTACATCCGCTCGATCGCGCGGGACGTGGGCGAAACGCTGGGGGTGGGCGGCTACTGCCGGACGCTCACTCGGACCGCCGTCGGCGAGTTCACGCTGGCCTCCGCCGTGCGGCCGGACGAGGTGGATCCGCCCCGAGACCGGATCGCCCCGGCGCGGGCGGTGAGTCACCTGCCCCCCTGTCACGTCACCGACGCCCAGGTCGCCAAGCTCACCATCGGCCAACGGGTCTCGCTGGATGAGGTCGATCTGCCCGGCGAGCCGACGATCGAGGAAGACATCGCCGTGTTCAACCCGGCCGGCGAGCTGGTGGCCATCGCCATCCGCGAATCCCATCGCAACGCACTGAGGCCTGCGAAAGTACTCATCCCGTCCGGCTGAGCGGGCGGGGGATCTACCCGGCGTCGATCTTCTCGATGCGCCGCTGATGTCGCCCGCCCTCGAACGGCGTGGCCAGCCAGAGATCGAGGATCTCGGTGACTTCCTCGTAGGCGAGCATGCGTTGACCCAGCGAGAGCACATTGGCGTCGTTGTGCTCTCGCGAATACCGGGCCGAGCGGAGGTCCCACGCGATCGCGCAGCGCACGCCGGGCACGCGATTGGAGACGATCGCCTCACCGTTTCCCGACCCACCCAACACGATGCCGCGCTGGGCGCGCCCGTCGGCGACGGCCTGGGCGGCCGG
Organism: uncultured Planctomycetaceae bacterium; assembly: GCA_964646915.1. GTDB lineage: Bacteria > Planctomycetota > Phycisphaerae > SM23-33 > SM23-33 > CAZFPT01. Next base: position 2,882 of record CAZYIH010000192.1, on the reverse strand, counting down.
TCGGATGAAGTCCGGGTAGTCGCACGACTCGGGGCTGTAGGTTCCGAAGTCCTCCACTTCGTGGCCAAGATCGGCGAGGTACCCGCGGATCCTCTCCTTGTAGACGAACCCGGCGTGATCGGAGGCGATGGCGATTTTCATGTTCAGTGGCTCTCTCGACGGGGCGGGTTGTCCCGGTCAAGGGCCCGCAGCACCGCGGTAATGCACTGGTCTGGCGTACGATCGGTGCAGTTCACGCGAACGTCCGCGAGGCTGCGATACACGGGCAAGCGCTCCGCCAGCATCGCGTCGAACGAGCCGCGCGGATCGTCGGCATTCAGGAACGGCGGAATCCCACCGGTGAGGATCCGCCGGTACAACTCGTCCGCGTTGACCTCCAGCAGCACCAGCGTGCCCATGGCGGGGAGATGCTCGCGGCAGGCGGGATTCAGCGCGGTGCGCCCGCCCAGGGCGATCGCAGCCTGGCGGGCGTCGTTGCTCAGCGTCGCGGCCAACTCGGCTACGGCGTCGGCTTCGAGCGACTCCCACGCTTGGGCGCCTATCTCCCGGAAGATCTCCCGGCAGGTCCGCTGCTCGCCGCTGCGTCGGGCATGCAGATCCACCAGAAGCTGGTCGGTGTCGATGCAGCGCCACCCCAGCCGCTCGGCTACGCCGGCGGCGACGGTACTCTTGCCGCAGTGTTTCATGCCTATCAGCACGAGACTCATCGAAGCATCTTTCGGCTTTGGGGGTGCGCGAAAGGGCCTGTTCTACCCCGGCGGGGAGAAATGTCAAGCCCGTGATCGAGACATCGCCTCGCTCAGCGTTGCTTGTCGACGTCGGCCCCGATGGTGAGCATCTGCTCGGCGAAGTCCGCGAAGGTCTTGCGGACGCAGTCGATGTTCGAGATGCAGGTGTACCCCTCGGCGACCATGCCGGCAACGGCGAGCGTCATCACCATGCGGTGGTCGCTGTGGCTTTGGAGGTTGGCCCCGGTGAGCTTGCTTTTCCGCACGGCCAATCCGTCGGGGCGTTCGTCGACGTCTGCACCCATCTCTTTCAGCGCGCGAACCATTTCCGCGATGCGGTCGCACTCTTTGCGGCGACAGATCTCGGCGTTGGTGAGCACCGTCTCGCCCTCGGCGCAGGCACCGACCACCGCCAGCAGCATGAACTGGTCGATGAAATCGTTGCAGTCGATCTCCCGGCCGACCAGCTCGCTGGAGCGGGCCACCAGGCAGCCTTCCTCCATGGAAATGTTCGCCCCCATCTCGCAGAGGATCCGCACGACGCTCTTGTCGCCCTGCGGGTCTTTGAGATCCATGCCCGGGATGCGTACCTCACTGCCTTCGGTCAGCACAGCCGCCGCGATGGGGTACAGGGCGGCCGACCAGTCCAGCGGAATCGTTGCCTCGAAGGCGTCCCACTTGCTGCGCCCCCGCAGGCGATACTTCTCGTACCCCTCACGGCTGAACTCCACACCGCACTTCTTCAGCCAGTGCAGGGTCACGTCGACCCAGGGCTTCTCCCCGGGATTGTGCACGATCAGCTCCGTGGGCGCATCGGCGATGCAACTGGCGATCAACAGGGCAGAGACGGGTTGGGAGTCCGTTCCGTCGATTTCCGTGGCGCCGCCTCCGAGTTTGCCACGGATTACCAGCGGGGCGTGGCCGTCTTCCTTGGTGCTGATCGCCCAGGCCCCCAGGTGATTCATCGCGTCGGTAAGGGGCTTGCACGGGCGGATGTGCCGCAGCGAGTCGTCGCCGGTGAGCACCGTGTAATGATCGCACGTGGCGGCCAAGGCGGCGAAAAAACGCAGGGTGATCCCGCTGTTGCCGCAATTGAGTACATCGTCGGGGGTGGTGAACTGTCCGCCCGTGCCGGTGATTTCCCAGCTCTGCTCGGCCCGCGGGGTGATCTCCGCGCCGAACATCTCAAGGGCCTCGGTGGCGAGCATCCAGTCGTGCGAAACGGCCGGTCGATGAATGCGGCTGACGCCGTCGGCGAGCGAGGCCATGATCAGTGCACGAAAGCTGTGACTCTTGTTGGGGGGGACGTGACAGGTCCCGTGCAGCGAAGACGACTTCCGTACGACCAGATCCATTCGACACCTCGCGTTTGCCTGTTGTGCCCCCATCTTAGACAGGTCGACGGCTGGATGCAAGCTGTCGCGAAACCGTGATTTCCGCCCGGCCACGGCCTGCAGCGGCCCGGCGCAACGGCGGAAGTCTTCGCCCGGAAACAGACAGAGGCGGCAACGGAACCGAGTCTACCCTCCAGTACACTCGATGTCCGCTGCCGCCCTGTTTTGCCCGTGCGCCGCCGGGCCCCCGCCCGTCACGACGCAACGGTGTTCGAGCAGGTCCATCCGCCCAGAGCGGAGGCCTTCTCGGCAGCGCCCGCTAGCTTTCTTCGTCTTCCCCCTCGACGCCTTCGCTGGCTTCGGCGGCAGGGGCTTCCTCGGCGGGGGGCTCATCCAGCATGTGCGGAGCCACCTTCGCCAGCACACCATGGCGGATCTCTTCCTTCACGTCGGGGTTGTCCTTGAGGAACTCCTTGGACTTCTCGCGTCCCTGGCCCAGTCGCACGTCGCCATAGCTGAACCACGCGCCGGCCTTGTCCACCACGTCGTGCTGGACCGCCAGGTCGATGAGGTCTCCCTCGGCGCTGATGCCATGGTCGAACATGATGTCGAACTCGGCCTTTCGGAACGGGGGGGCGACCTTGTTCTTGACCACCCTGGCCCGAACGTGATTGCCGATCGGCTCGTCGCCGTCCTTGATGGTGCCCACGCGGCGGACGTCGATGCGGACCGAGCTGTAGAACTTCAGGGCGTTCCCGCCGGGGGTCGTCTCCGGGTTGCCGAACATCACGCCGATCTTCATGCGGATCTGGTTGATGAA
>CAZYIH010000191.1:0-5611 GCA_964646915.1 uncultured Planctomycetaceae bacterium | reverse complement strand
TCGCTGCGACCAGTGATGAGTCCATCTACCTGGACCGGTGGCTGCCGCCGGGCCGAATGTATCCGGACCGTCAGATCACCAGCGCTGCTCGCTAGCGGGGTCGGCTGGCGAGCCCTTCGAGATCCCGGCAGGCCTCGCTGATCCGTGCCCGCGTCTCGGCGTCCATCGGCGGCAGGTCGGCCACCGCGACGTTCCGCTCGACCTGCGAACGGTTCTTGCCGCCCACGATCGCGCTGGAAATGTTCTCATCGGCCAGAACCCACGCCAACGCCAACTGGGCCATCGACTCATACGGCGGGGTCACCAGTTCGTCGCTGAGCTCCCCGACGCGCGTCAGCAGCGCATCGAGCCACTTGCGAGGACGATTCGCCCTGCCGTCGTTGGCGGTATCCGTCCAGACGTGCCCGGGCTTGTAGCGTCCGGTGAGCAGCCCGCCCTCCAGGCAGGTTCGCGCGACGATGCCCACGCCCTTCTCGGCCGCCCGGGCGATCATCTCGGCGTTGCCGGGTCGCGCCAGGGAGTACACCAGCTGGATGACGTCCACCCGCGGATCGTCGATCATCGCTTCGAGAAACTCGCAGGCCTTCGGTGATCCGGGCTCGTCGCGGCCGGGCGCCGAGACTCCGACGAGCCTGGTATGCCCCGCGTCCTTAAGGGCGGCGTAGGCGTCCAGCATGCGGTCGAGCTTCTCCCCGGGCTCGGGCGGAACATGCACGTAGTACAGCTCCACCGGCGCGTCGCCCGTGCAGAAGTTGCTCGTGAGACAATCGGTGCGGATCGCCGGCGGATGCCCGTTGCCGCTCTTGGAGGCAACGAACGTCTCGCCTCGCAGCTTCATCTCCTTCAACACCCGGCCGCAGAGGATCTCGCTGATCCCGTAGCCGCGAGCGGTATCCATGTGTCGCCCGCCGGCTTCGAGGTAGGCTCGGACGGCTTCCAGAGCGTCGGCTTCGGGCACGTCGCTGTATCCCAGCCCACCGATCGCCCAGGCGCCGAACCCGATCGCGCTGACGTCAAATCCGGTGCGTCCCAAGGGTCTGCATGAAATCATGATGCTCCTTTCGTATTTCAAAGAGCCCCTTGTACCACGATGCCAGGGATGTTGTCCACCGGCGGCAGACGATCAAGGCTCGTTGCGGCGGGGGCGTCTGGTCCGTGCATTCTGCCTTCGATGGGCGTCATGCCCGGCCCGCGAGCGTGCAAAAAAACCGGCCGGGCGCTTGGCGGCGCCCGGCCGATCCATGCAAACGAGGAGGCATCTCAGCGGCTACTCACCGCTGAATGAAGGAAGGAGGAACGAGTCGGTCTTGTCTCGCGGACGTTCCGTGCCATCGTATTCGTGCACGCCTTCCACGAGGTAGATGTTGTCATTGCCCACACCCACGTAAGGCTGGGGCGACCAGCGAACGTGCCCGTCCATGTACAGCACGTTCTGACCTTCCCGGTTGTGGTTGTCGCTGACGGGGTTCTCCAGCCGATCGGCCAGGAAGCGTCCGTTGCGGAACATCGGTGTTTCGTCGGCGAGGATCGCCATCTCCGCTGCACTGCCGGCCAACTCCGCGTCGCGTCGCGACAGGGCCGAGTCGCCCATCGAGTGCTGGTAAGAATAGCTGACGTATCGCCCGGCGGGGAAGTCCATCTGCCCCTGTTCGACCACAAAGCTCGGACCTCCCACGGCGGGGCACTGGAACCACACCGGCGAGGCGAAATCGCGGCGGATCAGTGAGTACAGGCTTCGCGAGGGGTTGACGTACTCGTCGCTGCCATTGGGCAACCAGCGGGATGTCTCGCCTTGCACGTGGGGGAGTTGATCATTGTTGCCGGCGGCGTAGCGATGCAGGGCATTCCCGATCTGGCCGGCCTGGGCGGCACATTCACCGCGAACCGTCCGCTGCCGTGCCTGCTGAAGGGACGGAACGAACACCGCCACCAGCAGCAGAACGACGGCCGCCATCGCCGAGACCTCTTTCAACGAGAAGGTCGGCCAATACGTGCGTCGACGTGTCATCTCTTCCCGTTCGATCAACTGGCGCGTGCGCCGTGCCGACTCGATGCGGGAGATGGTCCTCTCGACAAGGTCCTCGGGGGGGTTCTCGCGCGGGGCCAGTTCCATCGCCAGGAAGCTTCGCTTGATGTTCTGGTGCAGCGCGGCGAATTCCTCGTCGGATTCCAGCCTCGCCTGCACCTCGCGGCGGTCGGCGTCGCTGCACTCGTTCAGCACATAATCGATCAGGACTGCTTCGTCTTGACGGTGTTGCTCACTCATCATCGGGGCCCTCTGCCATCGACTTCCATTTGTCGGCGAAATGCTTGACGGCCGCGTGCAACCGGGACTTGATCGTCCCGAGGGGCACATCCAGGATGTCGGCGGCTTCCTTGTAGGGCAGTTCCTGGAAGTAACACAGTTCCAGAACCACTCTCAGCTTCTCGGGCATCTCCTGAACCGCTTGTTGTACGTTGCGTCGCATCTCGAAGTTCGAGAGATATTCCTCGGGCGGCGGAATATTCCCGGGCATCAGGTCGGCGTAGGTGCTGCTGCCCCCTTCCGGGCCGATGGAGGCATCCAGCGGGGCTGCCTGGCGGCGCGATCGGCTGCGCATCGCGTCGCGGGCCTTATTGGCGGCGATGGTGAACAGCCAGGGCTTGAGTCGACGAGACATGTCGAACCCGCCGGCCGAGGAATGTACCTGCAGGAAGGCCTCCTGGAAGACATCCTCAGCCAATGCACGATCGCCGGTAAATTTCGCAAGGAAGTTGTACAACGGCTTGCGGTAACGGCGCACGAGCGTCTCGAATGCCGACGGGTCGCCGTCGAGGTGGCGCTGCAGAAGCTCAGAATCGGTGATGTCGGTTGGTCCGCCGGTTGTATCGGTCACGCAGGTTCCCCTGCCTTGGGGACTGAAGGTCTGGTCTCGGAGCATCATAGACGCCAGCGGCCGCTGCGGTCAATGACCGCCTGCCCACCTCGCGCCGGTCGGTGCAGTTGCTTGCGTGACGGGGCGACGCTTCGTATGCTGATCGGTGTCAAGGGAATGCCGGTCGGCCGAACGCTGACGACCAGCGAGGTCTGCCGGACCCATGGAACAAGGACGGACCTTCATGAGACGCGGAATTCTCGCGACGATCGACGAACTCAAGGCGCTGGGCGGCCGGGTGGACCGACGCCCGTTCAGCACCATCCACGATACGCTCCGCAAGCGCTGCGCATTGATTCTCGAAGCCGCGCCTATCACCGAACCCCAATGGCGATCCACCTGGCAAAGCGGCGGGACGCACGCCGCCGTCACCGCAGCGCGGACCACGCAGGGACGTATCATGGACCTGCTGATCGCCCACCACATCGAACCCAACGGCGCGTACCGGGCAAGGGCCATCGAGGAGCTTCGCGGCCTGGTCCGCTGGAGCAGTTGGGTGGACCCGTCCCATCCGCGACTGACCGCGGACACCTGCACCGCCGAGGCGGCCGTCGCTGCCGTCATCGGGCTGGACTGGCTTTGGGACGACCTGGACGAGTCGTTGCGGGACGAAGCGATCCAGGCGGTTCATGACAAGGCGCTGACGCCCTTCGGCCAAGCCGTCGAGAAAAAAGAATGGTGGACCACCTGCTATCACAGCTGGAACGCGGTGATCAACGGCGGGATCTCCCTGGCGGCGCTGGCCATGAGCGACGAAAGCGAGCCGGCCAAGGAGATCTACGGCAAGGCCCGGGACGGTCTGACGCATTTCTTCGACGCCCTGGCGTCCGAGGGAGGATGGGACGAGGGAACCGGCTACTGGGGACGGGCGATCCGCTACGTCCTGTTGGCCGCGGAGTCGGCCAGACGGTTGGCCGACGACGAGACGATCATCCACCGTCGCGGGATGGACCAGACCGGCCTGTTCGGGGTGTACTTCACGCCCAACGGAGTGGCCGCCAGTTTTGGCGAGAACCCGGGCGTTCCCCTGCTGGGCACGCTGTACCTGCTGGACCGGTACTACGACGTGCCGGCCGTCCGCTGGTGGCTGGACTCCTACGCGTTCCACAACGACGTGGGCACCACGGGCTTCTCGGCGGCGGGGCTTGCGCTGCTGTTCCGCAAAGACGACGCCCCCATCGTGGACGATCCGGGCCTCGAACCGGTGAAGGTGTTCGACACGATCGGCTGGGCCGCTCTGGCCGACCGATGGGGTCAGCCGCAGATGTACGTCGCCGCCAAGACCGGCGACCTGTCCGCCAACCACAGCCAGCGCGACATGAACGCCATCCAGCTTCACGTGGCCGGTGAGCCGATCCTGATCGACCCGGGCGGGTCGGGACGCCACAACGGTGCCGTCGGCCAGGCCGGCGACCATCTGGAGGTCGTCCAGGCCCGCGCGCACAACACCATCACCGTCGCCGAGGCAGACCACCTCATCGACGCTCAGGGACGCATCCACAAAGCCGGCCAGGACGCCAGGTGCCGGTGGATCGTCTGCGACGCAGGCGACGCACTCGGTGAGGGCGTGATGTTCACCCGATACGTCACCATGGTTCTCGACGAGCAAGGTCTCGGGCGGGCGATGATCGTGCTGGACAACCTCGCCCTGATGGCCCCGGAGAAGGTCGAGTTGTTCTGGCATACCACCGGGCAAATGACCATCGAGCCCGGTGGCAAACGTGGCCTCATCGCCGGGCGTCGCAGCCAGTTGCACTTCGCCTTGGCGGGCACGTGCCCGGTGGCCGGCACGGTGGAGAGAAAGGACATCGGTCACGGGCGAACCGACAGCGCCCTGGTGGCCACGTGCGGCGTGATGGGTCCGGCGTGGGTGCTCAGCGCGTTTTCCCTCGTGCCCCTTACCGGCGAGCCGCGCCTGGAAGAAACGCCCGAGGGCGTGGAAGTCGCCGTAGGCCCGTTCGACCTGCTGTTGAAGCGTGACGGACGACTTTTGCAGGTGGACCGCGTGACGACCACCCTGGAGGAGAAATAACGCACCGACCCTTGCGCTAAGGCTTCGCTAAACCCGGCCTGGGCAGCCCCGCAGAGCCTGCCAAACCCTTGCAACGCGGCTCGCTGCACACTATATTGTGGCTGTGATGAAACGGAACCCCGCCTCGGGGCCACTCCGGAATGCACATTGGAGGCATGCCGGCGATGATCGCAGCGGAGCACAACAGCCTCTCCAGCCAAGTGCTTGTCCTCAACAAGCACTACGTCGCCCTTCGTGTCATTCCCGCCCGCCGTGCGTTTGTCCTGCTGTTCAAGCAGATCGCCGAGATCGTTTCGGTCGAGGACGATACCTGGTGCAGCCACGATTTCGACTCGTGGCGCGAAGTCAGCGCCTACCGCGCGAAGTACGAGCGCGACCATCACGAATGGGTCGGCTGCGTGAGGTTCGAGTTGGCGGTCCCGCGAATCATCCGCCTGCTGACCTACGACCGCATGCCCCGCCGACCGGTGCGATTCAACCGGCGGAACATTTTCGCCCGCGACCGCAACCGCTGCCAGTACTGCGGCAAACGCTTCGCCACCAGCGAGCTGAGCCTGGACCACGTCGTGCCCCGCAGCCAGAACGGGCCCACGAACTGGACGAACATCGTCTGCTGCTGCGTGAAGTGCAACGTCAAGAAAGGCGGGCGAACGCCCGGGCAGGC
>CAZYIH010000190.1:0-5661 GCA_964646915.1 uncultured Planctomycetaceae bacterium | reverse complement strand
GCGTCCCGGGCCGATGCCCTGGACCGGGCGCGACACGCTGCTGGAGGTGCTCGCCCGCGCCCAGCCCACGCAGGAAGCCTGGCCCGAGCGGATCGCGATAATTCGTCCTCCGCAGGAAAGTATCGGCGGATATATCCCGAAGAAGAAGGCGGTATACTACGAGGTCACCGGCCTGGAGAACGCCGACCCGAACAAGCAGCCTTCGGTGATGACGGTGAATTACACCGCGATGGTCACCCGGGGCGACATGTCCAAGAACATCATCCTGCAGCCGAACGATATCATCTACGTGGAAGCGAATCCGTTCGCGAAGGTGACGATGGCGGTCAGTCAGGTGTTCGGGCCGGTCCGGGCGATCAATTACGGCTTCAGCGATTACCGGGAGATCGTCGAGAACATCCGTTGGGTGGATGACGGTATGCCGCGAACCGGACAGAACCAGCAGCAGCTGATCGTTCGCCCGTAACGGCGCGAGCGCAGCAGCGAGCGGTCGACAGTACGGAAGCGACGGAGCTCCATGGCTGAGAACGAAACCAAAAAGACGCCGCGCGACATCCTGCGGGTTGTGTTCCGTCGGCGTCGACTGTTTCTGCTCAGCGCGTCGCTGTTCATCATCCTCGCGTTGATCGTCGGTCACTATTGGCCGGTGAAATACACCGGGAGCACGAAGTTTGAGCGACGCTCCGACCCGGCGATGGAAGAAGCCCGCGGCGGTGGTGGCAGCCAGTCGTTCGGGACGATCAAGCTGACGCTGGGGCACGAGCTGGCCGGTCAGCGGGCGGTCGAACGAGCGTTCGAGGAGCTTGGCCTGACAAGGGGGTTACCCCACAACAGCGAAGGGCACCTCACCAAGGCAGGCAGGCAGCAGAAGCAGGAGAAGGTCCGCCAGCTGATGGAGAAGGTGACCGTCTCGTGGGATGTTCGGTCCGAGAATGTCGACCTCCTCTCGGTGAGCGTGACCCACAGCGACGCTGGGCTGGCCCAGCAGCTGCCTGACACGCTGGTGAAGAATTACATCTCGCTGGTCAGCCGGCGAATTCGGGAGAGTCTCACCGCCAGCCGAGACTTTCTGTTGGACCAGGTGCAGGACGCCGAAGGCCGCGCGAAGGAACTGACCGATCGGAAGATCAACTTCGAGACCAGGCACGCGGGTACCATGCCCGAGAGCCCCGGCGCCCTGCAGGAGCGTATCCAGCAGATCAGCTCGGACATCGACACGCTGCGTCGCAGCCAGAAGATGGCCAAGCAGACCCTCGCCCGCCTGGGTGCGTTGCGGGAAGAGAAACAGCCCACGACCCAGCCGGCGTCCGAGGAGCAGCCCCGCCAGGTGATCCGCGGGCCCAATCCGGAGCTCAAACGCCTTCAACTGCAACTGACCCAGTCCGAGGAACAGTTGAACCACTTGCTCACGGTCAATCATATGACCGAGAAACACCCGACGGTGGTCTCGCTGAAGGGGCGGATCTCGCAACTCAAGAAGCAGATTGACGAGACGCCCGAAGAGATCGTCATCCAGCGGATCTTCGGAGACGGGCCACGCGGTGATGGTGGATACGCCGCCGCCATCGCAGCTGCGAAGTCCGACTACGAGACCGCCACCTCCGAACTGATCCGCCAGGAAGGGCGGCTGGACTCGCTGCAGGCCCTGATGGCCAACTTTGCCCCCATTCGGCAGGAGTACCTGGCGATTGTGGACGAATTGAGCAAGGCCCAGGCGGAGGCCGACACCTGGCGGAAGCGATTGACGAGCGTGGAGATGAAGCTGGCTGCCGAGGTGGCCAAGCGTCGCACGCACCTGGATGCCGTGGAAGCCGCGCAGCCGCAGTTTCGTCCATCGTCGCCCAAGCCGATGATGGTGATCGGAGTCGCCTTTATTGGCGGTCTGGGGTTCGCTGCTGCGTTGGTGTTCCTGGCGAACATGCTGGACCGCACGCTGAGCACGCCGGAGGAAGTCCATGAGAGCTTCGGCGTTCCGGTCTGTGGCGTGATCGGAGAGATCAAGACCACCCGCGAGCGGATCATCGGGGGCGTGGGCAGGTTCGTCGTGACGCCCATCCTCGGGCTTGTCATTATCGTCGCGATCGGAGTGGCCACCTTCAGCCTGACGCTTTGGCTGAAGCAGCCGGAGAACTATAAGCAATGGCGGGCCGCCCCCATTCCCTACATCCAGCAGGTCGTGCTGGACAAGACCCTCGACCAGCCGGAACTCAACTGATCCATGTACGCCAGCTTCCATAAACTGAAGGAGTGTCCGTTCTCCATTACGTGCAACGAACGGTTCTTCTACGAGAGTTCAGGCCACCGCGAAGCCCTCGCCAACATGCTCTATACCGTTGGTCAGCGAAAGGGCATGGTGCTGGTCACAGGCGAGGTGGGCGCGGGCAAGACGTTTCTATCGAGCATGCTGGCCAGTCGTCTTGGCCCGGGCTGCCGCGTGGTGAAGGTGGAGAACCCGCCCCAGTCGCCCAAGCAACTGGTCAAGACATTGGCCTCGGAGCTGGGCGTGGAACTGGGTCGGGCGCGCGACAAGTCGGACATTATCGATCGGCTGCACGACTCGCTGGTCAGGCTCAACAGCGTCGGGCGAATGGTCGCGCTGATCGTGGACGAATCACAGGACCTCCCCTCCGGTGCGCTGGAGGAGCTCCGCCTGCTTTGGAACTGGGAAGACCGCGGCCAGCGGTTGGTGCAGATCGTCCTCATCGGTCAGCCGGAGCTGCGCCAGCGGATCCTGGAGCCGCGCTGGGAGCCGCTGCGGCAGCGGATCGTGCTGAGCTATCATCTTCGCAGCCTCAATGAGAACGACACGGACGCCTACGTCGATCATCGGATTCGCGTCGCAGCCGAGGAAGGCTGCCAGGTGCAGTTCGCCCCCGACGCCAAGAAGGACATCCACGCCGCCACCAATGGCATTCCGCGTATGATCAACGTGATCTGCGACAACGCCCTGCTCGTGGGATACGTCAAAGGCACCCATACGATCACGCGGGAGATCGTCCGCGAGGTCCTTCGGGATATGACCTGCTGGGACCTGCAGCTGGGCGAAGACAGCGATTCGGCGCCGACCGCGCCGAAGCTGTGAGAGGAGGCCGATCGTGGCCAGAATCTGGGATGCAATCGAAAAACGCCAGGCCGAGGACGCCGTCGCCCCCGCGCAGGCAGATCATGGTCCGACCAAGACCCACGGGGACAAGGTGAACGATGAGACGCCGTCGGCCGCCGTGTCGTCAGCGATGTCCGACTCGCCGCGCATTGCTACGGTCAATCCGGTAACAAAACCGGACTTTGACGCCAATTACGCCGAACAGCTCATCGCCCATCACGACCGGGGCAGCGGCTGGGCCGAAGAGTATCGCTCGCTGCGGAACACGCTGCTCTCCCGCAGCCGCGACGGACGTTTCTGCCACCTGGTCACCTCCGCCGAGGCCGGTGAAGGCAAGACCGTCACCTGCCTGAACCTGGGCATGGTGCTGACCGAACAGAGCGATCGGCGCACGATTCTGGTGGACGCCGATCTCCGTCGAAGTCGCATGCATAAGCTGCTTCGGGCCGAGTCTAACACCGGACTGGCCGAGGTGCTTCGCGGCGATGGCGAATCGGCCGATCTGATCCAGAAAACCGCTTATCCGAACCTGGACTTCCTGGCCGCCGGTGCCGTCGAACACGACGACGTGGGCGAACTGCTCAGCCAGACACAACTGCAGATCGTGCTGGCCGAGTTGCAGTCACGCTACGACTATGTTCTGGTGGACTCCCCGCCGGTCAATCGTGTATCCGACGCCCAAAGCCTTGGCCGCGCTCTGACCGAAGCGCTGGTGGTGGTCCGCATGAACAAGACCCGGCAGGAATCGGTGGAGAAGGCGATCCGTATGCTGCACGCATCGAACATCGAGGTGGTGGGCATCGTGCTGACCCACCGCAAGTACCACATTCCGAACTATCTCTACAAGTATTCGTAGCAGTGGTACGCCGTATCGCTCTGGCATCGTCTCGAACCGGACGGACAGAACCGGCCATGGAACGTTTGCTCTACATCTCGCATCGACTGCCCTATCCGCCCGACAAGGGCGAGCGGCTGCGCGCGTTCCACGAGATCAAACTCCTCGCCGATCGCTACGAGCTGACATTGGCCAGTCTCATCCACGACCCCGCCGAGATGGCCTGCGTCCCACCACTGGAGGCGATCTGCCATGAGGTGGTCCCCGCCCGCGCCGGAGGCAAGCAAGGCCTGCTGCGCGGCGCGGCGGGGCTTCTGGTCGGCCGAAGCGTGACCGAAGGCTACTTCCACAACCCAACCCTGACCAAACGCCTGCAGGAACTCAGCCAGGATCAGCCCTTCGACGTCGTGTTTGGTTACTGCTCCTCCACGCTGCCGTACGTTCGTGCCGTCCATGCGAAGCGGCGCATCCTGGACCTCGTGGACGTGGACAGCCTCAAGTGGGAGGCGTATGCCGCTGTCGCTCGCGGGCCGAAGCGCTGGCTGTACGCCGCCGAAGCCCGGCGCGTCGCTGCCCTGGAACGCCAGGCCGTCGAGACCTGCGACGCGGTGTTGCTGGTCAGCCAGGCCGAACTCGATGCGTTCCACGCCAAAGCCGACAACGTCCACGCCATGGGAAACGGCGTGGACACCGAGTATTTCCGCACCGATGCCGTCGAGCCGATGGACCTGGGCCCCAAAGCCGTGGTGTTCACCGGCACGATGAGCTACGCCCCGAACGCCGAGGGCGCCTCGTGGTTCGTCCGGGAGGTTTGGCCGGCGGTGCGCGAGACTCACCCCAGCGCGACGTTCACCATCGTCGGCCGCGACCCGACGCCGTCCGTCCGGAAGTTGGCCGAAACGCCCGGCGTGACCGTTACGGGATCCGTCCCGGACGTGCGTCCCTACCTCACCAGCGCGAAGCTCGCGGTCTGCCCGCTGCTGACCGCACGCGGAATCCAGAACAAGATCCTCGAAGCCCTCGCCATGGGCCTGCCCGTCGTCGCGACTCCCCAGGCAGCCGAGGGGTTGGGGCGAACGCCAGGCGAGCCCCCGCTGCCCGCCGACGAGCCCGACAGATGGCGCGATCGGTTGGCCGCTCTGCTGTGCGACGAGCCTGCACTGAACCGCATGTCAGCCGCCGGCCGAGCACACGTCGAGCAACACCACACCTGGAGACAGCAACTTGCACGGCTGCTGGACACATGCCCCGCACTGCCTGCCGAGGGATCTGCTGCAGAGACCGAAACATCCCACGTCTCAGCCACTGCGCTCGGGGAGGCCGGCGCCGCATGATCACCCTCACCCGAAAGCATACAAGACTGCTGGCTGGCACGTACACGGGGGTACTGGCAGTGTTCTCGTTGCTGCCGTCCCAGAGCGGCCCGCTGGACGGCTGGGACAGCTCGATCCAGCCGTCAGTGCAGAACCTACTGCATGTGCCCGCCTACATGGTGCTGACGGGACTGGTTCTGCTGGCGGCCGGTCCCGGGCAGCTCGTCGCCAAGCGATTGTCACTTATGTTGGCAGGGGCGTGTGTCGTGTTCGGGGCTCTTCTGGAAGGCCTGCAGGCCATCATCCCGGGCCGATCGGCTTCCCTGTCCGATGGTGTGCTGAACGTCCTCGGCGTGCTTGTCGGGTTGGCTGCATGGCGGTTCGGTATCAGTCGTCGTTGCCTTCCTCAC
>CAZYIH010000189.1:0-5734 GCA_964646915.1 uncultured Planctomycetaceae bacterium | reverse complement strand
ACCTGCAGGTAGTAATCGCTCTGGACGCGTTTGATGCGCTGGGTCAGCGTGGCGGTCTTCTTGACCTTCGCCGCCTTGCGCAGCCATTCCAGTTCGCGGGCCCGGTTCCCGCTGTCGCGGGCCTTGTTCGCCTCGGCCATCGCTTCGCTGTAAGCCCGGTAGCTCTCCATCTCGTCGCGTCGCGCGGTGAGATACTCCATCCGCTCGGATCGGAAATCGCCGGCAAGCAAATCGGCCCGGCGATCGTCCTGGATCTTGTCGATCGCCACAGTGTACGCCGCCTTCGCCTGGGCGAACTGGTCGGCCTGGGCCAATTCGTCGGCTTGGGCGATCGCCTCGTTGAGCTCCTTGGTAAACTCCAGCCGATCGATGCGATTCAGCAGCTTCTCGTGGCGCTCGCGGAAACCCTTCCACCCGTCGCCGACGGTCCGCTCGATTGCCCGAAGCTCGGTGCGGGCCTCCTGGAACCGCTCATCGGCGATCATCACCTCGGCCCGCGCGACGGCTTCGCTGTAGGACCGCACCTTCGTGTAGTAGTCCTCGAACTGCAATATCTGCGGCTCGACGTTGCGGGTCCACTCCAACAGCTTGCCCGTTGCCTCACGCTGGACATCGGACAGCTCCTTGCGGGCGGCCTGGCGCTGCTCGGCGGCACGGGTCCAGTTCTCCTCGCTCACCGCGACGCGTCCCTTGGCCAGGTGCATCAGCACCCCGCCGCGCCGGGCGGCGGCGCTGCTGGGGTAACGACTCACCAGGGTCTCGAAGGTCTCGGCGGCGGCGGCGTACTCGGCCTGCTTGTAGGATGTAATCGCCGACTCATAGAGCGCCGCGATCTTCTTCTCGCGGGTCTCTTCCTCGCCGCGATTCATCATGCCCACGGCCACGCCGATTCCGACGATCGACAGCCCGACGACGACCGCCAGCAGGATCTTCGTCTTGCGCGAGAAGCTGGACTGCGGGATCGGGGCGGTGGCCGGCTCTTCCGGGCCTCGCTCGTCACCCGGTGACGTCCCGGCGGCGCTGCCTCCACCGCCGACGGAAGCCTTGCGTCCCAGTTGCGGGGCGGGCTCATCGGCCGGCAGAATGCCCGAATCGTCCAGCGACATCTCGCTTTCGTCGCTCTGACCGCCCTTGGTTGGCGCGGCGACGCCGGTGGCTTTGCCCTGCCGGCCGGCCGGTTGAGGGGTACCCCCCGCTGCCTTGCGGGCCTTGGAGCTGAATGCCATCTTGATCGCGCGGCCGAGCATTTCCATGCTCTCGAACCGCTCGCGGGGGTCCTTCTTGATCATCTTCATCACGATGTGCGCCAGACCCTCGGGCACGTCCGGGTTCAGCTCGCGAACCGGCGGAGCGGTGAGATTCTTGTTGCCGTGCCATTTCATCCATCGCAGCGTCTCGCTGTGACGGTCGCGAACGACGTCGCTGAAGGCCTCCTCGAACTTCGGCCGCCCCACCAGCAGCTCGTACATCATGAACCCCAGCGAGTACATATCCGCCCTGCCGTCGACCGGGTCGTCGCCGTACAGCTCCGGGGCCATGTACTTCGTCGTGCCCAGCATCATCGACGTCTGTCCGGTGGTGCTTGCGGCGACGCCGAAATCGGCAATCTTCGGATGCAGACCCTCGGCGATGATAATGTTGGAGGGTTTCAGGTCGCGGTGGATGATCCCCGCGGCGTGCACGTCGTGCAGGGCGGCCGCCATCCGCCAGAGAATCTGCAGGACGGCCTTGGTCTGCGTCGGGCCCTGCGTGTCGCGCAGAACCTGCTCGAGCGTCGGGCCCTTCACGAATTCCATCACGATGAAGAGGCCCTTCTCCTCCTCGATCATCTCGTGAATGGTCACAATCGCCGGCTGCTCGGCCCCGAGGCGGGCGAGAATCTGCGCTTCCTTGCGGAAACGTTCCAGGAACTTCTCGTCCTCGGCCAGGTGCGTGGAGATCTGCTTGATCGCCACCTGCCGGTCCAGCAACGGGTCCTGACACTTATAGATGACCGCCTGACCGCCCATGGCCAACCGATCGATGACCTCGTACTTCCCGATCTTCGTACCCGGCTTGAATCCGACTTCCGTTCCGTTGTTCTGCTGATCTGCCATTCACACGTCCCAAGGCTGCTCGGTTTGTCTTCGATTGGTTGGTTTGTCTGCTGTATCCGGTCCGACGGGGTTACTCGTCCACGTCGAATTCCTCGACCTCGATCACGTCACTGGTGCCCTCGTTGGTCATGAAGCACGTGGCGCGGATGACCATACCATACTCCCCCTCACCGCTGGAGAGTTCCACGCCGTCCTCGTCCAACTCGCCGAACAGGAAGTTCGCGTAGGGAACGGGCATGTACAGCGTGTGCTCGACGGTCACCTTGATATCCTCGCCGCGGGCATACCGCCAGCCGTTCTTGGGCGGTTCCACCGTAACGAAGGTATGGTCGCGAGCGTAGCGCAGCTTTCGGCCGATTCGCCCGTCGATCCAGCCCGGGGCGTCCTCGCCATAGGCGCTGAAGACCGATTCGAGGTCGGCTCCCAGCCCGGCGTCGTCGCCGTCGGGCATCTCGGTTCCGCCCGCCGAGACGGGCATGACAGCCATGATCGCCGCGTCGCGGATGGCGAGCATTTTTCGCGAGCCGCCATTGAGGGCGATCTCGTTGGGGTCCTCCCCGCCACGGAACGAATCGTCCTGCGGGATCTGCACGATGGCCGACCGGGCAGCGCAGTAAGCGGCGTAATGAACGCAGAGATTCCCGCCCATCAGGAAGGCGGCCTGCACCATGACCATCGCCAGGGAGCCGAGAATGGGGATCACGATGGCGAACTCGAGGATGGCCGATCCGCCCTCGCCATCTCGCGGCTGAGTGCGATGGCCCGCCCCGGCCCGCCACAGACCCACAGAAAGCCAAGCCACGGCGGCTGCGCAGAGGAACGTCACCACAGCACAGGTCACGAACAGCCTGCTCTGGACGGCGGGTGCAACCCAGTCGGCCGGTGAATGCACTGCCACCAGCCCGCCGCCCCAGACGATGGCGACGACAATGACCGAAAGGACCGCCGCTGCGAGGATTCCCCCGCCCATCCATCGGCGTCGGCTCGGTCGAGGCGGATTGTCTCGTTGCGTATCGGCCATTCGGTCAACCACCAAGAGGCCAGGCGAAAGCGTCTTTGCCCTGCAGCAATAGTTCGACGCAGGCGATCGCCGAACCAATGCACAGCGCCAGTCCGAAGGGAATCTTCGGGCTATCTGCCGTCGCCGGGTCGGTCGGTCGGTTCGGCGAGAAGCTCAGGTACAGGAATCGCCCGACGCGTTTGAGCGTGCGCACCAACACCTTCCTGCGGATCATCACAATCAGCGACATCACAGCCGCCACTGCGAACCCGTAGAACATCGCCGAAAGCGTGAACGGCCAACCCGTCAACGCTCCGACCACGCCCATCAGCTTCGCGTCGCCACCATTGATGCCACCGGCCAACCAAGCCACAAGCAGCGGGCCGAAACCCACCGCCAGACCAAGCAGCGAACCGGTCAGCCCCAAGGCCGACGACCCGTCGCCGGTGAGCCCGCCCAGCACGGTATGGCCGGCAAGTCCGACCACAACGGCAGGGTATGTCAACCAATTGTAAATCTTGCCCGTGCGGACATCCGTGACGGACGCGATGACCAGCACCACGCCCGTCACGCAAATCGCCCAGACATACGTCCATTCAAGCGGCATGGATGCCTCCCTGAGCTGACTTCGTGAGACTCACGCCGCTAACGGGTCCGTCACGCTCAGTTCAGCTCGTCCGGGGAGTAGCCGTCGTGTCCCTTGGCCTTGTCCCACCAGGAGGCGGCTTCCTTGGCGATATCCTTCCAGAACCAGATCACCACACCCAGCAGCGGCAAAGCGATGGCTGCGACGACCAGGATGTACTCCACCATGTCCGCGCCACCCTCGTCGTCATGGAGCGACTTGAGCGTCCTGCCCAGATTTTTCATCAGTGTCTTCATCTTGTTCCGTCCTCGAGTCAGAGTAAAAGTACGTGCTGAACACACACAATCCGTCTCCCGGCTGACCCATCAGGGAAACGGCAATGTCACAAGAAAGCTCACCATTCGGTAGTGTTCCACCAATGCAGCCAGAAGCACGCCGAACACCGCGATGATGGGGATGCCGAACGCCACCAGCAGAAGCGTCCATTCGATGATGGTCTCGCCCTGCTGATCGTCGTGAAACCGGCGGATTGCCTCAGTCCATCGCGTCATAGGCTCTATAGTATTGTACCGAAAAGGCCAAACTCTCGTTCACAATTATCCTAATCATCGGATGCGAAGACGCCCTTCGTTAAGTCTATACGATCGCGAAGTATGCGAACTTTCGGCTCGCGGGCGTACTGCGAGGGCGTTCCGGTCCATCTGAGCTTGCCTTCCTCGCGCGTGCCGTCCTCGCTGAGGCCAAGATCATACGTGTACATATCTTGCACGCGGTATTTTCCGTCATCCCCCAGCGGCTGAACCTCCGAGACCTGCGTGAGCCCGCGCCGCCCGTCGCTGAATCGCGTGACCTGTACAATCACGTCGATCGCCGAGGTGATCTGTGCCCGCAGGGCGTGCAGCGGCAGTTCGACTTTGCTCATCAGCGCCAGGGTCTCCAGGCGATTCAGGGCGTCCAGGGGCATATTCGCGTGCAGCGTGGACATACTGCCGGCGTGCCCGGAGGTCATCGCCTGGATCATGTCCAGCGCCTCGCCGCCGCGGACCTCGCCGATGATGATCCGGTCAGGCCGAAGTCGAAGCGACGAGCGGAACAGGTCGCGAATGCTCACCCCGCCGCGCCCCCAGCGGTCCGACGGCTGGGCCTCCAGCGAGATCACGTGGTTCTGGTGCATCTCAAGCTCGGCGGAGTCTTCGATCACCACGATGCGCTGGCGGTTGGGCACGAACTCGCTCAACACGTTCAGCAGGCTGGTCTTACCGCTCGATGTTCCGCCGGCGACAAGCAGGTTCTTCTCGGCCAGAACGCAGGTGGTGAGATACTCGCGGACCTCGCCGGTCCAGCTGCCGACGTTTTCGAGATGGTCGGCGTCGAACTTGACCCGCGCGAATTTGCGGATCGTCATGCACACGCCATGTCGGCTGGGCGGGCTGAGCACCACGTGCACCCGGCTGCCGTCGGGCAGGCGCGAGTCGATCAGCGGATGCTCGGGATCCAGGCGTTTGCCGGTGTATTGCAGGACGTTGTTGATGGCCGAGAGGAGGGCTTCTTCGTCTTCGAAGCGGGCGTCGGTCTGGATCAGTCGCCCTTCGCGCTCGACGTAGATTTCATCGGGACCGTTGACCATGATTTCAGCGACGTCCGGGTCGTCCATGAACTCCAGAATCGGTCCCAGGAAATGCTGTACCGTCGCCTTGAAGATCTGCAGCTTGGCCATACGTCGACGTCCTCAGTTGTCATCGCCCGGGCGTGCCTGCAGCGCGTCCGCAGCCACCCGCATCATGTGTAACGCTTCATCGGCCGAGTTATGTCGGAAAAACGCTCGAAAATCCTCGGCCGCAGGGATGCGAGTTTAAAGCCCGCTTTGCGTTGGAGCAAGCCCGCAGTTGTGCCGATTTGTACCTGCGCCCTTGAACCGCGCGGCGCGACTCCATAGAATCGCTCGCTCCAATCAGAGAAGACGCACGGAGAGGTGCCAGAGTGGCCGATCGGGCTGGTTTCGAAAACCAGTGAACCTTCGCGGTTCCGTGGGTTCGAATCCCACCCTCTCCG
>CAZYIH010000188.1:3814-5922 GCA_964646915.1 uncultured Planctomycetaceae bacterium | reverse complement strand
AGGCGATGTTGTCGTAGATGCTCTTGGGGAAGGGGTTGGGCTTCTGGAAGACCATGCCCACCTGGTAGCGCAGGTTCACCAGGTTGATGCGCTTCTCGTAGACGTTCACGCCATTGACTTCGAGGCTGCCCTCGGCGCGGGCGTTGGGTACCAGGTCGTTCATGCGATTGATCGAGCGCAGGAACGTGCTCTTCCCGCAGCCGCTGGGGCCGATGATGGCCGTCACGCTCTGCGGGTAGATGTCCATGTTGATGTCCAACACGCCGGGCTTGTCGCCATAGTAGAGGGCGAACTTTCGCGAGCGGATGATCGCCTCGCCCGTCTCGGACGATGTCTCGCTGCCGGGCAGGCGATCGGTCGACCGTGTGACGTTGATTGTCGGTCGGCCGTCGGTTTCGGGGTCGGCGGTGTCCACCATGCCGGACGATGTCTCGCTGCTTGTGGGTGTCATCGGTTCACCTCAAATGGGTCAAACGTCTCAGCCTCGCAGCTTTTTGGCAACGCGGCTGCGGAGAAGGATGGCGGTGATGTTCAGGATCAGCACCAGCCCGATCAGCGTCATGATAATGCCATACTGGTTATGCGGGGCGTCCATCGCCACGCGGTCGGCAACGGCCACGTCCCATGCACTGTAGGGCAGCGCCCGGGTACCGCCGCTGAATATGCTCGACGGAATGCCCTCTCGGTAGGAGACCGCCGCCACGAACAGAATCGGGGCGACCTCGCCGGCCGCCCGGGACATGCTGAGGATGATGCCCGTCAGAACGCCCGGCAGCGCCGCCGGAAGGGTCACCGTCACGAACGTCCGCAGTTGCCCCGCGCCCAGCGAGAGCGACGCTTCCTTGTAGGACTGGGGGACCGAGCGGATCGCCTCCTCACTGGCGCGGATCACGATCGGCAGGACCATCACACCAAGGGTCAAGGACCCCGCAAGGATGCTCGATTCTCTCTGGAGCCCGAACTTCGGCAGGAAGTACATCAGGAAGAACGCCAGTCCGAACAGGCCGAAAACGATGCTCGGCACGCCGGCCAGCGTGTTGATGCACATGCGGATCACGCGGATGAAATGGCCATCCGTCGAGCATTCCACCAGGTAGGCCGCCGTGGTGATGCCGATCGGCACCGCCACGAGCATCGCCAGGATCGTCAACATCATCGTACCGTAAATCTCCGGCCAGACGCCGCCGAAAAGGTGCCCGGGCACGCAATCATCGATGAAGTACTGCCAGTACACCGTGAACCTCGGGTTCATCATCGGCAGGAAGGTTTCGTCGTTTTCGATCAGCTCGAACATCGGTTCCAGCTGCTTGCCGAATACCTCTGCCCGTTTGACTTCCTTCTCCTGCAGCAGCTTCTTACCCGGAACCTGCACGTAGTCCATGGTGTAAAGCACCCGGTGTCGCACTTCCTCGGTGATATCCCATCGCGTCGCGCCGTATTTGAACTCCGCGGTGGGTGCGTCGGGACGCTCGCCGGGGCGCGGGCCGAAGAGCTTGTAGAGCAGCTTCTGGAGCTCCTCCAACTGGGGCCCGAATTCCTCTCGGCGGTCAAGATCAACGTTCTCCACCACCTCCTGGTATTCCCGGGCAAGCTGGAAATACTCCATTCCCCGCGTGCCTTTGAACAGGCGGGTGTTTTCGTAGGTCAGCACATTCCGAAGCGACTCGATCGCCTCGTTGGCGTCGACCGTCGCGTAGGCGTCGCGCAGGAAGTTGCGCAGTTTCTTGGATTCGTCCTCGATCAGCTCGGCATTGGCGTCGGAGAGTTGGCCGCTCTCGGCCCGGTTGCGGAGCTGCTTTCGGACCTCCCGGTGCAGGCGTTTGACGTCGCTCTCCAGGCCGTACGAGTCGATCCCGCGGGCGAACCTGTCGAGCATCTCGTAGACCGGCCTGCGGGCCTCAGCCACCTGCTTGAGCTCAGCGGAGACCTCTTCCGGGTCGCCCCGGTTGAAGATATCCTCCTTGAGCTGCAGCTCGCGCCATTCGACCGTCCCGCGGAACACCACCGCGGTGGCCCCCTTGATGAGCATCGGCGCGAGAATGACCACCAGCGCCCCGGCCATCAGAACGATCGACAGGGCCGCCGTACCGGTGAAGAACGTGTTGAAC
>CAZYIH010000188.1:0-3714 GCA_964646915.1 uncultured Planctomycetaceae bacterium | reverse complement strand
GAACCAGCGTCTCATCGCTTACCCTTCACTTTCCCCTGGGCCAGTCGCTTGGCGCGGGCGAGGAAGTACTCGCTGACGACGTTCAGAACGAACGTGATCACCAGCAGCGAGAGGCCCATCGCGAACAGGGCCTGTCGATGGATCCCATCTTCGGGGGCTTCGCCCATTTCCTGGGCAATGGTCGCCGTCAGCGTGCGGACGCCGGCACCGAGGTCCCACCAGTGTTCGGGGATCTGCGCCATCATCCCCGAGGCCATCCACACCAGCATCGTCTCACCGATCGCACGCATGATTCCGAGAATCACCGCGGCGATGATCCCGCTGTGGGCGGCGGGGATGACAACCTTCAGCAGCACCTCGGCCCGCGTGGCACCCACGGCGTAGGCCCCCTCGCGCAGCTCGCGCGGGATCGCTGAGAGGGCATCTTCCGAGATGCTCACGATCGTCGGAACCGCCATCACCGCAAGCAACATCGAAGCGTTGAGGATGTTCACGCCCCGAGGGAAGCCGAACGTATCCTGCAGCCACGGAGCCACCACCAACACCGCGAAGAACCCATACGCCACCGACGGAATCGCCGCGAGAATCTCGATGATCGGCTTGATGATCTGCCGCCATGAAAACGGCACGATATCGCTGAGAAAGACCGCCGCCAGAATCCCCGTCGGGGCCGCCAGGAGTATCGCTCCCAGCGTGACCACGCCCGAGCCATAGAACATCGTCACCGCGCCGAAATCCGGGTTGGCCTCGTGGGTGGGGTTCCACGGCAGCGTGGTGAACATCTCGACAAATCCACGCTCCTGGAAGAACGGAACGGCATTGACGCCGATGAACACGAAGATCAGCAGCACCGAGATGATCGTCAGGCTCGCGATGGCCATCAGAAGGATCTTGCCGATCAGGGCGGCGAGGTATCCGGCAAGGTCCTGCCCCGCGGTGAGCAACAGCGGCCGCTCGAAGGCGGCCGCTGTCGCGTCATTGCGGTTCGTTGTGGGGGTGGGTTCTTCAGCCACGCAGATTCCCGTTTCGCTCTAGTAGTTGGTCAGGGGAACGAAGCCCTTGGCCGTGATGATTTCCTGACCCTTCTCCGTGAGGTGATAGGTCACGAACTCGTGGATCAGCGAGCCGAGCTTCGGATAGCCATTGGTGAACATGAACAGCGGGCGGGCGATGGGAAACTTGCCCGAGGCGACGGTGCGACGGTTGGGCATCACGCCGTCGACCTTGATGGCCTTGACCTTGCTGTCCACAAAGCCCAGCCCGACGTAGGCGATCGCCCCGACGGTGCTCGTCACGCGGGCATGGCAGGCCGGGTTCGACGCGACCGTCTCCACGCTCGAGTGCATCTTCTCTTTCTTCATCACCAGCTTGTGGAACGTCTCGAACGTGCCCGAGGAGCTGTCGCGGCTGATGGCGATGATCTTCAGATCCGGGCCACCGAGCTGCTTCCAGTTGGTGAACTTCCCGAGGTAGATGTTCCTGATCTGCTCGGTGGTCAGCTCCTTGACGCTGTTGCGGTTGTTGATGACCACGCACACGCCGTCCATCGCCACCACGTGAGCGACCGGGAGCACCTTGTTGTCGATGGCCTTTTTGAACTCGCCTTCCTTCATGAAACGCGAGGCGGTCGCAATGTCACAGCGACCATCGATCAGGGCGGCTACGCCGTCGCCGCTGCCGGTCTTCTTGACGGTGACCTTCACGTCGTCGTGATCGTCCATGAACGCCTCGGCAAACGCGTCGGCGATCGGCCCGACCGTGGTCGAACCTTCGATCTGCATCGTCGTCTTGCTCTCCGCACCGGCCACCGTGGCAACCATCGCCAACGCCAGTACGATCGACAGTGTCTTCATTCGCGTCATCTCATCTCTCCTTGCTTGGGTCTGTTAGGCCGATCCGGTCGGCCACTTCCAATTGGTCCCCCGGGGCGAATCCCCGAGTCCCGTTGCCTGCCTATAGTGGTACGGGAGGCGAAGCAAGGTTCTGTAAAGGCGGTGTTAAGAAAGCGCTAATCCCGTCCGGGCTTCGTTAACACAGCCTGCAGATCCCAAGCCGCGAAGATTCTATGCAGGGTTTTAAAAGGGAGTCTTCAGATTGTGTTAAGATTGCGTTCAGACTGCTTCGGCGCTATTGTCGGCTTCCGAATCCCCCGGATAGAATCTTTTACACGATGGCAAAGAAACGAATTCTGATCGTCGAAGATGAGCGAGACATGGCCGAGCTGGTGGCCATGCGGCTGCGGCGAGAACATTACGACGTCGACGTGACCCACGACGGCAGGAAGGCACTGGAGAAGATCCGCACCTCCAGCCCCGACCTGGCGTTGATCGACATCATGCTGCCCGGGATGTCGGGGACCGAACTGCTCAAAGAGGTCCGCGCCGACCCGCGAACCGCCGACCTGCCCGCCATCATGCTCACCGCACGCAGCGAAGAGTCCGACGTCGTGGTCGGCCTGCACCTCGGTGCCGATGACTACGTCACCAAGCCCTTCAGCATGTCCGTGCTGCTGGCGCGGGTGGCCGCCGTCCTGCGACGCAGCGAATCCGCGGGCGGCGTCGAAAAAGGCATCCTCCAGGCCGGGCCCATTCGCGTCAACCAGGACACCCACCAGGTCGACATCGAAGGAAAGAACGTCTCGCTGACGCTCACCGAGTTCCGCATTCTGGCGGCAATCGTCTCGGCCAAGGGGCGCGTCATGAGCCGCAACCAACTCATCGACCATGCGATGGGCTACGACGCCGTCGTCACCGATCGCACCATCGACGTGCACCTGGCGGCCCTTCGGAGAAAGCTCGGCCAGGCCCGCAAATACATCCAAACCGTCCGCGGGGTGGGCTACCGGCTCGCCGACGAAGAAGAAATCCAGACCTGAACCCGCGTCTTACCCCCCATCGCTGCAGCCCGCGGTCGCCGAAACGCCGGAGGCGGTCATCCCTCCTCGCTGCCCCAGCGGATCTCCCGGAACGCCTCCAACTGATCCACCGCCGTCATGTTCACGTGCAGCGGCGTGACCGTCACAAACCCCTCGTGCAACGCCACCACGTCCGTGTTCGGCGGCCCCTCGGCGAATGAAAAATCCACGATCTCGTAGGTCTCCGCGCCGTCCCGCTCGCCGGTGCGCTCGTAGTTGTCCCGCAATTCGACGGTGGACTGGGGAACCACCCGCACGCCGCGGGGTCGCCCGATGCCCGCTTCGGGTATGTTCACGTTCACCAGCTCGCCCGGCTGCAACCCCCGCTCGAAGAGCACCTCCAGCGCCGCCCGGCAGTGCTCTGCCGCCCAGTCGAAGTCGATCTCGCCGCCGGTGATCAGCGCCGAAAGCGCCACCGCCGGCAGGGAGAACATCGCCCCCTCCGCCGCGGCCGCCACCGTGCCGCTGTAGAAGACGTGAATCCCCACGTTCGCCCCGGCGTTGATCCCGCTGAGGACCACGTCGGGAGGCTCGTCGAGCAACTCGAAAATCGCCAGACGAACGCAGTCGGCCGGGCTGCCGTCCACGCTGAGACCGGTGAATCCGTCGTCCCCGCCGACCCGGACCTCCCGTACCGTCAAAGGTCGCCGGATGGTAATGCTGTGGCCGGCCGCCGATCGGGGAGAATCCGGCGCGACCACCGTCACCTCGCCGAGATCCTTCACCGCGTGATAGAGCGCCTCGATGCCCGGGGCGAGAATGCCATCGTCGTTGCTGAGCAGAATTCGCATGCGCGGAGT
>CAZYIH010000187.1:0-5937 GCA_964646915.1 uncultured Planctomycetaceae bacterium | reverse complement strand
AACGTAGCTGCCTTGGGGTACGATCTGCTCCGCACCGCGGATCGACTGGACTGGCAGGGACTGACTTTTCTCCCGTCGGCCGCCGTATTCCCGGCCGTGACGTGTACCGCCCAGGCGTCGCTGCGAACCGCCCAACTGCCGGCAGGGCATGGGATGGTCGCCAACGGACGATACTTCCGCGACCTGCGCAAAGTGATGTTCTGGGAGCAATCGGCCCGACTGGTGGAGGGCGAGCGGATCTGGAGCACCTTCCGCGAGCAAGGCGGCCGGGTGGGCATGATGTTCTGGCAGCAGTCGATGGGCGAAGAGGTGGACCTGCTGTTGACCCCCGCCCCGATCCACACGCACGGGGGCGGAATGGTCATGGACTGCTACTCTCAGCCCGCGACACTCTATCGGGAGTTGGTCCGTCGGGTCGGCGGCAAGTTCAAACTGCACCGCTACTGGGGCCCGCTCGCCCATGCGGGCGTCGGCGACTGGATCGCCGCGTCGGTCGCCGAGGTCCTCCATGACCCCGAACTTCGTCCGGACCTGCTGCTGACCTACCTGCCGAGCCTGGACTACGACCTGCAGCGCCTCGGGCCGGACCACCCCAAAGCCGTCGCCGCGTTGGATCGAACGTTCCATCAGTTGGAGACGCTGCTGACGGCCGCCCGTCGCAGCGGCCATGAGGTGCTCATCGTCGGCGATTACGCCATCGCGCCGGCCGACGAGGGAGGCGCGACGTATCCCAACCGTGTGCTCGCCGACGCCGGACTGCTGACGCTGCGCGACATCCGCGGGCGTCTGTACCCGGACCTGCACCGCTCGGCCGCCTTTGCCATGGTGGACCACGAGATCGCCCACGTCTACATCCCCGACCGGCGTGATATCGAACGCGTGGAAGCGGTGCTCTCGGAAATCGCCGGCGTCGAGGAAATCCTCGGCGGCGCGGACAAGGCCAAACGCGGGCTGGACCACCCCAACAGCGGCGAACTGGTGCTGATCGCGGCGGCCAACACGTGGCTGGCGTACCCGTGGTGGACCGGCAAACGCCACGCCCCGGACTTCGCCCGCCACATCGACATCCACAACAAACCCGGGTTCGACCCGTGCGAGCTGTTCTTCGGTTGGCCGCCCGTGTCCGTCAGTCAGGACACCACCCGCATCGGCGGAACCCATGGCCGCGTCGGGCCCGGCCGGGAGATTGCCTACGCCACCACGCTTCCGCTATCCTCCCAGCCGGCCGACCTGGTGGACCTTTCCCAGTTCGTGCGGGCCTGGCTGGAGGGATGAACACCGGAACCTTTTGCCCGCCCGAGCGTATAAGAGATAGGCCGCCGCAGGAGTTGAACGGAGTACTATGACCCCCAACACGACCCCCCCGCCGTCCGGGCACAACGCGCCCGTGCAGACGTCCGTCATCCAGCAACGTATTGAGGTCGCCTTCGCGTACGATGTGCATTTCACGAGCAACGTCTTCCACCCCCGCAACGAGCTGTTGGCCGACACGCTCGGGGCCGACGCGCCGAAGCGTCCGGCCCGCGCGCTGGTCTACGTGGACGACGGCCTCGCCGAGGCGCATCCGACGCTGACCAACCGCATCAGGGAATATTTCCACGCCCGTGGCGAACGACTGGAACTGGCCGCCCCGCCCCAGACGGTTCCCGGCGGCGAGGACGCCAAGAACTCGTGGGACACCGTCCGGGACATTCTATGGACGGCCGGCAGCGTACACCTCGACCGCCAGAGCACCATCGTCGCCGTCGGTGGCGGAAGCGTGCTGGACATGGTCGGCTTCGCGGCGTCGGTGATTCATCGCGGCGTCCGACTGGTGCGGATTCCCACGACCACGCTGGCCCAGAACGACGCGGGGATCGGCGTGAAGAACGGAATGAACGAGCACGGCCAAAAGAACTTCGTGGGCACGTTCGCCCCTCCCCTAGCCGTCATCAACGACCGCGAATTTCTGCCCACGCTCACGCAACGCGACTGGCTGGGCGGAGTGGCTGAGGCGTTCAAGGTGGCCATCATCCGCGACCGCTCGCTGTTCGAGATGCTGCAACAGAGCGGCTCGGCCCTGGTGGATCGCGATCTGGACGTGATGGCCGAGGTCGTCCGCCGCTGCGCCGAGTTGCACCTGGAGCACATTCGCACTTCCGGCGACCCGTTCGAGTTCGGCTCGGCCAGGCCGTTGGATTTCGGCCACTGGGCCGGACACAAGCTGGAGGTGCTCAGTGGATACCGCATCGGGCACGGCCAGGCGGTGTCGATCGGCATCGCCCTGGACTCCTGCTACGCCCAGCGCACCGGACTGCTCAACAGCGACGAACTGGAACAGATCGTCTCGGCATTGGAAGCGTGCGACCTGCCAACGTGGAGCGCGCTGCTGGATTCGACCGACCAGGCCGGTCGGCCGGCGTTGCTTGGCGGGCTGGAGGACTTCCGCGAACACCTCGGCGGGGTGCTGACGATCACCCTGCCCGACGGGATCGGCAGGAAGATCGAGGTCCACGAAATGGACCCGTCGGCGATCCGCGACGGCATCGATTGGCTCCGTGCCCGAGACCAGCGGCGGAACGCGAAATGATTGTTTCCGATTCGCCGGCGGTCCATCTGACTTACTGCCTCAACATCCACCCCGGCGAGAGCTGGGAGGAGAACTTCGAGGCGATTCGTACACACGCCACAGCCGTCCGCGAACTCGTGGCGCCCGGTTCGCGGTTCGGGCTGGGGTTGCGGCTGTCCGCTCGCGCCGCCGACGAGCTGAACCACCCTCACAGACTCGCCGAGTTGCGGACCTTTCTGGATGCCCACGATCTCTACGTGTTCACCATCAACGGCTTTCCGTATGGCAGGTTCCACGAGACGGCCGTCAAGGCTGCGGTATATCGACCCGACTGGCGAACGACCGAGCGGCGGGATTACACGCTCGCACTGGCGGATATCCTCGCGGAGCTGCTTCCCGAGGGCGTGGTCGGAAGCATCTCGACGGTTCCCGGCTCGTATCGGGACTGGATCGAGAACGACGCGGACGTCGAGCAGATCGCCCTTCGCCTGGCCGAGGTGGCCACGTACCTGGCGCGACTGCGTCGTCGAACGGGGCGGGAGATCGTCCTGGCGCTGGAGCCCGAGCCGGATTGCCTGCTGGAGACAGCCCAGGAGGCAGCGGAGTTTCTCACCGGCCCGGCGCGGTCCGTCGGCCGGGATTTCCTCAGGCTGAACTTCGGCATGGAGGAGGAACTCGCCGACGCCCTGCTCGCCCGTCACGTGGGCGTCTGCCTGGATACCGCGCACGAGGCCGTCGCGTTTCGAGACCCCTCCGACGCCATGGGGAATCTGCGAGCGATGGGCGTTCGCCTGGCGAAGGTGCAGCTCTCAGCCGCCCTGGCGTGCGACGCATCGGCCGTCGACACCCGTCTCGGGCCCTTCCGCGACAAGACGTATCTCCACCAGGTCAGCACGCGCAGCCCTGCCGGGGATATGCACACCTACCCGGATCTGCCGGCCGCCCTGGCCGAGGGGCCGCGCGACGACGCGCAATGGCGCGTGCATTTCCACGTGCCCCTGCACTGGGAAGGCGATGGGCCGTTGCGCTCCACGCGGGAGGATATGCTGGGCAGCGCCGCGGTCCTGCTCGGCGGCGGCGAGTGTGCCCACCTGGAGATCGAGACCTACACCTTCGACGTCCTGCCCGAGGACATGCGCGCCCTGCCGGTCGACGAGAGCATCGCCCGGGAGTACCGCTGGGTGCTCGATGAACTGCTCGGCGTCGACTGACCATCCGTTGCTGCCACACGCGGGCCGCATGCGCCCGGGCCGAACCGGATCCACCTCCGTCAGGCTTCCACGCCTTGGGGGTCGTTGACCACGTTCTGCGGTTTGTCCTCCAGGAAGCGGTGGATGTTCTCGACGGTCGTGTCGATGATCCGCAGGACCGCCTCTTCGGAGTTGAAGGCCATGTGCGGCGTGATGACGACGTTGTCCATTCGCATCAGCGCGTGGGAGCGGACGATGTTGGTGAGTTTCTCGGTATCGAACGAGCTGGACAACAGCTCGGCCTCCTCGCCGATGGCGTGCTCCGCTTCGAGTACGTCCAGGCCCGCTCCGCCGAGCTTGCCATTTCGCAGGGCTTCGAGCAGTGCCTGCGGGTCCACGATCCCGCCACGGGCGGTGTTGATGAGAATGGCGGTGTCCTTCATTTTCTCCATCGCGTCGGCGTCGATGAGGTGGTGGGTGTGCTCGTTGTAGGGCACGTGCAGACTGATGATGTCCGCCTCGCTGAGCAGTTGATCCATGTCCACGTACTCAAAGCCGATTTCCCTGGCCAGTTCCTCTCGGGGCTGGATGTCAAAGGCGATCGCTCGCATGGAAAAACCCACGGCGATCCGCAGGGCGTGCTGGGCGATGTTGCCGGCCCCGATCGCACCGAACGTCCTGCCGCGAAGGTCAATGCCCCGCAACCCGCCGATGTCGAAATTGCCCCGGAGCACGCGATCGTAAGTCTGCGGGATCTTGCGCGTCAGGGCGAGAATCAGCGCGAAGGTGTGCTCGGCGACCGTGTTGTCGCCGTAGTCGGGCACGTTGCTCACGACGATGCCGTTCTCGTTGCAGTAGTCCAGGTCGACATGGTCATACCCGGTCGTGCGAGTGGCCACCATTTTCAGATCTGGAATGCGCCGGAGCTGGTCGGCCGACAGGTCGCTCTCGACGAACGGGCTGAGAATTTGCGTGCCGTCCGGGATCTCGTCGTCGCTGAGGTTCTCGAAACGCTTGGCCGTCCACGGGACGTCCTCGCCGCAGCCGCACTTTTCGATGAGCTTGGTGCGTTCCCACTCCTCGGCCTCGACGAAGAGAATCCGTGCGCACGCGCCTTTGTCCGCGATGTATGCCATGGTGCGTCCTTTCCTTGAGTGTCACTTGCGGTGCATCGGGTCATTCTATGCGCCACAAGCACCAGGACGCGCCAGAAGCTCCATTTCGAGCCCGGCGAGGGGTGGGTGAAACTTAAAAAGCAACAGCCAACGGTCTCTGGAGGTCGTTTGGTCAGGAAAGCGGAATAACTACTTGTTTCTGCTCGCCTGCTGGGGGTAGAGGCGGTGCTCCCAGTCTTTCCGGACCTCTTCCATCGTCTGTACCAGGGACGTTTCGGGGGCGTCGGGGGTGTCTTGCGCTATGGGAACTGCCCGGGGCCTGGGCATCTGGACGTCGGCCGACGGGTCCAGCCAGATCCCGAAGTTCAGACCGGCGGTGTCCGGCAGCAGCACGCTGCCCTTTTTTCCTCGCGTGGCCATAATGTGCTCTCCCATCGTTCGCCCGCATCGTATCGGTTTTCGCGCTGTCCTTAGCGCGCCGTCGGGGCGGAATCCGCCCATCTGCAAGGTACGATTCACCGGCGACGAGGGCGAATTGGCCGACCTGGCGGAATACGCGCAAACACGAACGCCCGCTGGGGTTACCAGCGGGCGTCCGGAAACTTCGATTCAGCTTCGCCGGGGCGACTTAGTACATGTCTTCCATGCCACCGCCGCCACCGCCGGCGGGCTTCTTCTCGGGGATTTCCGAGACGATCGCGTCGGTGGTCAGCAGCAGGCCCGCCACGGATGCGGCGTTCTGCAGGGCCGAGCGCTCCACCTTGGTGGGCACGATCACGCCGTCTTTGACCAGATCGGTGTACTTGCCGGTCAGGGCGTTGTAGCCGAAGTTGGTGTCATCGGATTCCATGACCTTCGCGGCGACGATGGCCCCGTCCAGCCCGGAGTTGGCCGCCAGCTGGCGAACCGGGGCCGACAGCGCCCGGCGGACGATGTCCACGCCGGTTTTTTCGTCGTCGCTGACGGTTTTGACCTTGTCCAGCGCCTTGATCGCACGCAGGACAGCCACGCCGCCACCGGGAAGAATCCCTTCCTCGACGGCCGCCCGGCAGGCGTGCAGGGCGTCCTCGACGCGGGCCTTCTT
>CAZYIH010000186.1:1999-5994 GCA_964646915.1 uncultured Planctomycetaceae bacterium | reverse complement strand
CCATAACGGGATTTTGAATCCCGCGCGTCTGCCGATTCCGCCACTCCGGCCGATGATCTCGACCTTACTTATGTACGCCAGAACGGCCCGGTGAGCAAGCGATTTTCGGGCCCGGCCGAAATGACAGGCGGATTCCCGCAATCGGCGTTTGACGAATTCTACAATCCTGATATAATACAATCCGTATTCATGGCTCGTTCGCGGGGACGGCCCAAAGTCGCGAGCCGGGGGTGCTTTTGCTCGCCCTGCTAAGTCGCGTTGTTGCTCGGCGTTTGCTTAAGGGAGGTGTTCCGATGCGCTCAGTGCTTGCTGTATGTCTTGTCTTGGGGTTGTCTTGCGCCTCCGCCGTCGCGGGGCTGCAGTATCAGGTAATGGTCGTTTCCGCTCCCGATGGAAGCAATATCGCGCCCGAACCCATGGCCGAAGGAAACTGGAGCTTCGCAACATACAAAAGCGGTGCGCAGTGGTGGAACGGCAGTTTGACGTATCTCGGTGCCGATGCGTCGCCTCGCTCGGCCAGTTCGAACGGCTACGTGACGGGTTACAACACGTCCTGGCATTCGACGGATCCCGAATTGGCTGTCGGCTGGCGCGTGACCGGCGGGACGGTCACCAAGCGTCTCCTTCCCGTGCCCACGACAGGGACGTACCCCTGGAGTTGCGGCTATGGCGTGAACAACCGCGGCCTGATGGTTGGCAATACGATCATTAACGCAGACACCCAGGCATGGGCGTACGACTGGGCCTCCACCGACACGGCAATCCTGCCCGCCCTGGACATCAAGGGCGAAGCCGCCGACAGCATGTCGGCCAGCGCGGTCAATGACGCCGGGCAGGTAGTCGGATCGGCCTCGACGGGCAGTTGGAAGGACGCCTATGTGTGGACCTCTGGCGGCGGCGTGGCCTCGCTGGGCATGACGACGGTGCACGACGTGGATGTATGGGATCTCAGCGAGAATGGCTACGTCGTGGGCAAGATGGGCGAGACGGTGTTCCGCAAGAAGATCGGCGAAGCCAACTGGGTCGATACGGGCCTGCCGACCACGATGGCAACGGACGGCGGTGTGAACAATGCCGGGTGGGTCGCTTTCGGTGAGAACATCTACCGGGACGGCGAGGTCGAGAACATAGCCGATCTCTTGGTGGACGGGTCCGGATTCGGCTGGTTCAACGTGATCGACATCAACAATCGCGGCGTCATGATCGGACAGGCCCGCCAAAGCCGTACCACCGGGACGACCAAGACGGTCCTGCTGCTGCCGGTGGCCGGCGAGAACAAGGTGCCGAACCCGGACTTCGGCACGACCGACGGGCTCAGCTACGTCGGCGATGTCACCGTCGTGTCCGACCCGCTGGACGCGGGCAATTCCTGCCTGCAGATGACCACAGCTTCGCCGGTGTACGTCGATCAGCAGGTCGACACACCCAACGGCAGCTTCGAGATCGCCTTCGACTACCGCTTCCTGGACGAGGGCGGGACGCTTGCCGTGGAACTGAACGGCGTGGAACTGGAGCTTATCGGGCCCTCGATGGCGGCCGACCCCGACTGGGTCAATTATGGCTTCCTCGTGACTGACGAGACGCTCTATGACCTGAACGACGTGGCGATGCGCATCACGCTGAACCACGAAGACCCGGGCAAGCGGATCCTGCTGGATAATCTCGAACTCCGCGTGATCAACGAGATCCCTGAACCGGCTACGCTCGCCCTGCTGGCGGCTGGCGGGTTCGGTGCTCTGCTTCGGCGACGAAGGGACAGGTAGCGCCAGCGGCAGGCAGGGAGCCTGCGGACCAACATGGAGAAAGGCGGCCAATCGGGAAACCGGTCGATTGCCTTCTTTCTATCCATCCTTTTCGCAAGTGCCCGCTGGAATCCCTCGGACCGGGGCGTCTCAGGCGGCCGATCGTTTCCGTCGCAGCAGGACGGTCAATCCGCCCACCGCCAGTACGCTCATGGCGGCCGGCTCGGGGACGGCTACGTGCGTCCAGACGTCCAGTTTCGCTTCCGCGGTGGCTCCGAGAGCTCCATAGAGCCCCGAACCCGGCTCGTAGACCCATTCACCGGTGACGGCCTGTGATTCGAGGTAGCCTTCGTAGTAGAGCATATCGCCGATCACCCCGCTGAAGGTGGCCTCGGGGTTGTCCAGATCCAGCACCGTTAGAATCGGGCCATCCACAGCGTTCAGCCGAACGGTGACCTCCCAGTCGATCACGCCTTCGGGATCAACCGCATACACCGGATCGGTGGCGTTGAGCTGCGTCGCAGCCGCGATGGTGAACAGCACCGAATCGCCGCTGCTGGTCTCGCCGCCCTTTCCCAGAGAAACGAGCTTGGTTCCGGGCAGAATCTCAGCCCGCGCGGTAGACGTGAAACGCTCAGCCGGCGTCTCGACGACGGTCAAATCGGCGATGGTGGCGTTGGTTTCGAGGCTGTAGACCGCGTTGTCGTCCTGGAAAGCCAGATCGGACCGAGCGTACACGGACTGCTGATCGTTGAAATCGGTGCGGTATGCCTGGGCGATGTCGAACCAGTATTCCTCGATATCCGTCATTGTCTCGGTGGAACTGCCGTCGAAATGCTGCATGTTCTCCACCTCGGCCTTGACGCCTGTGGAGACGCCCCATCGAGCGGCGGATGGACCAAACGCCGGAGACGGGCTTACCAGGGGCCGCTGCCCGTTGGTGTAAATCTCCGGGCTCTGGGGCTGCGCCGAGGCCGACAGCTGTGTGCTTTTGTCGTCGGACGTGTAGACCGTCCCATTTACGATCTGGGCGGTCCACGGCGAGCGCCGATCCTCGGGAGCCCCGCCAACAGAGTAGTCCTTGGCGTTCAGTTCCAACGCGGTGAACTGCAGCCCGCCCAAGTCGATCTCAGGGCGACCGGCGTCGAGCGTATGGCCCCACGGCACCGAGGGCGAATCCGACGACAGCGTCAACGTCCTGCTGCCCGGGTCATCGACAACCGTCACATCCCACTGGCCCCAGTCCCACCCCTTCTCGAAACTGCCGGGCACGTAGCTCAACGCGTCACCATAGTCGATCGTGAGATCGTAATCGTACAGATCGAACGGCGTGGTCGTGTCCGTGTTCACCGCAGCCAGCCGAATATCGAACGGCTGATCCAGCGCAACGTGGAGCGGCCCAACAAACGGGTTGCCCCATACGTCGCGGAATGCGGGCTCCCACTGCTGCGCCGAAGCGGACAACACGCACCAGCCCAGCACAGCCAGCACACCCACGATTCTCAGATATCGCATATTTACCTCCTTCCACCATTGGTTCCCTGATGCCCTGTTATTGCGTCATGCACAGATGCGCACATATGTAATATAGCCACAATCCCTGTTTCCGCAATGATTCAGTTCATCAGAACACGGTCTTTGCAGAAACTTCATCGGTCCCCATCCGGCGTGGGATGCCGATGGACCGTCGCGTCGAGCGGTTTGCAGACGGCCGGTATGCCCAGGGCGATGTGGTCGGCGGGGACGTCCTTGGTCACGACGGCCGATGCGGCGATCACGGCGTTCTCGCCCACGGTGACGCCGGCGAGCACC
Organism: uncultured Planctomycetaceae bacterium; assembly: GCA_964646915.1. Taxonomy (GTDB): domain Bacteria; phylum Planctomycetota; class Phycisphaerae; order SM23-33; family SM23-33; genus CAZFPT01. The sequence goes on along the minus strand of CAZYIH010000186.1, from coordinate 2,440 downwards.
TTCGCCCCCGCCCCGATCCAGACGTTGTTTCCGATGCGGATGGGGGCCGAGGCGTGGCCGCGCCACGAGTGGACGCCGTCGGTGTGGTACTCGCGGGCTTCGAGGTAGCCGGTCTCGATGATCGCCTGCGTGCTGATGCGAACGTCATGCCCGATCTCCAGCCCGCCCCTGCCGCCGAGCACAGCGTTCTCGTTGATCGTGCAGCGATCGCCGATAATGATCCGCTCGTGGAAGGTCATCTCGACTCGGCCGTAAATGCGAAGCTTCTCGCCAGCCGTCGCGCCCAGCGCCCTGACCCGCCAGACGCGCCACGCCATGCGGCGCCGCTCCAGCCATCCGTGCCATCTGCGATACAGTCCCGTCATCATCTGCCCGACCTCGTTTCGCTGTTTGTCGCGTGAGGTCGGCTATTCTGTCAGCCTGCCGGGCCGACGGCAAGTG
>CAZYIH010000186.1:0-1899 GCA_964646915.1 uncultured Planctomycetaceae bacterium | reverse complement strand
CCGGAATGTGCCCTTCTTTGCCGCCATGGTCCGCGTCCTTTCGCAAGAAACTGCCCGCCTGATGAATGGTATCGCTTCGCAGGTCGGCGGCCCGAAAGCCGGGCGACGCGGTCTGGGGCGATACAATGGTGCGTAGTCACAGCACGAAAGAAAGGATCCCGCACAATGAAACTGATCGAACCGCAGCACCTGGATACCATCGCGAAACAGTCTGCTCCCCGTAGCGTCACGATCTGGATGCCAACGCACCCAGCCGGCGCGGACAATCGTCAGGACCCGATCCGCCTGAAGAACCTCGTCAACCAGGCCGAGGAGCAACTCTCGCAGTTGGGCGTTGCCGAAGGCGAGGCGAAGAAACGTCTCAAACCGCTGCGTGATACCGTGGACGATCTGGAGTTCTGGCGGAACCAGTCCGAAAGCCTCGGCGTGTTCGTAGGCGACGATGCCCCGATGGCATTGCGGCTGCCGCTGCCGTCGGACCCACTGGTGACGGTGAGCGACCATTTCCACCTCAAGCCACTGTTTACGCCGGCCTGCGACAACGAGAGCTTCTACATTCTCAAGCTCAGCGAGCAGACCGTCGAGCTCATCCGGGCCAATCGCCTCTCCGCCGAGGTGGTGGATTTGCCCGATGCGCCGGAGAGCTTCCAGTATTTCATGCGGTTTGACGACCCCGAACGCCAGGTCGAGTTCCATTCGGGCTCGGCCGGTCACGGACCGGGCGGCGATCGGCCGGGCGTGTTCCACGGACAAGGAACCGCCGGTGACGAAGCCACCGAGAAGAAGCACCTTGTCGAGTACTGTCGGGAGATTTCCCACGCATTGAAGAAAAAGCTCTACCAGGCGCCCGGCCCGCTCCTGGTCGCGGCGGCTGAGCCGCTCAATGGCATATTCCATCAAGTGAGTAAGCTGCGGCAGTTGGACGAGCGGCACCTCGACGGCAATCCGGACCGCGCCTCGGCACAGGACCTCCAGACGCGGGCGATCGAGCTGCTCCGAGAGGACTTCCACAAGGCGATCGACGAGGCGACCGACCGCTACTGGCAGGCCGATCACCGGGATCTCGCCGGCAACGACCTTCATGAGGTCCTGCGGGCGGCCACCCTCGGCGCGGTGGATTCGCTGCTGGTCTCGTTCGATGAGCACAAGTGGGGGCGTTACGATCCCGAGAGCAACGAATTGACCATGCACGAGAAGGACCATCAGCCCGGCGACGACGATCTGTTGAACCTCGCTGCCGTTCTGGCGTATCGCAACGGCGCGAAGGTTCACGCCGTCCAACAGGATGACCTGCCGACCGACGCGCCCGTGGCCGCCGTGCTGCGATTCCGCGAAGAGTAGCGTTCAACCCGACCCGCCGCTGCCTGAATCGGCGACGAGCGGGAAATGATCCGACAACGACGCGGTGACGTCATTGCGCACCGGACGGGCTCGTTCCATGGCTGGGCGTTACCCGGCGTACGGCTTGTCGCCGACTTCCTTCTGCAGCCTCGCGAGTTCGACCTTGAGTTCCGCGACCACCTCGGCGTAGGCCGGGTCGTCGTAAACGCTGGTCATCTCGCACGGATCGTTCTGCAGGTCGAAAAGTTCCCACTCGGGAGCACGTTTGGGCGGGTTCGTGCCGGCGAGCCCCAGCCCGTCGCCGTAGTAGTAGATCAGCTTGTGGCGATGTGTTCGCACGCCGTAGTGAGCCGTGGTGTTGTGCGATCCTTCGCCGTGCATCCAGTAGCGATAGTACATCGTCTTCTGCCAATCCGGCGGAGTGGTTCCCTGCAGCAACGGCCGAAAGCTCCGGCCCTGCATGAACTCGGGAATCTGCACGCCGGCGTAGTCCAGCATGGTCGCGGGCATGTCCACGTTCAGCGCGAACTCATCACACGCGCTGCCCGGGGCGATCTC
>CAZYIH010000185.1:0-6007 GCA_964646915.1 uncultured Planctomycetaceae bacterium | reverse complement strand
CACACACCTGCGCAGAGAATCCTGCATGGGCCTGTTCTACTGTTCGGATCCGAACACGATCTTCCCGTCGCGGTAGCGGACGGTCTGGTTGCCGACAGTGATGACGGCGTCCTTGCCGGACCCGCCGACCTCTTCGGCTGAAACCCGCGGCGGGGTTCCCTTCTGCACGGTAATGACCACAAAGAACCGGGCGTTTTTTGCGTCGGTCTCGGCCGCGATGAAGTCATACTCGCGGGTGATCGTGCTGCCCTTCTTGCTGCCGCCGCGATAGATGAAGTGCATCTTCTCGTTCTTGTGGAACTTCGGGGTGATCTTTGCCGGCGAGACGAAAGTTCCCTTCAACGTGGCGTCCGGATACTTGATGGTGAAGGTGTTGTCCTTGGTTTCGGCGGTGGCGTTCTGGTCGGGAGGCATATGCCAGAGCCACTGCTTGGATCGGCCTCCGCGGACCTCGTCCACCAGGACCATCAGGCAGGGCGCCCCGGACTTTCCGCTGTAGTCGAAGGCAATCGCGCGTTCGCCGTCGATGGGCGATTTGTAGTCGATGTCCGATCTGCGCTGGGCGTATCGGTCGTAGAGCTTGGGAAGCTTGCGGCGGAGCTTGCTGCGTTCCTTCTGCTGGTAGTAGTCGGTGACGGCCTTGGGAATGTCCGTGATTTTGTCCGGCAGGTGGATATCACCGAGTCGCGAGTCCATGTCCGGCCCCTCGTTGGGTTGGCTTTCGAGGTCGTCGGCCATCGTCTCCAGTTCGCTTTTCTTCTTGGGCTCGGGCACGGCGAGGTACACATCTGAGAGGTCAATCGCCAGTGAGCCCGATCCGTCTTGCTTGGTACTGTGATGGTCCACCTTTCCGCAGGCCGACTCGCTCATGACGTCATCCGGCAGCAGCACGATGCACTCTTCGGGTCGGTAGCCGCTGCGTTCGATGGGGGCGGCCGTCCAGCGATGCCCCAGCCCCCACAGGCGGAATGCTCCGGCGTTGGGGTGGCTCCAGGCGCGAATGGGAATGCTCTTGGTAAACACCTGGGCGATGAACTCGTCGGAGCCCTGCCACCCACTGCGGAAGACGTAGAACCCCAGGGTGTCGGCCTTCCAGGTGCGGGGCATGCCCTTGGACGGATGCACCGGGTCGGTGGCGAGCGGGTAGTTGACGTACGTGGCAGCCAGCGTGTGTCCGCTGAGGGGTTGGAGCATCGCGTCGGCGGTCTTGCGGTCGATCTCGCCGGTCGAGGCGGCCTGGATTCCGAGAATGCGGTTCCAGCCCCACAGCAGCGAGGGCTTGAACTTCTCGGGGACCATGGGGAACTGGTTGGCGACCCAGCGGGGGTCGAAGTGCCCCTTGACGTTCAGGTTCATGATGATCGGTCGCGAGTCTTTCAGGAAGGCCTGCATCATCTGCCGGGGCAGCACGTGCGTGGCGTCGGGGTAGGTCGAGACGTCGCGCCCCATCGCGGTGCGGTGGAAGGTGGCGTACAGCAGCGGATAGTAGGCGGCGATGTTGCCGTAGTGGGTCGCCTCGGCCTGGAAACCTCCGTCGCCGATTCCGAACCGCAGGTGCTGGTACATCTGCTCGCGGCCTTTGTGATACATGCGGACACAGGAGAGGTCCTCTTTGTCCCGCGCCTTCCACTCGGCGGTCTCGGTCTTCCAGTAGGCCAGCGCCTGGCGATAGCGGGCGCGGATTTCGTCGTTCACCTCACCGACGGTCTGCTTCCTGACCTTGCCGTCCTTGAGATGCGTGAAGCGGGCGGCGAGCATCTCGCGACCCCAAGGCTCGGTCTGGCCGATGCGGACTTCGATGAGCACCGTGTAGAGCCCCTTGTCCAGTTGCATCACGTCGCCCTGGCGGATCTCGATGCCGTTGAGGAACGTCCGCGATTCCTTGTGGTCGCTGCCGATGTTGAACTCGTACCAGCCGGGCTTGCTGTTTCGGACGACCGTGTAGAACACGCTGTAGCTGTGATAGACCCGCCCGATGGCGTTGCTGACGTCCAGCACCTTCCGCCCGCCCCACTCGAAGTAGCCTTCGTCTTTCTCGCGGGAGACGCGGGCGAACCGCACCGTCTTGCTGCCGTCGGTCAGCTCGTCGCCCAGCATCGGCTTGGCCTTTTCGCCGCCACCGAGGGCGTCCAGCGGATCCTTGCCCTCCTGGGGCTTAAGGCCGCCGGCGTAGATCCAGTCGTCGGGCAGCTTGTCGTCCACCAGGTCCACGAGGGGCACGCCCTGCGGCGGGGTGTAGTCCTCCAGCGGAGCCACCTTGCAGTCCTTGAACCGCACGCACAGCGGTTTGACCGGCTCCTCGGGCGCCGGGCCTGTGCGCTTGTGCAGCAGGAGCGACGCGATGGCCGCCGACCCGAACGCCGGGCCGTAGTAGTTGCTGACCTGGTTGTAGTTGGCGTGGGGGATGAGCAGGTCGTACTGCCGCTTGGGCAGGCGTGCCTTGACCTGCCGCAGGAGGTCCTCGCGGTAGTCTTCAGGCCAGGCGTCGTAGCAAAGGTCGATCGTCAGCACGGCGCGCACGAGTTGATGGCCGATATCGCCGGTCAGGGCGGGGTTCCCGTCGATGTCGGCATAGCTCTTCAGGATCCGCAGCGCCTCGCGGGCGTAACGCTCCTCACCGGTGAGCTGATACAGCAGGCCCACCAGCACGGGGTCTTTGGTGTCCTTCGCCCGGGCAAGAAACGCCTGACCGAAGGGCGTTTTGAGCCGGGCCTTCAGGGCCGGCAGATCGGCCTTGCGAAGAAGGAGCCTGGGGTGCTCGCCGCTTTCGATGGGCTTGTGCTTCCGGGCCGACTTCTTCTGAGGAGGGGTCACCACCGCCCGCAGCGTGCCCTCGGCTTTGTCTGTCCCGGCGACCTCGGTGAAGGTCCCTTCGTAGCTTCCGTCGTCGCGGCGGGTGAAGGACATCTCGTAGAACACGTGCCCGCCGGTTCGCGGCCCGGCGTCTCGCTGCAATTGCACCGAGACGGAGAATTGGTCCCCCGACCCTTCGGACACAGTAACATATCCGAAGTCGACGTGTTTAAAAGACGGCTTCGAGCGGCAGACCGGCTGCCACTCACCGTCGATCGCCGCCAGGCGCATCGTCCAGTAGTTGCCGATGCGGACGCGCAGCTCAGCGTCGGGGAAGGGCGCCTTGACCCCGGCGAGCGAACGGTCGGGCGAGAGCACCACCACCGCCGAGGCCAGAAACAGAATGAAACCAAGTGGCTTTGCGTAGCGAACCATAGGGTGAATCCTTGTTAAGAAAGTCAAGCGGACAGCCACTAGTTAAACCAGTTCCGGCGCCAAAGTTCCCCGCGTTCTGGGAGGAGAAGACCATGCGACGTAAACAGTGTTTGATGGCCTTGGGTGTCTGCCTGCTGCTGGCTGTGGCTGCCGATGCCGGACAATCGGACAATCTCGCGGAGGTGCGCACTTCGACCTTCCTGGGGGGCACGGGTACCGAGTGGTTCACCGGGGCAGCCTTCCCCGGGGATGACAGCATCCTGCTGATCGGCGTCTCGCTGGACCCCGAGCTGACGCTCCGCGGCGTGAAGGCGAAGGTGCTGGGCACCGACGCCCCCGCCCGGAAGGCCCCCAGGGAGTTCCGCCGGCTGGCGCTGACCGATACCGGTAAGATCGACACCCCCGATGCCGACGACCTGCCCACCAGTTTGGGCGGCGATCTGGGCGGCGAGCTGGACCTCAAGGCCAAACCCAGCCGCGAAGAGATCAAGAAGCGCGAGGACGCCGCGCGGAAGCGCTTGGCGAGCGTGCCTCGTAAGTTCCGCTTCACCGTGGGGCGAAGTGTCGAAAAACAGGATGCCTACGCCCGGCTGGTGGGCAACGAACCGTCGGCCACCGGGTTTATCGCACGTTTCGACGGGAGTCTGGGCGAGGTTCGCTCGCTGCACCGCCTGCCCCGCGGGGCAGGGACGATCCACAGCGTCGTCATCGGCAAGGAGGGAGAGGTCTACATCGCCGGGGCCGCCACCGATCGCATCGGGCGAGTCTGCAGCGACCGTCGCACCGAGTCGATCGAGGAGATACCCGCCCCCGGGAAGGATCCGTTCCCGTTCGGACACGTGTACGTCGCCCGCCTCTCGGACGACCTGTCCAAGGTGTTGTGGGTACGCGACCTGAAGGCCTGGAGCTACGCGCCGAAGCTCACCGCCCTGGACAACGGCAACGTCGCCATGCTGGGCCCGGGCTACCTGGTGTACGACCCGTCCGGCAAGCTGGTCCAGGCCACACAGATCAAGCGAAAGCGCGTGGTCAGCGGGTCGGCCGTCTGCCCTGTCACCGGCCGATATACCCGCGTGGGCGACTGGATGAGCCCCACCGGCCGCGAGCCCTATCGCTGCCCGCGCCTGATGGTGCATCGCCCCGACGGAAGTGTCTACAAGTACCTGGTGGGCTGGCGTGGGCCGTTCTTCGCGCCGAAGCATTTCCACCTGGTGGCGGACTCGGCCGTGCGGCGAAGCGCATTCGACAGCAAGGGCAACCTGTACTACTCCACCTGGAGCCACGGCGGAAACAACTGTATGGGACGCCGACCTTACGACCCCTGCCGCCGCATCCCCAACGCGATGAACACCGTCGGCAGCAGCACATACTGTTTCGTGGTGAAACTGGACCCCGAGCAGAACGTGGTGACCTCCACACTGTGGACCAGCGCCGGGAACGTACAAACGCTGGACGTGGCGTGCGACCAGTCGGTCGTCTGGGCAGGGCGAGGCAACGTAACTCCCGACCTGCCCAATACACTCCGGAAAGGCGGCGGAAGCCTCCTGGTGGTGACCGAGCCGAACCTGGGGTCCTATCGGTTCATCTCGGCCATGCCCGCCGTGGGCACGCGAGTGGCCGTCGGAGGCTGCCAGGAACGCGTCAACGAGTGGGCCTTCGCCAGCGGAACCGTGAACGGCAAGCCGATGCTGCTGTGCCTCTCCGGGGCCATCGCCGAGGAAACCTACAAACAAGACACCGTCACGCCGCCACTGAAGAACCCCGTCCAGAAGAGCTTCGGCGGGGGGCTGATGGACGGCTTTGCCGTGCTGATGGACCTGACTGCCAAAACCGAGCTGGCCTACAAACCGCCGGTGCATCAACGCAAACCCAAGCCGTTCAAGCCATACGATGGTCCGCGGCGGCTGTGGCCCGCCGAGGGGCAGACCTGGAAGATCGGCACCGAAGGCTGCGTGACCGTGACGGTGACCTTCCGCGACCCCAACGACGAAATGTGGCCGAGCTTCTTCATGGGACGCGGCGTCCCGGGCGGTACGTTCACCTATGGCACCGAGCAGGCCGACGCCAACTTCACGCTGGACTGCCCCACCATCCTCCAGCAGCCGGGCGTTCAGCATCAGCGCGTGCTGGGGCAGCTTGTCGGCGCGCCTCAGAAAACCGCAAGCGGGCTCGACCCCAACGCCCGCGTACCCAAGATGAAGCTCCACGTCACGGGGATGTCCGCGTGGAAAGAAACCGGCCTGAAACACGGCAACCAAGACTTCCCGGTCGGCAAGTGCACCATTTCCGGAACGCTGGAGTTCAACGGCAGGAAGATTCCGTTCCGGGACGCTCCGTGCAAGGCGTCGTTCTCCTATCCCTACAAGGAAAAGCAGCTCAAGTACCCAGCCCCGACGGGCGCCTTGCCCTCGACGCATTTCACCGTGCGCGGCAGCGCGTTGGGGCTCGAGGGCCCGCTGGCCAGCCAGAACATCCGCGTCCACGTGGCGTGGGAAGCAGTCTCGAAAGTCAAACCCGAGAAGATCGAAGACCCACTGGGACCACCGCCCAAGATCAACGACGGCGAACGGATCCAGCCACTCGAAAAGGCGACCGGCCTCTGACGCGGCCCTCCGGGAACGGCGATTCGCCCTGGAAAGACGCCGCCATCAACGGTAGCGGTCTGTCTTCGCCCATGCCATCCCCGCCCCGGCAGGATCCGTGCCTGCCGACAGCCAAGCCCGCAAGCAGGTTGCGGGATTGCCTGCGCCCGAAGTGACACCCGATTTCTCCTTGCCGG
>CAZYIH010000184.1:0-6035 GCA_964646915.1 uncultured Planctomycetaceae bacterium | reverse complement strand
CGATCTCTGGTAGCATACGCGGAGTTGTTCTTGACGCGTCACCCATGCCTCCTGCACGTTGTGCGATGGGCTGATGTGCATCGGCGTTGTCCCCCCGTTATCCGAGCAATGTGACGCGACGGGCCCCAGGCCGCTCCCGAACCCCGAGGATCCCGCTGTATGGTGATTCACACCGCGAAGAAAATCCTGAAGAAGACTCACGATAAGATGTTCAGCGTCGTCCATGGCGGCAGGCTGATTTACAACACCTCGTGGGAAGACCCCCGCATCGACCGACAGTTGCTGCAGTTGGACAGTGACAGCAAGGTGGTGATGATTACCTCCGCCGGCTGTAACGCGCTGGATTATCTGCTGGACTCGCCGGCCGAGATTCACAGCGTGGACGTGAACTATCGCCAGAATGCCCTGACGCACCTGAAGCTCTCGCTGATACGCCGGGGGGTATGGGAGGACCTGTACGCCCTGTTCGGCCGCGGGCAGGACGCCGAAGCCAAGGGCATTTATCTGTCCGTCCGCGACGATCTGCCCCCCTTCGCCCAGGAATTCTGGGATCGTAAAATCGGCTATTTCCGCGAGAAGAGCCTCAAACGATCGTTCTACTACCACGGGGCCAGTGGCGAGGCGGCGTGGATTCTCGGCAAGTTGATGATGACGCTCAAACGCCCGATCCGTCAGCGGATCGATCGGTTCTTCAATGCCCAGACGCTGGACCAGCAGCAGGAGATCTACCGGGAGATCGAACCGGTTCTCTGGGACGCGGTGCTCTGCTGGCTGGTCAAACAACCGGCGCTGATGGCGATGATGGGCGTACCCCGCCCGCAGATCCGCCTGATCGACGAGAGCTATCCCGGCGGCCTGCTGGGCTACATCCAGGCGAAGTTCCGCCACGTGATGACACGCGTGCGGATCGACGACAACTACTTCTGGCGGGTGTACATCACCGGCTCGTACACGACGGATTGCTGCCCGAACTACCTGCGGCGGGAAAACCTGCCCCTGCTGGCGACCAACGCCGACCGTCTTTCGCTGTATACCACGACGATCACCGACTTTCTCCAGGCCAACCCGGGCAAGTACACCCACTTCGTGCTGCTGGACCACCAGGACTGGCTGGCCGGCCACGCCCCCGACGCCCTGGCCGAGGAGTGGGAGGAAATTTTTGCCAACGCCGCCCCCGGCGCCAAGATACTCATGCGGTCGGCGGGCATCACGCACGACTTCCTCCCCGGGGACGTCACATCGCGCCTGCGATTCCGACCCGACCTGACCGAACCGCTCCACACGACGGATCGCGTGGGAACCTACGGCAGCCTGCATTTCGCGGAGGTCCTGTGAGCCAAGCACCAGGCGAAACCGACACTGCCGCCCAGGCGTCGACCATCCAGGGCTACTATCGGCTGCACGCGAAGATCTACGACCTGACGCGGTGGACCTTCCTGTTCGGGCGGAACCGCATTGTTCACCTCGCCGAGGAACACTGCCAGCCCAAGCGCATTCTCGAGGTCGGCTGCGGGACCGGACGAAACCTCCGCGCGCTGGCCAAGACGTTCCCCAAGGCCCGCATCGCCGGGCTGGACGTCTCGGGCGAGATGCTTCGCGTCGCCCGCAAGAGCCTGGCCGCCCTGGCCCGCCCGGTGGAGCTGATCCGCCGCCCGTACGACGAGCCCGTCGCCAAGGACAGACCCTTCGACCTGATCCTGTTTTCCTACGCCCTCTCGATGTTCAATCCGGGCTGGGAGGCCGCCATCGAGTGTGCCCGGGAGGACCTCTCCGAGACCGGGCAGATCGCGGTAGTGGATTTCCACGACACCCGCTGGAGCGCGTTTCGCCGGTGGATGGGCTTCAACCATGTGCGCATGGAAGGACATCTTCTCGGGAAGCTTCGCGAGCAGTTTCTCCCCCGGGAGGTCTCCATAAAGCGGGCGTACGGCGGCCTGTGGCGCTACATGCTCTTCGTAGGCTCAAAGCGTCCCAGCCAGTGAGTAGACCGGCAGTTCCGGCCGGCAGTTGAACCGAACGCCCGGGCCGATCAGCCCCAACGCGCGCGAGATGTACACCCCGCAGCCCGGCCCCTGCACCATTCCAAAGGCGTACTTGCGGTGTTGGATCGGCAGGATGATCGGGCGTTTGCCCGGCAGCCGAACCTGACCGCCGTGCGTGTGGCCCGAGAGCATGAAGTCCACGCCGTCGGCGGGCGTGAGCTGCTCGGCGAAGTCCGGATTGTGCTGCATGAGGATCCGCGGCACGTCGCCCGGGGCGCCGCGCATGGCCAGGTCCACGCGGGGGGCGTCCTCCCACAGATCGCCGGTGCCCGCCAGCCACAGCCCGTCGCCCCTGCGCTGCAGCAGCGTGCCCTCGTTACGGAGTTCCCGGACGCCGGCCTCTTCGAGCATGTCGCGGATACCCGACGCGCTGGTCCAGTGGTCGTGGTTGCCCAGTACGGCGAAAGAGCCCAGCGGGGCCTGCAGTTCGCTCAGAACCCGGGCGTATTCAGACGTGATGGCCCGTCGCGGCGAGACGAAGTCGCCTGTCAGCAGCACCACGTCGGGTTTGGCGGCGTTGGTCAGCGCGACCATCTCGGCGACGTCCTCCAGGGAGATCCATCGGCCGACGTGGATGTCGGTGAGGTGGGCGATGCGGGCCCCCTGCCAGCCCGGCGGACAATTGGGCAATCGCAGCACGGGGCGGGTCAGTTCGATCCAGCCGGGCTCGACCAGCCACGCCTGCACGCTTCCGGACGCGGCAAAGACAGCCGCTCCGGCCCCGAAGAGCTTGAGCACACCGCGACGGGTCCAGCGCCGCTGCCGATCCTGCGCGGGAGGCTTCTCGGGATTCTCGGAATGACGGGGCGGCTGATGCATCGGTTCTCCTACGGAGGGGATCGGCCAAACGTTCGCGCATGAAACAGGCCCGCCCCATCGTAGCGATGGAACGGGCCCGTGTTCAGCGCAAAAAAGGGGGCGATGCGAAACCGAAGTTTCGTCACCGCCCTTCGCCTTGTAGAGGCCCCTCACACGAGATCAGAGGCTCCGTCCGTGCTTCAGCGAACTCCCTGGAGGTATCTGGAGTCTCCCGCCAGGCGCTCATCTCCGGCAGGTTCGCGGTCAATTGACCTCTACGGGTGTGTGAAACCTCGCGGCGGCGACAGCCCCGGGAGGAGGAGAAGGGCTGTGGTCAACGAATGGGCGCTCATCTCCAAACGTATGCCACCATTGTGGTGAGGTCTCACATCGACATCTGCAGCATGGCAGCAGCACAGGTACTCCCTCGAACCTTCTGCTGCCGATACTTCCTCGGTCTTCAAAAACTGGTTGTCATTGTTTCGTTGTCCGGACGGCTCATCCCGTCCGTGTCGCTCGACCGGCGGCACCGGTCAGTGCGTGCTCGGCCAGCATGTTCCACTCGGCCGATTCGACCGGCCTGGCGAAGTACATCGCTCCGCCGCTGCGGGCGACAATTTCCCTCTCGGCGTCGCCCGCCTCTCCGACGACCACGCTGCTGCAATGTGGCCATCGCTTCCGAATCCAGCTCAGGGCGTTGCCCAGCGTCGCCAGCGGGCTTTCGCCGGCCAGCACCGCCGCTTTTACCGGCCCGGCCGGGCCGGCCAGCTGAGCGTCCTGCACCGTTCTGTATGAGACCACCAGGCCTCCCAGCTCGGACAACACCTCAGCTGCACTCGGCACCGAACCAACGACAAGAACAAAAGACTTTCCGTCCGTCGCTGGTCGAGCCGACAAGTTCTTAACGCCCCTCGCGTTCACTGTCAGGCTCCTTCGCTCTTACTATTACAATCGCCATGCCAAACGGCTATCGGCACATCCACAAAAACTATTTAGGCCTTATATGAACAGATGTTACACACGCCTTTGCGCGTGATGGCAGTCCAAAAGAGCTTCACAGAGGTGACGCAAACTGCAACGGTCGGCCGTCGCGAATCGCACCAGCATTGTCGCGATCTGCTACAGGGCCAGCCAGTGCGCGGAAAAGGCGTGGGGGGAGAGTTACCGCAGAGGCCGGGCGCTGGTAGCCCAACACCCCGCCGCCGAGACGGGCTCAGAGCCAACCTATCACCATCGCCGCCGCCAAACCGATCAGCACGACGCCTGCCCCGACCTGGGCGTACTGCTCCCAGTGGCGTCTCGCACGATCTCCGATTCGAAGCCCGAGGTAGCCGTAGCTTGCACTGAACACGGCAATGACTGACGCCAAGGCGAATGGGTTGATCTCACTGGTGAGCCCGAGGGAAAAACCGACCCCCAGATTATCGCTGCTCAGACCCAGTTCCAGCAAAACCAGGCCTCGCCACGTGGTGAGCTTCTCGGCCAGCTTTGCTTGATCGCGGGGGCGGCATATCGCTTTGAAAACCGACCAGAGCCCCAGCCATATCAAGACGGCCGGCGAGACCCACACCACTGCGCCGCCGAGCGTCTTTGTCAGCGTCTGCCCGAGTACTATGCCGACCAACGGCATGGCAAACTCAAACACCGCGAATACCAGTACAATTCGCCGACGTCGCGCCACCTGCCCCATCGCGCCCAAGGCAAGGGCAGCCCCAAGGTTGTTGGCGCCGATCAATCCGCCGAGCATAAGCAAGGTAACCATCGCTCTCCCGTCAAAACGACCAGTCCCTGGTCAACTGAGAGGCAGAAGCTCTGACCCCTCACAAAGTAACCCGGGGGCCGATGCGTGCCGCTCGTCGACGCCTGCCGAAGTGGCCTGCTCCCCGAAACCTGATCCAGTAGTTATGAGAGTCTCTCCTGGCGGTATCGGCAAGGAGATTCTGCATAAGCAGACGAAAGCGAGGGGGGAAGGTCAGCCCAGGGGCTGATCGCCGAAATCGCCCATGCCGTAGTGGCGAATCTTGCGATGCAGCGTGCTGCGGTGAATGTCCAGAAGTCTCGCCGCCGCCGAGCGGTTGTAACCGGTCGCCATCAGCGCGGTACGGATGGCGTTGCGCTCGGCCTCCTCAAGGCTGCAGACGCCGTGAGGCCCGGTTTTCAGCGGCATTCTGCCCGGGGCGGGCTCGATGGACCCAAGCCCCTCGGAGACGTATCCGTCGTCCCAGTCGTATTGGCCGGGAGGCATGGGCGGGAGGTTGGCGGCGTACAGCCGTTCCAGATAGCAGCACAGCTCGCGCACATTGCCCGGCCAGGGATAGGCCCGAAGCGTCTCTCGCAGGCCCGGACCGATCACGCGGGGTCGCATGCGATACTCCCTCGCGTAGCTTGCAAGATAATAGTCTACAAGAGGATCGATGTCCTCAGGACGGGTCCGAAGCGGGGGGATCTCGATGCGCACTACGTTCAGCCGATGGTACAGGTCGCGTCGGAACTGGCCCCGGGCCACCTGCCCCGAAAGGTTCCGGTTGGTCGCTGCGATGAATCGCGCGTTGACCGGGACAGGCTGCGAGCCGCCCACCGGCGTGACCTCGCGTTCCTGCAGGAGGCGAAGCAGTTTCGGCTGGAGGTGCATCGGAAGCTCGCCGACCTCGTCCAGCAGCAGCGTTCCATCCTCGGCCGCCCGCACCATACCCAGCGTGCTGACGGCCGCGCCGGTGAACGCGCCTTTCACGTGGCCGAAAAACTGGCTCTCAAAGAGGGATTCGCTGATGGAGGGGCAGTTTACGGGCACAAAAGGCCCTTCGTTGCGGGGGCTTCGCTTGTGAATCCGCCGGGCGATGAGTTCCTTGCCCGTGCCGGACTCGCCTTCCAGAAGTACCACGCAATCATTGGCCGCCACCGAATCGGCGATGTCCAGAACCTGCTGAAACAGGCTGCTGGAGCCAATCAGCGACCAGCCAGACGATTCTCCGTCGTGACGGGTTGAGCACACACCGCCCGCGGAGCCGGTTTTCGGGCTTCCTCCCGCGTCCATAGCTTGCTTATGCAAGCCCACGACAGGACTTTCCTGCCGACGGCCTGCTCCTCGCTTGAGCAATCAAGTGACTGAACGAATCTGTGAGCAATGTCCAGTAATCTGCTTATACACCCGAATCGGGCATTCTTCAAGGAAAATCAGCCTCTGGCATGCACAAA
>CAZYIH010000183.1:0-6051 GCA_964646915.1 uncultured Planctomycetaceae bacterium | reverse complement strand
TTCCTGTCGAGAAATGATCGTTGCATTGGTTCGCTGACCGGATATTCTATGTTCCACGTGGAACACAGCAATTTTCTGCCTGGAGCCCAGGAAGGAGCCGGATATGGCCAAGCAAGGCAAGCCTGCACGCAAAGCGAGACTCGGAAGGGGACTTTCCAGCCTCATCGTCTCATCGACCCCTGCAGACCCCGAAGAAGGACAGTTCGAGCCCGATGATTCCACTTCGGAGGTCCAAACGCCCCCGGAGCCGGTCGAATCGGCCGAAGCACCGGCCACGGCTGCTTCGAAGGGGAGTCCTGCCGAGATCCCGGCTGAGGACATCTCGCCGAACCCGTATCAGCCGCGACGCCACTTCCCTGAGGCCGAGCTGGCTGAGCTTCGCGAGAGTATTCGTCAGCAGGGCATCCTTCAGCCGTTGATTGTTTCCCCGGCAGGCGGGAAGGCGGATACGCCCTACGTGCTGGTGGCCGGCGAACGTCGGCTGCGGGCGGCAAAGGCGGCAGGGCTGGAGACGGTTCCGTGCATCATCCGCGATGCGGATTCCCGCCAGATGGCGGAATGGGCGCTGATCGAGAATCTCCAGCGGTCCGACCTGGATCCGATCGAACGGGCAGAGGGCTATCAGCACTACATCGACCGCTTCGCGCTGTCGACGGCGGAAGCGGCAGAGCGCCTCGGTCAGCCGAGATCCACCGTTGCCAACCACTTACGGCTGTTGGAACTGTGCGATGATGTCCGGCAGCTCATCTCGCAGGGCATGTTAACGTTCGGACACGCCAAGGTGCTTGCCGGCGTCAGCGATACTGAACTGCAAATGCTTCTGGCCAAGCGTGTTGTGGCCAATGGACTGAGCGTACGTGCATTGGAGGAGGCTTTGCAGCAGGCCCAGGGCGAAAAGACAGCCGGGGAGAAGTCCCCTGCCAAACCGCAGAGCAAGCCGCCCTATGTGCGGGACCTCGAGGAGAAGCTCACCCACACCGTTGGCACGCGGGTGGCCATCTTGCCTGGACGGGCGAAGCATACCGGCAGGATCGTGGTGGAATACTACAGCCTGGACGATTTCGACCGCATCGCGGAATCCCTTGGCTGGCAGGGCGAAGAGGCCTGAGGCCGGCTGCCCCGAAGCATGGCGGCGGAGATAGGCCGACCTGTGACAGGCAGGCCTTGCTGTTTCGGCCTTGCCGGAAGGTCCGATAATGCAGGAGGTCCCTGCTCAGGCGGCCTTGAGCGCCTGGTGGACTGTAACCAGTAACTGCTGTATTTCAAATGGTTTATACAGAAGAGCGTAGGCTCCGAGCTGCTTGGAGATCTGTACGACGCGTTCGCTCTTATCGCCGGTAAGGTAGATCACCGGTGCTGCGACATGGGCCGCCTGCTGGAGTCGCTGCTGGACGGTGAACCCGTCGCCGCAGGGCATGTTGATATCAAGGATGATCAGGTCCGGCCGAGCGGTCATCGCCTGTTGCAGGGCGTGGTAGGAATCGCTGCCGCAGACCACGTTGAACCCGGCGTTCTTGAAGCGAATCGCCAGCGCCTGCACCAGCGCCAGGTCGTCATCGGCGATCAGAATGGTCTTGGTCCTCTGCTCCATGGCCCTGCCTCCGCCCGAGGGCGTTCGTGGAATGGGCGTCGCGTCTTCTGCGTCAGCCCGGATATGTTATCGGCCGGTGAGCCCGGATCGTTTAGCAATTGATGCGGGCCGGCGTTTTTGGGGGCACTTGGGTTGGCCTGGGGCGAGCGGGACCGGCAGACATGCAGGGCCGGTCATAACCGGCGGACAGCGGCAGGGGGACATCGGCACCGGGGCACATACGCAGCCCCGTTTGGGCGAAATGCGGCCGAACGGGCCTGCTATTCCTCGTGTTCGGGCACCTCGGCCGACCGCACCTGCTCGGCGGCGGGGTCGTGGTCGGTCGGTGGATTCTTTTTCCGCGCGACGTGCCGGTAAACCAGCGAGAGCAACACGACGCCGGCACCGATGGCACCCACGACGGCCCAGAGCAGGGCTCCGAGTTGAGGAACCAGAGCGATGATGCCCAGTGCCAGGGCGCAGGCACCCACGAGCGTTCCCGCTGCCAGCGGGGTGTATTGCACAGCCCCTCCGCCCACGGGAGCGACGTCCGATTCCTCGTCGGCCTGCTTGTCTCTGCGGGCCTCCTTGAGGCTGGAGTGCAGCAGCAGTGCCGACCAGGCAAGGATCACCACCACCGCGCCGAACATCGCAGCGCGGTAGACGATGCTCTCCTCGTGCAGGATCATCGGGGCTGTGACGATCAGCACGAGAAACGAGATCCACGCCATCAGCACCCAGGGCTGTTCTTTGGGCCTTTTCTTCTCCATGGAGCGACACGTCCTTTCTATGGTACACGATAGCGCCCAAGGCCGCGAAGGGCAAGAACCTCGTGACCTCGCGGAGCAATTCCTTGCATCCTGCCGACCGGGCTGATTCAATCACACCTCCTGTCTGACTGTCAACACGACCGCTACCGCGAAAGGGACGGCTATGAAGTATTTCCTCGGAATCGACATCGGAACCTCGGGCACCAAGTCGCTGATCATGGACGCCAAGGCCCGCGTGGTCGCCACAGCCACCGCGGAGCATCCCAGCTACGCACCCCAGCCCGGATGGAGCGAGCAGGAACCCGACGACTGGTGGGGTTCGACGGTCAAGAGTGTCCGCGAGGTGCTCAAGAGGGCCAAGGTCGACGGCAAGCAGGTCGCCGGGGTGGGACTCTCCGGCCAGATGCACGGGCTGGTGATTACCGACGAGGCGGGGACACCGCTGCGACCCAGCCTGATCTGGAACGATCAGCGAACCGCAGAGGAAGCGGCCCTGATCGAGCAGGCCGTCGGTGGCAAGAAGAAGCTCATCCGCCTGGTGGGCAACGTGGCGATGACGTCATTTACGCTCACCAAGCTGCTCTGGGTCAAGCGGAACGAGCCGAAGGTGTACGAGAAAATCAAACACTTCCTGCTGCCCAAGGACTACGTGCGGCTGCGGATGACCGGCGAGTACGTCGGCGAGGTTTCGGACATGTCCGGGACGCTGATGCTCAACCAGAAGACGCGGGACTGGTCGCCGAAGATCCTGGAAACCTTCGAGATCGACCGGGACATCCTGCCGCCGGTGGTGGAATCGCACGAGGTGACCGGCAAGCTGTCGGCTGAGGCGGCCAAGGCGTTGCGACTGGCCAAGGGCACGCCCGTGGTTGGCGGCGGGGGCGATCAACCCGCCGGGGCGGTGGGCAACGGCGTGGTGCGCAACGGGCTGACCAGTGCGACGATGGGCACCAGCGGCGTGGTGTACACCCACTCGAAGGAGTACAAGACCGACCCCGCCAGCCGGGTCAACACGTTCTGCTCGTGCGTGGACGGGGAATACTGCATGTTCGGCTGCGTGATGGCGGCAGGGGGGAGCTTCCAGTGGTACCGCAACGTGCTGGGCGAGTCCGAGATGCGGGCCGCCAAGCGAAAAAAGGTGGACCCCTACGAACTGCTCACCGCGATAGCGGAAAAAGCGCCGCCCGGCAGCGAGGGTGTGTTCTGGCTGCCGTACCTGACCGGTGAACGGACGCCGCACGCCGACCCCAACGCCCGGGCCTGCTGGATCGGGATCAACTCGCGGACGACCAAGGCGGAGCTGATCCGCTCGCTGATGGAGGGGGTGACGTTCGGCATGAACGACGCGGTGACCATTCTGGAGAAGACCGGCGCGCCGATCCGCGAGGTGCGTCTGTCCGGCGGCGGGGCGCGCAGCGAGTTCTGGCGGCAGCTCCAGGCGGACATTTACGGCAAGCGGTGCGTGACGATCAACTCCGAGGAAGGTCCGGGCTACGGCGTGGCGATCCTCGCTGCGGTCGGGACCGGGCACTATTCCTCCGTACCGCAGGCCTGCAAGGAAGCGGTGAGCATCACGCGGACGATCAAGCCGCGAACCAGGCAACGCCGCGAATACCGGAAACTCTACGAACAATATACCCGACTCTATCCGGCGCTGGCCGGTGAGTTCGAGCGGATCGCCGCGCTGTAGGCCCGGATCGGAGCGTCCATCAGCGCAGCCGCGGGTGAACGCTGCCATAGCGCGCACGGTGCGTTCCCAACGTGAGGGCCGGTATCACTGCGTGCGGGGCCGGGGCCTACAGACCGAGGTTGATCTTCTCGTCGACGTTGACCACAACGTTTTCCACTTTGCTGAAGTAGGTCACTTTGACGGTGATCTTCTTGTCTCGCAGGTCCTTCTCCAGGCCGAAGCTCAGGCCATAGGTTTTCTTCCCGAACATGCCGGTGGAGTAGGTGCCCATTCGGCGTGATTTCACCTCGTTGCCTTCGGTGTCGTGGAAGACGACCGACCGGATCGCGGCAAACGAGCTGTTGCTCTTGAGGGTCAGGGCAGCTTTGGTCCGCCCGAAGCTGCTTTCCTTGACGTTCTCGAGCGTCGCGTCGATGGTGCCGAGCCTGACGGCCTCGCCGTCCTTGAGCGTGAACTCACTCTTTGCGTTCTTCTCGCCCTTGCCCGCCAACAGCGTGAACGAGCCTTTCACCGTGAGTGTCTTTGCTCCATCGGCGGGAAGCTTCTTGCTGCGGACCGAGAAGAACACCTGGTTGCCGTCGTCGCTGATATTCGGGCTGAAGGGCATCCATTTGTTGCCGAACGCCGAGGCCTTCGAGGGTTTGGCGAGGGCTGTGCCCTTGTCATCGGTGAAGGCGGTGAGTTGGGACCTGTCCTTGTCCATTTCGATGAAGTAGCGAGTTCCGCCGTCAATGGCGAAATGCACTGCCGTCCCGGTCGGCAGACCGAAGGCCATTGAGCGGTTGTACTTATCGTTCGGACGGGCCTTTGCGACCGACAGGCCAGCGACCTGCAGGGTCACGTCGCTGTCGGCTTTGGCGTGGGAGGCATCCTGGGCGCCGGCGGGGATGGTCATGACGGTCAACACAGCCCCAGCCAGCAGGGCGGCAAGAATCGGAAGCATCGTGCGTTTCATGGGGGTTCCTTTCGCAGGTGTCTCAGCCGACGGATCTGCCAGCCGGTCTGGATGCATTCTATGCGCTCCCGGAGACCGGGTCCATGGATCGGGAGGGCCAAGACCGATAGCAGCCTCATGGACGCGGAAGCCCCGCCGATTGTTCGCGCTATTTGTCCAGCCCGAGCGGGGCGAGCAGGGCGGCGCGGAGCTCGTCGGCCGAGATGCGCCAGCCGATGGCAACGACGGCCGACTGGTCGGGGCGGTCGCGAGAGGGTGATTGTCGAAGCTCATCCCCGGCGTACTCGATCTCGACGAAGCCGTCCGCCGTCTCGGCGGTGCCTTTGAGGCGCAGGAGGCTATCGCCCAGTGCGTCGATGGCGGCCTCCAGGGCAGCGAGGTCGGCAACGCCTTCGTCTTGGAGCGTGACCGAGACAATTTCCGCCGGCGGTCCCTGGGCGACGTCGCCGGGCTCGCGCGACAGGTGTCGCAACGACGCGAGGAACTCCTCGGTGATCTGCCCGTGCTCGACGGCGATCTGCATCGCGTCGGGGTTCAGGTCGGTGAGCACCTTGCGGAGCTGGTGCAGTTGGCTGTCGGTAACGCGGTCGGTCTTGTTGATGACGAGCCCGTCGGCCCATCGGACCTGTTCGACGGCGGCTCGCAGATTCGCGGCGACCTTCGTGAACCGCCCGGCGTCGACAAGGCAGAGGGTGCACTGCAGCTCGAACCGCCCAGCCAGGTGAGGCTCGGCGAGGAAACCTTCCAGGTCGCACGTCTGGGCGAGTCCGGTCGCTTCGATCAGCAGCACGTCCGGCTGCACGACGGCGGCGACGTTGGCAAGGGTCTTGAGGAAATCCGTCTTGATGCAGACACAGAAGATGCTGCCGCGGTTCAGCTCGAATATCTCAACCGGCCCGAGCCCGTCGAGGTCCACCCGTCGGCCATCCACGCCCAGCGAGCCGAACTCGTTGATGATCAGCCCCAGCCGCTTGCCGGCCAACGAGTCGATCCGCAACAGATGGTTGAGCAACGTCGTCTTGCCCGCACCGAGATAACCGGTCAGCAGAATGACGGGGATGGGGGT
>CAZYIH010000182.1:0-6084 GCA_964646915.1 uncultured Planctomycetaceae bacterium | reverse complement strand
TGGCCAGGGAAGGCTCCGAGGCGCACTTCGAGGCGTTCCCCGCCCCGGCGGCGATCGAGGAGGTGCCCATGCATTCGCCCGCGACGCTGGCGATCGGACGGGAGGACCTCATCGAGGTCGGCCGACGCTACGCCGAGGCGATCAAGGACGTCGACGAGGACCTGTTCATCATGGCCGGCGGCGAGCGACGCGAGAGCGAAACCCTCGTGGTCACCAGCGGCGGGGTGTGCGAGTCATACCGCCAGACGCACTGGAGCCTCTCGGGCGGCGTGCAGAAAACCGGCGACGACGGCGATATCTTCATGGCCGGCGCGGGGCGATCCTGGCGAGACCCCGCCGGGATGTTCGACCCCGACTACCTCATCGAACGGACCCTTCGCGATCTGCGACGCGCCGAGACCACCGCCGACCCGCTGCGCGGCAAGGTGACGGCCTTCCTTACTCCGGGCATGCTCAGGACGCTCCTGGCGGCGGTGACGATGGGCGTCAATGGCAGAAGCGTCGCCAGAGGCAGTTCGCCGCTGACCGGCAGGCTGGGCGAGCGGATCGCCGCGGAGGGATTCTCGCTGATCGACGATCCGCTCACGCCGTTCGCCAACGGCAGCTGTCCGATCAGCGACGAGGGCGTGCCCACCCGAAGAATGCCCATCATCGAAGACGGCCGGCTCAAGAACTTCCTTTACGACCTGGACACCGCCGGTTTGGCCGGCGCCCAGCCCACGGGGCATGATGACTGTCACCCTTACAGCCTGACCGTGACGCCCGGCCAGACGCCCAGCGAGGAACTGCTCGCCGACATCGACGACGGGATCTACGTCAGCTACCTCATGGGCTTCGGGCAGGGCAACCTCATCAACGGCGATTTCTCGTGCAATGTCGGCCGAGGGTTCCGCATCCGGGACGGCCAGATCGTGGGGCGATTGAAGAACACGATGATCGCCGGAAACGTGTACGACCTGTTGGCCGGCAGCGTGAAACTCAGCAGCGACACCGAACGCGACGTCCGCATGCCCTACGCCGTGGTCGAAGGTGTGAGCCTCTCAGCCGAGTGAGCCGGTGTCGTATGCGTCCCGTAGCACGGCCTTCCAGGCCGTGTACACATGGGCCGGCAGCGCGGAGGGCTACTCGGTCGTGCTGGCGAGGGCTTCGACGAGCTGGGCCTGGGCGATGGTGTGCTCTTCCCAGCTCTTTTCGAGCTTGGTGAGGAACTCCTCCGACGGGGTCATGTACAGCGCCCGTTGGATCGCGTCGGCGGTGGTGCAGCCGTTCTTGATGTGGTGGAGCATCTTGGCGAACTGCTCCCGCGTGAGTCGGCTGTGGAGGAACTCGGCCAGCGTGAACGACTCGGCGTAGAAGAGTGAGGGTTTCTCGATGATGCTGTTGGTCTTCGTGGTCAGCAGCGATTCCAGGGATAGATGCTTCTGGCTGCCCATGGCCAAGCCTGCCAGCAGGACGCGGTCGTTGCTCACCTGGCGCTCGGCGAGCATGGCAAGCCCTTCGCTGAGAAACAGCGGGCTGCCCGCGTCGCCGAAGTACTCGTGGGTGACGAGGTGACACATCTCATGGGGCAGGACGCGGTCGAGCATGACGGCTGCGAACTGTCCGTTCCTGTCTTTCTGGGTGAGGTCGATCCGGCGGGTGATGGTTCCGTCCTGGATCTCGATGGCGAAGGCGCCGCCGGCCCATTCGGGTGCGTCCTGGGCGTTGTCGAGGAATTCCTTATGGTCCGTCCACACGTTGATGTCCACGCTGTGGGCGTACTCCTGGCCGGGCAGGATCTCGGCGCAGATGCGGGCGAGGTCTTTCTCGGCCTGCGAGGCGATCAGTCGGGCCAGCCGGGCGTTGGGTGCCCGCACCACGAAATGCTCGCTGGACTCGACGTGTCGTTTGTCGTCCACGGCCAGCAGGGCTTTCCGGTCGTCGTCGGTGAGCTTTGCCGATGGGGCTTCCATGGCGACGGCGGGTTTTGCCTGGGAGCGGCAGTGGCGAATCTGCCGGCGGACGTACTGCCGCAGCGAGGCCGAGTCGCACTGCTGGAGGTAGATCTGATATGCCCGGGCGGCCGAGACGTACTTGCCGCGGCGCTGACGGGCGGCGGCAACCACCAGCCACGCTCGCGACGAACTGCTTTGCGGATCGGTCGCCAGGACCGACGCCTGCAGCTCCGCTTCGCGCAGTCGACCGGCGTGCAGATTCGCCAGGGCGGCCTGCAGGTGGTCCACCGGGTCGGCGGGCGAGGAGGTGGTCGCCTCGATCGCGCCGGCCAGCATGGCCGCTCCCAGCAGGACTCCCGACGTGATAAGCATCGCGCGCGGTTTATTCATCCTTGAGCTCCTCCATGAGCACTTTCCGCAGCAGTTGGGTCTGTTTGAGGTCCGCCTGGGCCCATTTCAGCTCGAGCACGAGGTCTCGCTCGTAGGGCTTGGCGATACCCAGGATATCGCTGAGCCCGTCGCGGACGTTGTTGAGCCGGTGGACCAGCTTGAGCACGAGCATGCGATACTGCCGGGCCGTGAGTGTCTTGGTCCCGAGCTTCTTTCGCATTTCGTCGAACTGCTTGGCGTCCATGTCGATATCGTTGCGGATGGACTTGATCCGCCGGCGGGCGATCTCCACGCGATAGGTCCGCGAGATCTTCGGGACCAGCGCGTCGGCAAGGTCAAACTGCCCGAGCGCCTTTTTGTAGATTCCCTGCGCTGTCTCGGGGTCGGTCTGCTCGGCTTTGCGGGCCTCGGCCATCTGCTTCTCGCCGGCGTCGATGTGCTTCCTGGCGGCGTCGCGGAGGGCGGCCTGCAGCGTGAGGGGCAGCTTCAGCGAAGCCGGCCCTGCCGAGAGGTGGGGCGTGTCGTCTCCCAGGACCAGGGACGAGGAGGCGGGGAAGGGCTTGGAAAGCACGTACATTCCATCGTCGTTCTCTTCGAGGATGCCCGCGATGGTCTTGAGGCGGTGGGCCTGGGGGCCTTCGGCGTCTTCGGCGATCGTCGCGAAGGTCTTCTGGGCCTGGGCGAACTCGCCGCTTCGCAGCTCCACGAGGCCCTTGATTTCCCCGACGACCAATTCGTCAGCTTCACAGCGGGCGGCGGCCTGCAGATCGGCCAACATGTTCGCGTCCACCTGGGTATGCTTGCCGGCGGCGAGCTTGCTGCGGGCCAACTCCAGCCCCTTGATGAGAGGCTGCCAGTCGCCATCGATCTTCAATTGTCCCAGGTCAGCCCGGGCCCGGGCGTGGTCGGGAGCGAGTTTGAGGACCTGCCGGCAGATCTCGTCGGCCTTGTCGGTAAGCCCCTGGGTCCGGGCCCAGGAAGCGGTCCTGTACAGTGAGGTAATGTTGTCCTGGCGAATCTCGGCCAGGCGGGAGTTGAGCTGCTCGGAGGGGGTCTTCTTGCGGTCGATGCGGGCGATTTCGCTGCGTTGGAACCGGAGCGTGCCGTATGGCAGAACGATGGAGACCTCGTCTCCGTCTTCGCTGACCTGGCCGGTAAAGGTCCGCCCGTCGTTGAGCACCAGCAGGTCCGCGGGACAGGTCGCGGTGATCAGTCCCAGCAGCAATGTAGCCGACAGCACTCGATGCATAACGTCTCCCGTCTTGGCACGGCTGCCGTAACGACCAGAACCCCGGCAACGTGCACTGGGAAAGTATAACGGATTTTCGCTGATTCAACAGGACCTTTTGCCGTTTTTCAGCGTTTGATCCTTACCGGCCGACGACCCCTTCCCGCCGGGGCGGCGCCTGTGCATACGGACACGCTGCAACGCTTTTGGTGAGCGGAATATCGGCCGTCCGACCCGCCGGACCCGGCAGGGGTTCTACGAGGCGGTTGGATGGAGTGTTCGCCCGATCAGAGCGAATCGACCGCCCGGCGGACCTGTTTGATGTGCTCGGGGGTGGTCCCGCAGCAGCCTCCGATGAAGTTCGCCCCGGCGTCCACGAGCTTCGGGACGAACGCGGCGAAGGCTTCGGGGCCCATGGGGAAGCTGGTCTTTCCGTCCGGACCGACCTCCGGCAGACCGGCGTTGGATTTGATCCAGATCGGCAGGTCCGTCGCCTCGCGAAGCAGGGACGCGACGGTGACGTAGTTGTCCGGCCCGCAGCCACAATTGGCCCCGACGGCGTCGGCGCCTTCCTGTTTGGCCATTCTCGCCAGGTCGCCGGGCTTGTTGCCCATCATCGTGTTGGTCTTGTTGGGCCCGGAGGAGAACGTCATGCTCACCACCACCGGCAGGCTGGTGGCCTGCTTGACGCCCTGGACGGCCAATCTCGCTTCGTCCAGCTCGTTGAAGGTTTCCAGAACGATCGCATCGGCGCCGCCCCATTCCAGGGCTTCGGCGGCTTCGCGGTAGGCTTCCACGATGCTCTCTGAGGGGACTTCCTGCATCATCACGATCTTGCCGGTCGGGCCCAGCGACCCGAATACGGCGGTCTGCTCGCCGGCGGCATGCCTGGAGATGGCGGCGCCGGCTTCGCACAGTTCGGCGGCTCGGCCACGGGCGCCGTGCTGTTCCAGCACGTACTTGTTGCCCCCGAACGTGTTGGTGATGATCGCGTCGCTGCCGGCGTCCACGTAGCTGCGGGCGACGACTTCCACGGACGCTGGGTTCTGCACGTTCATCAGCTCGGGCGCCCCGCCGGCGGGCACACCCTTTTTCTGGAGCTCCGTACCCCATGCGCCGTCGGTGACGCGGATGGCGGAGGCGAACTGTTTCCAATCGAAAGCCATGGCTGATCTCTCCCGGGTTCAAGTGCGATACGTCAGAGACTATCGCCTGCCCGCCCGACCTGCAAGCCGGTAGGTTACCGTTCGGCGGCGGCCTCGGGCTGTTGTTTCAGCCAGGCGGCCAATTCGTCCTGCGATGGGTCGATCGCGAGGCTCTTGCGACAGTGGTCGATTCCCTGGCGGATCATGGCGGCGTCTTTTACGGATCGCCCCACGAGGACCTTCAGTCTGCCCAGCCGGCGGGGGGGCAGGGGGTGGTTCGGGTCGGCCCGCATCGCCCGCGTCGCGCCGGCCATCGCCAGTCCGAAACTGCCCGAGAGGCGGGCGGCGTCCGAGAACGCCAGCCAGGCCATCGCGTTGGAGGTGTCCCGCTGGGCGGCCTGGGCGAAGTCCCTGGTCGCCTGGGCGTACTCCTGGCGGTCGAGGTGAATCTCGCCCATCGCCGTCCAGGGTGCCGGGGAGTTGGGGTCCTGCTTGGCGAGCGTCCGCCAGTGCTTCTCAGCGGCTGCGAGTTCGCCGTTCTTCTGGAGGAGGCAGGCGAGGTTGTAGCGGCTGGGCGCGTCGGAGCGGTCTTCGGCGAGCAGTTGGCGGTAGGTTTTCTCGGCCAGGGCACGGCGACCCAGACGCGAGCAGGCGACCGCGAAGTTGTACCGGGCGGTGCGGTCGTTCGGGCTGGCCTGAAGGATGCGATGGTAGACGCGCAGTGCCTCGTCGACCTGTCCGTCGGCGGTCAGCGCCAAGGCAAGGCCACGCAGGGCGTCCAGCGATCGCGATTGCTGCCGCGACGCCTGGCGGAAACAGCGGATCGCCCGGGCGGTGCGTTTGCTCTTGAGGGCGGCCTGGCCGGCCTGGAGCAGCAGCACGACGTCCGTCTCTTCGTTGGGGTCCAGCAGGTGGACGTTTTCGCCGGTGGCCGACAGGGCTGCCTCCCACGCGGACGTGTCGAACATCCACTCGGTGGGCGTGGCCGATGCGGACGAGGGGGACGAGGCGACGTCGATGTCGGGCAGGTGGAGATCGACCGTAGCCGGCGCGGCCGACTCGGTGGCGGGCGATTCTTCGATCGGTGCGTTGGCAGCGGAGGGGGGCGAGGCGGGGGGCGCATCTTCCCGGCAGCTGAGCGGCCCGGCCGCCAGCAGAGAGAGCATTATGAGACAGGGAGTGACACCGGTTCGGCTGAGCATGAAGAGGATTATACGGGCTGAGACGCTGAGGTCCAATGCTGGACAGCGACCCGGGGGCGTGGTTGAATGAAACCTTCACAGCCTCACCCAAGGATTGTACGGAGAAACCCATGGCAGGCAGGGCGAGCAAACCCTCGAAGCTGGCGTTGTCGCCTTCGCGCGTTCACCGGAAGATCATGAGCGGG
>CAZYIH010000181.1:3709-6134 GCA_964646915.1 uncultured Planctomycetaceae bacterium | reverse complement strand
GCGTGGCCGGGGCAGTTGAACTCCCGTTGGCCCTGCCCAGTTCGTACACACAAACGCCGGCTGCGTTGGCGGCGATAAGTTTTCCGTCGACCACCAGAAGATTGCCCAAGATGCCCCGTGAGATCCGCCCGACGGAGGACACCTCGCCGCTGTCGATCTCCAGGCGCAGCACGCGCCCGTCTTTGGCGGACATCCAGGCGGCCTCTCTCGTGACGGCCGGCTTGCCGTGAAGCGGGGTCGAGTCGTTCGAGGCGAGCACCTTCCCGTCCGAGACGCGCATCAGTCGCCAGCCGGCGTCGCCGGTGAGCAGGACCCGATCGCTTCGCAGGCCCGTCAGACGATGCGCACTGCCTCGATCGGCAGTCCAGAGAAGCTTCCCGCTGCCAAAATCGCACGCCAGAACCCGGTCGGAATCGAATGGCAGCGTCAACACGACCTCGCCGGCCAACACCACAGGGTTCACACGACGGTGTTTCAGTTTCGTCCTTCCACCCCGGCCGATCAGGGGTGTATCGTACTGCCTCAGCCAGATCGGTCGGCCGCTCGCAGCGTCAAACGCGCCGATCACACCGGCATTGGTACACACGACCACCCGTCCGGCGAACAGGGACGGAGCCGTCCCGCTCACGAAGGCGTGGATGTTCCGCCAGGAACTCCCTTGCCCCCGTGGGATATGGGAGACCCGCCTGCTCCAAAGCAGATGCCCATTATCCGACTGGAAGCACGACAGGGCGAAATGCCCGGCGTTCCGGCGCGAGACCAAGGCGTATACACGTCCGTTTGCGACAAGCGGAGCGGTGTAGAACTTCACCATCTGCATCTCTATCGACTGATCCTTGGCCCCGTATCCGACGCGCCAGAGGACCTCGCCGTCATCCAGCGACACGCAGAACAGCCCGGAGGTGTCTCTATGTTTCGGGGCGATCTCTTTCATATGTCCGGCCCGAGGACTCTTGATCGCGACGGTCGGAAGCATCTCGCCCATCACGAAAGCCCGGTCCCCATCGCAGGCGATCTTGTACCAGCCCTCGTCCGCCAGTCTTGTCATGCCATAGCGACTTCCGCCAAGCCGGCGATGCAGCCCCACGCGGGCAGACCACAGCTCCCTGCCGTCGCCGAGGCGTCGGGCGATCAGTCCGTCGTCGGTTCGGACGATCATCCGATCCCCGCAGACGATCGGCCGAATCACCGGCGGGATCTCGACGACATGCTTTTTGCTGCCCCTGTTAAACTTGCCCCGAATCAGCCCGCGGGAGATCGTGGCCTTCCAGCTTGAGAAGGACGGGTGCGGGTAGGTTCGATCAATCGGCGTTCGGCCGGCCAGCGATTTCAGCACGTTGACGTTCTCGTCGACGGTGGCGAATCGCTTGGGATGGCACCATTGCAGGCTCCCCAGTTTGGCCTTGCCGGCCGCGGGTGTCCACGCCCAGCCGGCGTCTCGTCCGTTGGCGGTATGCCAGCCTTGTGCGACCTCGGTGACCGGCCGGGAGGGCAGGCTTCGGAGTTGTTCGACGAGTTTCGGAAGCGTTCGCGATCGGCCACCCCAGTTCACTCTGACATCGGCGAACTCTTTGTCCACGCGGGCGGCGGCGGACTCGGCGACCTCGGCCCGTCCGGCCAGGTGGGCCGCCACGGCGACCTTCGCCACCAGGGGTCCTTCGGCGTCGCTGCCGGCGGCCAACGCCGCTGTGCGCCGCCACCACCACAGCGCTTCGGCGAAGCGGCTTTGGTCGATGGCGAGGGCCCCCAGCAGTTCGGCCGCCTGGCGACCGGCTGTCGTCATCGGGTAGCGCGCATGGATCTCCCGAAGAGCAGCGGCATCCAACTCTTTTGCGGCGCGAGCGTAGAGCGCGGAGGCCTTCTCGTCGAACAGGCGGTGGTACACCTTCCGCCCCTCGGCAGGGAGTGACGCCAGAACCGACAGCGCCGCGGTCCGCACCGAGACGTGATGGCCTCGCTTCACCTGAAACGTCAGCTTGCCCGGGTCGTCCACATGATCCTGGAACCACTGGATGCCCCGCTCGTACTCGCCCTCCTGAAGGACCCGTCGCATCGTACCAAAATCGTGATGGAGTTCCGTATAGCTCGGGATCAGCGGCGTCTCTTCCGCGCCGGCGACCGAAGCGATCGCCCCGAGGACGAAAACCAACGTCACAACGCTCCGGGACAGTGCGATACGGTGAGTCATGGCGGTTCTCCACAATTCCTGCCCAAACGACCTGGCTTTGCGGCAAGCCATGATCATACGCTTTCTCGGGCCGCGCTGAAAGGATCGGATCACGGACTGCGGAAGACGGGGTCCACTGGTCAACCGTCATCATCCGCCGCAACTCGCCCGGGTCTCGCTCTGTACTTTCCAGCGACCTGCCGCCCCGCTTCGACGGTCGCCGTGGAAATCAGGTACAACGGAATGCTCGACACCTGC
>CAZYIH010000181.1:0-3609 GCA_964646915.1 uncultured Planctomycetaceae bacterium | reverse complement strand
CGCAACGACTGTTCCATTGGCATATTCGCAGCCGTGGCACGAATCGGTCAACGCTTCAAGGAGTCCTCGAATGCCCGTCAGCTCAACACCATCGCATTCATCTTCGCCCGCAACCTGCCGCTCGGCGGTGCGGGCTCTCTTCCTGGCGATCACGGCCTTGACGGGGGTTGCTTCGGCAGCCGACTGGGACCATTTCCGGGGCAACCCCGCCAATGACGGTATCTCGAAAGAAACCGATCTGCTCAAGCAGTGGCCTCAAGGGGGCCCGAAACTGGCCTGGAGCCGTTTTGGTCTGCCCGTGGGGCATGCCACGCCGGTGGTCTGCGACGGGGTTATCTACCTCGCCAGCCGCTGTCGCGGGAAGGAGTCGCTGATCGCCCTTCGCCTGGCCGACGGCGGGGAGTTGTGGCGGGCGGACGCCTCTACCGGGAACGCCTCGCCGGCTGTCGCTGGGGGAAAGGTGTTTGTCCAGGGCAAGGGAACCCTGTCGGCCTTCGACGCCCGCAACGGGCGCAAGCTCTGGTCGGTCGACGCGATGGATCTGCTCCCAAAGACCGGCTGGGAGAACAGAACCGCCTATGACAGTTGGGCCGGTTCGCCGGTGGCGGCGATGGGAAAGGTGTTCTGGGTAACGGGGCACGAGCGCTCGCCGGTGATCGCTTTGCACCAGGACTCCGGCAAGCTCGCGTGGGCCTCGAGCGGATCGAAGGAGGCAGCCCACCGCGGTTGGGGCTCGCCCGCACTGGTCGATCACGACGGACGCAAGCTGCTGCTGGCCCATACTGGTTGGCACTTGCTGGCTGTCGACCCCAACAACGGCAAGGTGATCGCCGAACAGGAGACCATGGGCGGTTCTGAGAGCAAAGGTCGACGACGCGGGTACTCCATCGGTAACGTGCCGGTCTACGATAAGGGGCTCGTCTACAGTTCGGCCCATTTTGCCGAACCCATTTGGACCACGTGGCGCCTCAGCAATGAGGGGAAGTTCACCCGCGCGTGGCATACCAACACCATTCGGCCCTATCAGGAAAGCATGATCTGCGTGAAGGGGAAACTCTTCGGACGCAGTGAACTGGCGTGGGAGGACGTCGAGGGAAACCCCAAACTCCTGGTGAATGGCAAGCCCTTTGGCGAGGTCAAGGGGCAGTTCCGCCCGCGAGGGAAGTCTCGCGCCCAGGGCGATCGAACGGCTCTGATGGTTTCCCGCAAGAAGGAGACCAGCCTCTCCTGGGAGCGAGCCCAACTCGCCTGCCAGGATATGAAGACCGGCAAGGTCCTCGGCGTCCGCTCAGATATCGCCCAACGCAAGGCATTCTGCGGACCGGTGATGGCATGGGCCGACGACCGCCTGTACATGCGATGGAGCTGGAACTACCCCGAAATCTACCTGCTGGAAGCCGATGAGACGATGGCTGTGCGCGGCAAGCTGGTGTTGAAACAGCCCGAACCCAAGCCGAAACTGAAGAAGGACTGGGTAGGTTTCAGCTCCCCGGTGATCGCCGACGGCAAGTTGATTGTACGATACATCACAGGGCTGTATGTCTATGACATCAGCGCGCGGCAGAGCGAGCAATAGGCCCGGTCATTGTCGGCCGATTCTGACCGCTGGGCGATGCCCCGTGGCTGTTGTGTGCGGACCAGGCAACTCGGACCTCTCGCTGGACCCCGGCATCACGGAGACTCGGCCGGCGGACCTTCAATGCAGATGAGTTCGTCGCGGGAGCGGATGTAGATGCGACGGCCTTGGAAGAACGGGGCGGCATGGAAACTGCCGTGGTAGTGGTCGTCGTGCCAGTGATCCGCGCCGCGCTCGCCGCGAATCAGTTCCAATCGCTCGGGCGTCACCGGCGCGCTGGAGAGGTAGTTTTCGCCCAGCAGCTTCCCGTCGAGGGCATGGACGCGAATGCGGGCGTGACCGTTGCGCAGACTTTCCAGCGTGACAAGGCGATCGCCGGCTCGCATCACGCCGCTGAGATGGTCCACGCCCAGGACCATCGCATCGAGTTCCTTGCCGGTTTCGAGGTCGTAGCGGAAACCGGTCTTCTGGCGACCATCAAGCGGGGTACCTTTGCGAAGCGAGTGTTTTCCGCTCTGGACCAACACCACCTTTCCGTCGTGGGCGAATCCGTTGCGCGGCTGCCCCTCGCCTTCCATGGGTTTGCGCCACAGCACCGTGGCGCCGAGCCGGTCGGGACCATCGGAGGAGAGCCGCACAGCGGTCGCCGTCATCACGCCCTTCCGGCTGTTTGGGCTCTTGTGGCTGGAGTAGTAGATCAGCACGTCGCCCGAGGCGATCGGGCAGGCGGGAACGTACATCGTCTCGTCGCCGGGCAGGCGGTCGGTAAGCCGCTTGCCGTCCCGTACACGATAGACCCGTCCGTCATACCAGAAAAAGCAGGTCTCGCCGTCGACCTCGAGCACCACCCCGGTCATCAGCAGACAGTCGTAGCCGCCGGCTTTCCTGACGTCCCCCTCCTCCGGCTCGACGCTCCAGAGCACCTTGCCGGTGTCCTTATCCAACGCGGTCAGGGCGGCCTTGCTGGCCACCAGCAGCGCATCGCCGACCAGGATGGGCGACTGGGTAAAGTCCATCCGTCCGCCACCCCGCACGGAGCCACGCGGGCCCAGCCAGCGCATCCAGCGAAGGTTGCCCTCCAGGTCGAAGCTCGCGGCCGTGTTGAACCCGGTGAAGACGAAAACGCTCTGTCCATCCGAGCAGGGCGTCGGCTGCGTAACCCCGGCGTAGGCTCCCACCTGGAGTTTATTGCGACTGAGGCTGGTCTCCCAGTTCGGGAAGACCAGTCCGTAGACATTCCGGAGGCGTTTGAGGCGGTCCTCCTGCTCGCGCGTCAGCAAGCCCGGTGCCCGGACCGATCCCCACTTCAGTGCGGCGTAGTCCATTTTGTCGGCATTGACGGCCTTGGCCCGAGTGGTCCAGTCGGCCAGAGCCCTCAGGGCCTCGGCGTCTTTCGGGGCCTTTTTCAGGCGTCGGTGCAGTTCCCAACGCTCGGCCAGCAGCCGCGCGACTTCGCGCCCGCGCTGGACGAACCATTTCCACTCCTTCCGCACCTTCTCCCTCTCGTCGGGCGGAAGCAAACTGGTGTGGTCGATCTCCCGTCGCCAGAGCAATCGTCCGGTGTCGGAATCCAGGCAAACCAGCAGCGGCTGGGACCCCACCGGCTCACACATCGTGAAGACCCGCCCACCGACGACGATCGGCGAGGCGTTGGACCAGTTGGGCAGCAGCGTCCGCCAGCGGATGTTCTTCGAGTTCGCAGCGTCGCGGGTGAAGACCGGCACACGGTGCTTCGAGTTCGGGCGGCGCGGGTCGGGAAGCATCTGCCAGCTCCAGGTGGTCCCATCGGAAAACTTCGCCGGAGGTCGCGCATCGGGGAACACCCCGCTTCCGTCCCCGCGCCAGCCGATCGGCTGGGCGGAGAGCTTCCTGCCGTCCCGCGAGGCAAGCTTCTCGTCGCCCTTGACGTTGACCCCATCGCCCTTCTCCGCCGCAGCGATCGCTCCGAGGACCGACAGGATCGAAACCACCGGCAGCCATTGACTTCTCGACATCTCTTCTCTCCACGCCGGTCGTAACCGGCAATGATCTCG
>CAZYIH010000180.1:0-6139 GCA_964646915.1 uncultured Planctomycetaceae bacterium | reverse complement strand
GAAAGGAACCCACAATGCTTTTCCCACGCGAATCGGAGACCCGCGAAGTCAAGGACCTCTCGGGCATCTGGAATTTCAAAGCCGACGTCAAAGGCGAAGGCCACAAGAAGAACTGGCAGAAGCGCCCGCTGACCAAAACCCAGCCCATGCCCGTCCCCTCCAGCTACAACGATATCACCCAGGACGCCAGGCTGCGCGACCACGTCGGGGAGGTCTGGTACGACCGTGAGTTCTTCGTGCCCGCCTCCTGGGCGGACAAGCGCGTCGTCCTCCGCGTGGGGTCGGCCTGCCACAAGAGCGTGCTGTTCGTCAACGGTCAGGAGGTCGCACGCTACAAGGGCGGCTATCTGCCCTACGAAGCCGACGTCACCGACGTAGTGAAGTTCGACAAGCCCAACCGCGTGACCGTCAGCGTGGACAATATCCTGGACGAGACCACCCTGCCGCCGGGCAAGCTCAAGACCATCGACGACCGCAAAGGCAACAAGTTCCAGGTGCAGGACATCCAGCACGACTTCTTCAACTACTCGGGCATCCATCGGCCCGTTCGGGTTCATTGCACGCCGAAACGATACATCGACGACATCACCGTCGTCACCGACACGCGGGGCGATACGGGCATCGTGAAATACGAGGTCGACGTCAAAGGTCGCGGCAACAAAGATCTTACCGTCCGCCTGCTGGACGCCAAGGGCAAGGAAGTCGCCGCCGCCGAGGGCGACAAGGGCAAGCTCACCGTCGAGAACGCCAAGCTCTGGCAGCCCGGCAAGGCTTACCTCTACAGGCTCGAGGTCGACCTCAACGACGGCGAGGACGTCTATCGCCTGCCGGTGGGCATCCGCACGATCAAGCTGCGCGGCAACAAGTTCCTCATCAACGGCGAGCCGTTCTACTTCCAGGGCTTCGGCAAGCACGAGGACATGGACATCAAGGGCAAGGGCCTGGACCACACGATGATCGTCAAGGACTTCAACCTGATGAAGTGGATCGGCGCCAACTCGTTCCGTACGTCGCACTACCCCTACTCGGAGGAGCTGATGAACTTCGCCGACGAACAGGGCTTCGTCGTCATCGACGAATCGCCGGCCGTCGGGCTGTACATGTTCAAGAAGTCCCAGGACATCTTCACCAAGGACTTCCTCAAGCCCATCCTCGACCACCACGTGCAGATGATGAAAGACCTCGTCGCCCGCGACAAGAACCACCCCTGCGTGGTGATGTGGTCGATCGCCAACGAGGCCGCCTCCCAGGAGGAACCGTTCGGGCCGTACTTCAAGAAAGTTGCCGACGTCACCCGCAAAGCCGACCCGCAGGACCGCCCGCTGACCATGGCGTTGCACACCTGGTTCGACAACGACCTGGCCGCACCTTACCTCGACGTGCTCTGCATCAACCGCTACTGGGGTTGGTACGGCAACCCGGGGCAGCTCGATACCATCGAAGGCCGCGGCGAGTGGGAACTCAAGCAGTGGTACAAGCACCAGAAAAAGCCCATCATCCTCTCGGAGTACGGAGCCGACACCATCCCGGGGATGCACCACGATCCGCCGGTGATCTTCACCGAGGAATACCAGTGCGAGATGATCAAGCGGATCAACAACGTCCTCGACCGCCTTCCGTTCGTGATCGGCGAGCACATCTGGAATTTCGCGGACTTCATGACCAAGCAGGGCATCTCGCGCGTCGGCGGCAACAGGAAGGGCGTGTTCACCCGCCAGCGCCAGCCCAAGACCGTCGCCCACATGGTCCGCAAACGCTGGACCGGCGAGGACCTTTTCTCGTAACTGCAATGGGCCGATCCGCCCGACGAGATCCACCGCACGGGCCCGGGGACCGCAGCGTCCCCGGGCTTGTGTGTATCCGGACATCGACCCGACGAATGGACCAGAATCAGCCGTCTCGGCTGCAAGCAAGAAGGACCCATGAACACTGCAGACGCCACACTCCGGAACCTTACCGACCCGCAGTTCCGCGACCTCGACGGGGAGGTCTTCCAGGCCGACGCCGCCGGGGGCGGTAAGCTCGTCCGACGACGCGAGGTCACACTCGACGGGGCCGACGCCACACTGGAAACCACCGCCGAGGGCAGCGACGTCCGTCTGACCTTCCGCAGCCACGACGCGAACATCGAAGCGACACTCGGCGCCCTGGACCTCCCTGCCGACTGGGAGCCCTACAAGATGCTCTCGATGGATGTCACCAACGGGCCTGCCGCCGTCGACATCGAGCTGATCGTGCTCTGCTCGCGCTGCCGACTCATCGGCCGAGCCACCGTCCCCGCAGGTCAGCGACAGACCGTGAACGTCGACCTCACCGAGTTGCCTCTCGCCGCGGGCAACCGGGCGCTCTACGAACCGTCGGGCATCCGCATCCGCGGCCTTCACGACTCGGCCCACCCCGCCGTCGTCGAAATCCACGCGATGTCACTGACCGGCCGACGAGACACCGACGAGCCGCTGATCGATCGGTTCGGCCAGCGGATCAACGCCGACTGGCCCGGGAAAGTCGTCGACGAAGAAGACCTCCGCGACCGCGCCCACGCCGAGGCGCAGGAGCTGGAATCCACGCCCCGACTCCCCGGCCGAGACGAGTACGGCGGCCTGCTGGAAGGCCCGGCATTCGACGCGACGGGCTTCTTCCGCGTGGATCAGGACGATCGCGGCGTGTGGTGGCTGGTCACGCCGGCCGGCAACGCGTTCTGGTCGGTCGGGGTCACGGGAATCCGCATCGACGCCAACGAGTTCACCGGTGTCGCCGGACGCGAACACGTCTACGCCGAGCTGCCCCCCACCGACGAGCCCCTCGCCCGTGCCTCTCAACCGGCCCGGCTGCACATGAGGCCGGACACGACCGACCTGGCCTCGTTCTACGCATGGAACATCCTCCGCAAGTACGGCAGCGAGGAAGGCTGGGCCAAGCGCGTTCTCCAACGCCTCCCGAAGTGGGGCATCAACACCATCGGCAGCTTCACGCAAAACCCGCTGTACATCGAACAGCGGCAGATTCCCCACTGCCGCATCGCCCGGACCCGGGCGCGCGAAGAGGGCATCCATGCCCGCGCGGGCAAGCGCTTCGCCGACGTGTTCGACCCGCGTTGGGAGCCTTGGCTGACCGGTGTGATCGCCGAGATGACCGCGCCCTGCCTGGACAACCCCTGGCTGATCGGCTACTTCGTGGACAATGAAGCGTCCTGGCGAGACCCCCGCCTGCTCCAGGCCGACCCCGACGCACCCCTTCGCCAGCGGTGGGTCGAGTTCCTCCGCGAAAAGCTCGAAACGCTGCAGCGCGTCAACGACGCCTTCGCGATCTCCGCGGAGTCCTGGGACGACGTCGCGCAGATGTCCGATGAGCAGGTGCCCCACGACGGGCCCGCCCGGGAGCTGATGGTCGAGTTCGAGACACTCTTCGCGGACACCTACTTCGGAACCGTCAACCGCCTGCTCAAGCAGCACGACCCGAACCACCTTTATCTCGGCTGCCGCTTCGTGAAAACGCCGCCGCCGGACCACATCCTCCGGGCCTGTGGCCGACACGTGGACGTCTGCAGCGTGAACAACTACACCTACCCGGTCCCGACCGACTACTTCGAGACCTACCACCACCTCACCGGCCGACCGATTCTGATCGGCGAGTTCCACTTCCCGCTCGCCGGCCCGCGCCAGCTTCCTCCGCTCTATCGTTGCTATACCGCCGAGCAGCGCGAAGAGATGGCCGAGGGCTACTTCCGCAGCTTCGCGGAGATGCCCTTCTCCTTGGGCTGTCACTGGTTCCAGCACGTCGATCAGCCCTTGATGGGCCGGGCGTCCAACGGCGAGAATCAGCCCATCGGCTTGCTGGACATCACCGACACCCCACACGACCACCTCATCCGTGCCTTCCGCCGCGTGGCTGAGCATTGGCCCGAATGGCACGCGGGGGCAGAGTAGCGCAATTCCGATCGTATCGCCCGAGCGCAAAGCCCCAAGCACGATCTCAAAAGCAGCGCGAGGTGGCCGCAACGCGCGACGTTTCTTGTCTGCAAAGGCGAACCCGCGTATGATGCCCGGAAATGGAACCCGCACAGACGCAGACAATACGCCAGGACGACCGTGCCCGCCTTGAGCTCACCGAGAGCGAGAAGCTGCTGGTCGTTCCCGGCCAGATGGTTCGCGGGGGCGGGCATCGTACCGCCCTGTGGGCGCGGGGCATGCTCTGCCTGATCGATCCGGACGTGCACATCGCCCTGCCGGTCGGCGGACCGATGCTGACGCACGTGCGGCATTTCGCGCGTCACAGCAGCATCGACGGCCGAGGGTTGCTGCCGGAGAGTTGCCTCCCCCTCGAAGACATGCTGCAGGCCGCCGACGTAGCCGTCATCATCCCCAGCGTTTCCATCGCGGTCTCGATTCCCACGCTTCTGGATGCGGGCCGGGCCGGGCTGCCGATCGTCGCCAGCAATCTGCCCGAAGTCCGCAGCCTCTACAGCGACGGCCGGGACGCCCTGCTGGTTGAACCCGGCAGCGCCCGGGCGGCGGCTGCCGGGATTCTGCGCATCCTGGACGAGCCCCAACTGGGCCGATCACTCGGCGACAGCGCCCGCCGAACCGCCCTCGACCGCGAGGCCGACCCATGCCCGCCGACCTGCTGAGCATCTCGTCGCTGGCTGCCCGCGCCGGGGACCATCGCGTGATCGAACGCGTCACGCTCGACGTGCCCGCCGGCAAGCTCATCGCCCTGAAGGGTCCCAGTGGCTGCGGAAAAACCACCCTCCTGCGCGCGATCGCCGCCCTGGACGACCCGGCCGACGGCGAAGTCCGCCTGGAAGGTCGAACTCCCGCCGAACTCGGGTATCCGCTGTTCCGCCGGCGGTGTCCGCTGGTCCAGCAGCAGCCCGTCCTGGCCGAGGCGACGGTGCGGGAGAATCTCGCGCGGGTCTTCCGATATGAATCCGCCCGAGACGGCGAAACCCGGGACAATGCCTCCCTCAACGACGAAACCGCCCGCGAACTGCTCGACGCGCTGCGCGTCGAACCCAGCCGATACGAGCAGGATGCCCGGTCGCTCTCGGTGGGTCAGCAGCAGCGGGTCTGCCTCGTGCGGGCGCTGCTGATGGGCCCGAAGGTGCTCCTGCTGGACGAACCCACCAGCGCGCTGGACGCCGACGCCCTCTCCGCGACGGCCGACATGCTGCGCCGCTTTGCCGACGAACGAAATCTCTCTGCCCTGATCGTCGCCCACGACGTCGGGCGGCTTGCCGGCGTGCTGGACGATGTGATCGATCTGGCGGAGGTGGCCTCGCTGAACGCCCCGCCCCGGGAGGACGAGAATGGCTAGCGCACCGCTGCTTGCTGCCCGCGACGTGATCGACCTGGGCCCGTGGGGTCTGGGCATCGCCGCGTGCCTTATCCTCGTCTGCGGGCTCATCAGCGTCGCCCTCGGACTGAAGCTGGAAAAACGCCTCGCCGTCGCAGCCATCCGCACGGTGGTACAACTGTTCCTGGTAGGGTTCGTGCTGCGATACGTCTTCAACCTCAACGCCTGGTGGGCGGTTCTGGGCGTGATGGCCGTCATGATCGCGCTGGCGGCCCGGGCGGCTGTCCGTCGCCCGTCGCGAACGTTCCGGGGCGTGGGACTGCTGGCGTTGCTCTCGCTGGTAATCAGCTCGTCGCTGGTGACGTTCACGGTAACCGGCGCGATCATCGGCGTGGTTCCGTGGTATCGCCCGCAATATGTCATTCCGCTGCTGGGGATGCTGCTGGGCAACGGCCTGACGGGCATCTCGCTGTGTCTCGATCAGCTTCTGGAGACGCTGCACGCCCGGCGGGACGAGGTGGAGATGGAACTCGCCTGCGGGGCGACGCGCTGGGAGGCGGCCCGGGGGCCGTTGACCGACGCCGTGCGACGCGGGATGATTCCGATCATCAACTCGATGATGGTCGTCGGGACCGTTTCACTTCCGGGGATGATGACCGGCCAGATCCTCGCCGGCACCGATCCGATGATCGCGGTGAAATACCAGATCATGGTGATGTTCATGATCGCAGCCGGCACGGCGATGGCGAGCATGGGAATCGCCCTGCTGGTGTACCGCCGCCTGTTCAACGACCGCCACCAGCTGCGATGGGACCGCATCCAGCGGAAACAGTAGCACCACCGCGGG
>CAZYIH010000179.1:0-6157 GCA_964646915.1 uncultured Planctomycetaceae bacterium | reverse complement strand
ACCACCATTCCCGAACCCTTCACGATGGGTGTGTTGGCGGTTGGTGGTCTGGCGATGCTGCGTCGTCGTCGTGCTGCCTGAGGCTGTCGACTGGAAGTTGAGGAACAATCTGGAGAAGCACGTGCGTCCCGCGTATGGAACGCGAGACGCGTAAAGAGAGGAAACCCCTTCCCCGCCCATATGGCGGGATGAAGAAAGGAAGCGAACATTATGATGAACATGAAAAAGATTGCTTTGACGCTGATGGTGGCAACCATCGCCTTCGCGGGCGTTGCGAATGCGGCCGACATTCACAAGAGCGGAAAGATCACCACCTCCGAGACGTGGACCGCCGACAATAAGTACATCCTGGATGATCAGGTCGTCTTCGACGGTGGAGCCACGCTGACAATCGAGGCCGGCACCCTCATCACCGGCGGCAACGCCAACGGCAGCCTTGCCATTGCAGCCGGCTCGAAGATCTACGTCAACGGCACGAAGGACAATCCGGTCATCATGACCGCGGACAATGACGACTTCGAGAATTGGCAGGCGCAGTCCGAGCAGTGGGGTAACCTGACAATCATGGGCGATGCCCTGATTTCCGCCTCGCACGTGACCGGCAACAACCGTCGTCCCGACGGCACCAATACCGTTACGATGGAAGGCCTCACGCCCGTCAGCGGTGAGACGTGGCACGTCTATGGCGGAGGCGATGACGATGATGACAGCGGTTCGATCAGCTACCTGTCGCTGCGGTATGGAGGCAAGGTTACCGGTCAGGACACCGAGCTCAATGGCATGTCCTTGGGCGGCGTCGGGCGCGAAACCAATATCGATCACCTCGAGATCATGAACAATATCGACGACGGTATTGAGATCTGGGGCGGTACGGTCAACCTGAAGTACGTCGTGGTTTGGAACATCGGTGACGACAGCTTCGACCTCGACCAGGGTTGGCGCGGCAAGGCCCAGTTCGGCCTGATCGTGCAGGGCTACAGCAAGGTGACCGGCGACTCCGGCTCGGGTGTGGCGGACCGCTGCTTCGAGATGGACGGGGCGGAGAACTCCGACGCCCAGCCGGTCACGACGGCCGCCATCTACAACTTCACCGTGATCGGTCAGCTCGACGGCGATGATGCGATGAACTTCCGTGACAATGCCCGTGTTCAGCTACGCAACTGCCTGTTTCTCGAGACCGGCGATAAGCTTGTCGCCCACGGCGATGCCGGCGGCGGTGGATGGGGTGTAAATGGAACTCTGCCGTGGGCCAGTGCGTGGACGACCGATGCAAACGACGTCACCAAGGCCACCCAGGGATTCGAAATGGGGGGTGTGGCCTACAGCACGATGTACAAGAGCCAGGACCCCAACGGCAAGCTCTGCGAGGTCAGTGACTCGGTGTTCTGGAATATCGGCGACTTCGGCGAGGCTGTCAGTGTGGGCGTCGTGGAAGACACCACCGCCGGAAACAAGAGCAACGACAATGTGATCGCCTATGCCACGGCCCAGGATCCGCTGGCCAACAGCCCGATTATGTACTTGGAGCGCGGCGCCCAGGTTATTACCGGAGGTGGTGAGAAGATCCTGCCGGTCGTGAAGCTTGATCCGCGTGCCGCCAACGCCGCTGTGAGCAGCGCTGACGGAGCCCCGGCGGACGGCTTCTACACCCCGGTTCGGTATCGGGGTGCCTTCAGCCCGACCCACAACTGGATGCTCGGGTGGACCGCAGCCGATCAGTACGGAATGCTCGTGGACGTGCCAAACAACGATGAAACGCCCGAGCCGAGCACGGACATCGCGAAGATCCAGATGAATACCACCTTCGATACCGAAGCCGACGTCTACTACACCGTCGAGAAGTCCAGCGATCTGAAGAGCTGGTCGCCGGTTGCGACGGTCAAGGGTGATGGAAACCCGATGACGGTTGAGGATCTGGACAACTTCGAGTCCGGCAAGTTCTACCGGGTTGTCCGCCAGTAGTTCTAAGCGGACACGAGTTGTCGATAGCTGAAATGATGGAACCTGGTGGCAGGGGCAATCGTGCCCCTGCCGCCAGTTCTGTCTCTCAAGACACAGGACCGGAACAACAGGAACGGAACGGATGAAGGCGAATGTTCTATTTGCATTGCTGACCGTCTGTCTGGCGGCTGGCCTGCTGGCTGGGTGTGACCGAGGCCCCGACCAGTCGGGATCTGATGATGTGGAGCGGCAAGAGGCGAAGCTGCTGAGCTTTGCCTTTGAGGTGGCTTCGGCGATCCCGACCCAGCCTCACGAAAAGGACCGGGCGAAGATGCAGCAGGCGGTGGTCGACGCGTGCTTGGCGGTCGACCGGCCGGCGCGGGCGGCCGAGTACGCACGCAAGATCGACAACTGGCGACGTGGTGTGGCGTTCGGTGACTTGGCGTTCTATATGGCTGGCCGTGGCGATCGCGACATGGCGGAGTCTTACATGGAATTGGCCTCGCGCACGGCCGTTCACTACAGGGGCTGGCGCAAGGACCGGATCAAAGTGCGCATCGCACGAACGCGAGC
Organism: uncultured Planctomycetaceae bacterium; assembly: GCA_964646915.1. Classification (GTDB taxonomy): domain Bacteria; phylum Planctomycetota; class Phycisphaerae; order SM23-33; family SM23-33; genus CAZFPT01. The sequence goes on along the minus strand of CAZYIH010000179.1, from coordinate 3,643 downwards.
CGTGTTGGGTGACATCGAAGGCGCCGAGGAACTGACTCGCGACGTTGACCAGTCGGAGGCGGGCAGGCTGGAGGGCGTGAAAAAGACATCCGAAAGCGACGAGGCTTTCCAGCAGAAGCTCACCGAGATGAAGGCCCATATCGCCAAGGGCAACTTCGACATCACCCGCAACGCACTGGCCTCTGTGGGCGAACTGTACGCCCGGGAGTACTCCAACCGGACACGGCGGGCCGCACTGATGGGGATCATCGAGGCCTCCTATCGAAAGCTTCCGGTGATCGTGCAGATCGACCTGCTGGCCGACCTGGTGCAATCGGCCATCGACCATGGTGACAGGGAGGCGGCGTTGGGTTTGGTGGACCGGGCCACTGAGATCGCCGATTCGGTCACCTGGCGGCGACTGTTCTACGGGCTGGGGGTCAAGGCCCGACTGGCGAAGCTGCGCTATCTGGCTGGCGACGAAGGGGAGGCCTGCAAGCGGCTTGAGGCGGTGTTGGCGACCTATCGACTGAAGCGGCAGAGCATTCCCGGCATGCGACGGGCCAAGACGCTGCGGGGGGTTGCCGAAGCCTATGCGACAATGGGCCGGTCGGAGACGGCTCTTGAGATATACAGGCTGGCTGTAGAAGACGGTTCGGAGAACCCCAACGCACGCGTCCGGGCCTTGGATTTGTCGGCCACCTGTTGCTCGATGGCGATATACGGGATCGCACCGAATGCCCAGCTATGGGCTCGCATCAAGGAGATACGTGGCGGGCTGAGGGACCCATGGTAACAAGATCGCATACATGCCCGGCGTTCCTGCTGGCCCTGCTCGGCTTGCTGGCCGGGGTGGCCGGGGCGCAGGAGACCGGCTCCATTCGCGGCACGGTGCGCGATAAGGATTTCGAGGCCCCGTTGCCACGCGCCCGCGTGCGCATTCATAAGACGGACATGGCTACCACTGCCAGTGAAGCGGGAACATTTCTACTGAACAATGTCCCGGCAGGACGGTATACGCTGATCTTCTCGAAGTCCGGGTATACGCGTCAGGTGAAATCGGATGTGGTTGTTCGCCCGGGTCGAATGGCGGAGGTAAAGGCCGAGCTCTCCGGTGACTTCGCGGAGATGGAGGAGTTTGTCGTCGAAGACGTGGTGGTCAAGGGTACCGAGGCGGAGATGTTGAAGCTTCGCATCGAGTCGGCGGCGACGATGGATTCGGTAAGCAAAGAGGTCATGAGCGCTGCCGGCGCGGGTGACGCTGCCGACGCGGTGAAGCTGGTAGCCGGCGCCACGATCCAGGACGGTAAATACGCGGTCATCCGCGGGCTTCCGGACCGTTACGTGAACTCGCAGATGAACGGTGTTCGCCTTCCGACGGCCGACGCGGACAAGCGAGCGGTGCAGCTGGACCAGTTTCCCACGGACGTGATCCAGAGCATCCAGATCAGTAAGACGTTCACCCCGGACCAGCAGGGCGATGCCTCCGGCGGCGCGGTCAACGTAATGCTCAAGGGTGTTCCCGAGGAGAGCATCCTGGGCTTCAGTATCGGGTATTCGGTGAATACCCAGGTGATGGCAAACCGGAACAAGTTTCTCAGTGACAAGGGCGGGGGCGTCAATTTCTGGGGGCTCAATGACGGCCGACAGATCCAGAAGCCGGCAACGGACTGGTCCGGAGCGGTCGGTGGGACGGGGATGGATGCCCCGCACGACTGGAGCTGGTCACTCTCGGCCGGCGGCAAGCACACCTTTCTCAGCGGCCTGCGGGTTGGGGCGTTCGGTAACTTCTACTATGACCGGAGTGCCTCCTACCGGCCGGACATGGTCTCCGACCGCTACTGGGTGGTGGACCCTGGCGAGGAGATGACTCCGCGATTCTCCGGGCAGGATGCTGACCGCAAGCGAACATCGCTGTTCAATCTGGTCCGAGCGGCGGAGGAGGTCCAGTGGGGCGGGCTGGGTCTGGTGGGCCTGGAGTTCGAGGACCACACCCTCAAGCTGATCTACATGCGGACCCAGGCGACCGAGAATACCGTGACGCTCGGCGAGGACACCCGCGGCAAGGAATTCTTCTATCCCGGGTACGATCCCGATGATCCTCATGATCCGGGCAACATTGCCCGCGATGACTCTCCCTATCTGCGCAGCGAAACGATTGTCTACACCGAGCGGCAGACCGACACGCTCCAGTTCAGTGGTACCCATGTGCTGGGGATCCCCGAGATCGGAATCATCCTGCCGCACCTGAACGTCAACCCGCTGTTGACTATTCTCTCTCCGCAGGTCGACTGGACGATTTCACGCAACTCGGCCTCCATGGACCAGCCGGACAAACGCCTGTTTGCGGAGGCATGGAAGGGACCGGCCTTCAACAATCCAACGCCATGGATTCCGGGGTCCGGCTTCGTGGAAGACCCGATCCACACCAAGTGGAAGCCAAGCCACCTGTCCTCCATGGGCAACCTGCAGCGCATCTGGCGGGATGTGAGCGAAACGAGCGACCAGTACTCGGTCAACATCAGGTTCCCCTTCCGTCAGTGGACCGGTCACGAAGGATATGTCAAGTTCGGGTTGTTCCGCGACAGGGTCCACCGCGAGTTCAACCAGGAGAGTTTCACGAATCCGGACCCGACCGATCCCGGTATCGTCACGAGTTGGGTCGGGCCGTGGGAAGAGCGATGGAGTCAGAACTGGGTGGGCGAGGAGCACATCATTGAGGCCGTCGAGACGGACGTGGACTATGTCGGCGACCAACAGATCTCCGCCTGGTATCACATGATCGACCTGCCGCTGTGCCGGTCGCTGAAGTTCGTCGGTGGAACCCGGTACGAGACGACCGAACTGGAGATCGTGAACTCGCCCGAGGACAGCGTCGTCTGGTTCGATCCCAGCGGGCTGCCTTCGTCCCTGGAAGGCAGCGAGGCAGATGTGAGCTTCAAGCAGGAGGACATCCTGCCGTCGATGGGGTTCGTGTTCACTCCGTTCGACCAGATCACCATCCGTGGCTCGCGGACCGAGACCATCGCCCGCCAAACGTTTAAGGAACTGACACCGGTCCAGCAGCAGGAGTTTCTTGGGGCCGACCTGTTCGTGGGCAACCCCGAGCTGAGTATGAGCTCGCTGAAAAACTACGACTTGCGGTTCGACTATCGTCCGTCCCGGACCAGTCGAAGCCTCGTGTCCGTCTCGTGGTTCCACAAGGATATCACCGACCCGATTGAATACGTTCAGCGGGTGACCAATACCACACTGTACACCACGCCGGTGAACTATCCCGAAGGCTACCTGACCGGCTGGGAGTTCGAGATTCGCCAGGACCTTGGCGAATGGTGGGACGAGTTGGCCGGGCTGAGCATCGGTGGAAACGCCACTATCATCGACTCGGAAGTGACGCTGCCGAAATCCGAGGCCGAGGTGTTCTCTGACCCACTGGTGGACGCCCCGATGCCGACGCGGCACATGATGAACGCCCCGGAGCATCTCTACAACCTGTACATGACCTACGAGTCTCGTGAGTTGGGCACGAAGGTGGGGCTGTTCTACACCGTTCGCGGTGATGTGCTGGTGGCCGGTGCCGGCGAGAGCCAAACGAACTTCATTCCGAATGTCTACGAGACCGAATACGGCACGTTGAACTTCACGCTGTCCAAGAAGCTTAACG
>CAZYIH010000178.1:0-6186 GCA_964646915.1 uncultured Planctomycetaceae bacterium | reverse complement strand
TACTACAAGCCCGAGGAGGCTTCGCACACAGCCCCCGCGACGTTCACCGTCGTGGAAAGCTGACCGAGGCGAGAATCCTCGCAGCCGAATTTGCTGGACACGCACAGGCCCGGAGGCAAATCGCTTCCGGGCCTGTCGGCTGCGCACATGGCGATGGCGTTTCTATAAGCAATGGGTACCAGTTCCGACGGGTTTGGGATTGACGAATCCATAATTTGCACGTATATACATGGGGTCCTTTCACGGAACCGGCGATCCCCCGCGTAACAGAAACAAGGGGCGGGACGCGCACAGGTACGCACTCCCGGCCGAGATACCCTGCACTGGCCCCGTTCGCTCGCCGCTCTCGGGCCCATCGAGGTGCATATGAAAAACAAGACACGACGTTTCGCCGCCACGACCGCTGCGCTGTTGTGCGCAGCGTGCTGGGTGTCTACCGCCGCCGCACAGGGGCCGTCCCGCAGCGGGCTGGAGATCTACGAGGAGCAGCTCCGCGTCCGCTTGGACGAGCAGATCCCCGGCCGAAGCGATTTCGGCTATCGCGCCGGCGGGTGGTTGAGCTTTGCGGTAATGGACTACGACGACCCCACCGCCAACCGCGATCGCACGCTGCGCAAGCTGCAGCTGCGCGGCTGGCTGGACGTGGACTACCGCGGCGAGCACCGCCTCTACGTGCGTGGCCTGGCGAACCTGGACGACTGGAGCGGGACGGACAACCCCCGCGGCGCGTCGCGCGGGACCGACTTCGACCTCATGGTCGAACGCGCCTGGTACCAGTTCGATTGGGGGCGGTTCTGGCTGAATCGCACCGGCAGCCATTCGCCGGTGGATTGGAAGCTCAAGGTCGGGCGCGAATTCGCCACGATCGGCACGGGGCTGGTGCTGGCGACCCCGCTGGACATGATCGAGCTCCGGGCCAACTGGCAGGACTGGTCGCTCAAGGCCCTCGCCGGACAGACGATTTACGACAGTGAGAATCTCGATCGCTCGCCGGCTGTCGCCGGTCGGCAGGAACGCTGCTTCTACGGCGTGGAGGTGGCGTACGAGGGGTTCGACCGCCACCGCCCGTTCGTGTACTACCTGATGCAGAACGACCATACCACCCCCGAGCCGCGCTCGGCGACGCAGGGATACGACTACTCCTCGCGATACGTCGGCATCGGCAGCGAGGGGACGATTCTCTTCCCGGACCTGGCCTACCGCGTGGAGGTCGTCGGCGAGTGGGGCCGAACCTACGGCAGCGGGACCGCCGCCGGCCAGGATGAGATCTGCGCCTGGGCGGCCGATGCGATGTTGGAATACACCTTCCGCGATACGCCCACCCGCCCGAAGTTGTACGTGGAGTACCTCTTCGCCAGCGGCGACAGCGACCGCGTGAGTTCGTCCACCTCGACACTGGGCGGCAACACGCCCGGCACGCGAGATCGGGCGTTCAACGCGTTCGGCTTTCGGGACACGGGCATCGCCTTCAGCCCGGCTGTCTCGAACCTCCATATCTGGTCGGCGGGTGGCAGTTGCTTCCCGCTGGAGAACCACAAGTGGTTCGAGCGGATGGAAGTGGGCTCCAAAGCCTTCCTGTACTGCCGCGTGAAAGACTCCGGCGCCATCAGCGATACCTCGCTGCCTGCGACCAACAACTCCAGCTACGTCGGCTGGGAGATGGACGTCTATGTGGACTGGCGAATCACCTCGGACCTCAGCTGGACGGTCCGCTACGGATTCTTCCAGCCCGGCGACGCCTACAACGGATCCGACAAGACCTGCCGACAGTTCGTGTACACCGGACTGGTGCTGAGCTTCTAAGAAGCGGGAAAACCCATGCGAACGACACGATTGATGACCCTGTTCCTGCCGGTAGTGCTGGCACTGCTTGCCGTCGGGTGCGCGTCCAACGGAACCGTCGATGGCGGCGACGACGCCCTGCCGACCAATGAGAACTCCGCCGCCTTCCTGGACCGCGTATCCGCCAAGGAGTCGGTCTCGGAAAATGACGCAGCCCGCGGGCTGTTGATGTTGCGCGACGGGGTGGACAAAACCGAGACCTTCGCCCAGCGGGTAGCGACCCTGCGGGAGGCGAAGATCGCCGACCCCTCATGGGACCACGCCGCCGACAGACCCATCACCCGAGGCCGACTGGCGCAGATGGTCTACCAGACCATCGACATCCCCGGCGGGGTGATTCTCACTCTCACCGGCCCGTCGCAGCGGTATTGCGCTCGCGAGCTGCAGTACCGCCGTATGATGACCAAAGGCCCGCTGGACTCGCCCGTCAGCGGGATGGAGTTCGTCGCGGTGATTACCCGGGCCGCCACCTACAAGCAGACCGGCGAGGTGCCCGACCTGGTGGGCAACACCTCGACCGACCCGAAGGAGTAACCCATGCGAACCATTCCCATCTTTCTGACGATGCTGGCGATGCTGGCTGTTTCCGCCCCGGCGATGGCCCAACAGCCCGACGCGAACGCACCGGCCGACCCCAACACACCGGGCGACGCCGACCGGGCAAAGGACGCCGAGGAAATCCGCGCGATCGTCCGGAGCGTCAAGGGCATCTGCGAGAAACGCTCCGCCGCCCTGGAAGACGCCAAATGGACGGCCATCAAGAAAAACGACAAGCTCGGCGGAATGACGCTGGTGCGCACCGGCCTCGGCGGTGAGGTGGAGCTGGCCTTCTCCGACCGCGTTCGGATGACCGTTCGCCAGGCGACGAAGATCGGCATCCGAGAGTTCTACATGCAGGGCACGAAGGCCTCGGGGCAACTGGGCGTTAAGTACGGCTCGGTGCGGGCGAAGGTCAACTCCGCTGCCGGTGAGAACGACGTCCGCGTTTCCACGCCGGTAGCCACCCTGAGCGTCCGCGGCAGCGGCGGCACGCTGACGATGTGGGGCGACCTGGGGCTGTACTTCCGCGGCCAGAGCGGACGGTGGGTGCTGACCAACCCCCGCGGGGACGACCAGGGCGTCACCAAGGGCGAATGGACCGACGGCGACGGCAACCGCTCGGGCGAACTGCTGGCGATGTTCCGACACGTACCGTTTGGCGACCCGCTGGGCGGGCTTACCCAACGCGAGCTGCGGTACCTCCGGGGCCACGGCGACGGGCGCGGCGTGATCGGCTTTGTCGGCTCGGGCCACCAGTTCACCCAGCTGATGGCGTTCGAATACCACAGTTCCGGCAACGGCAGCCCGAATCTCGGAAGCGGCGACTATCGTGTGGGCGGTGGCGAGAACGACGAAGGCAAATATGGACCCGGCGGCAATGAAAACGGCGAATACATCGAGCCGTAGAGCGGGTCTTGCTCTCGGCTGAGCCTTTCACGGCTGCGGCAGGGGCGGTACACTCTGCGTCATGACGCCGGCTGGTGAGTCCACTCCGAGGTTGTCGCGGGCCATCGCGGTTCTCCTGGGCGCGATGGCTACCTTCGCGGTCGCCCTGACCTTCACGTTGGGCGCGTGGGACCGCCTCGAGCTGCTCGCTCTCGATGAACGCCTCGCCCTGGTGGGTCACGACCCCGAAACACGCCGCCACCAGGACCCGATCGCGCACGTCAACATCGACGACCGCTCCCTGCAGGAGCTGGGGCGCTGGCCATGGCCCAGGCAGGTGCTCGCGGACATTGTCACCACCCTCGACGCCGCCGGCGCGAAGCTCATCGCGTTGGACATCATCTTCCCCGAGCCCCAGGAGGTCCGCCTGGTGGACCCGGCCGCCGAGGTCTACAACAACTCCCAGGCCGAAGAATGGTTGCAGCAGGGCCCGCCCCGCCGCGTGTACGACGACCTGCACCTGGCCCGCGCCATCGCCGACGCCAACGCCGTGCTCGTGCCCATGTACATGGACTTCTCCGCCGCGCACGCGCCGGCCGATGCCCTCGCCCAGACCGTCGACCAACTCTTCGAAGCCGATCAACCCCCGCCCTCGCTGCCCGACGTGCTGGCCGAGATCTTCGAGAACCCCCTCGCCGCTGCGCCCGACGCCCTGGCTGGGGCCCGACGCGAATACCTCCGCCGACGGTCGATCCGCTCGCTGGAGCGGTTCGCCCTGGACCCCCACGACGTCCCTGCGGCCGAGCTGGCCGACGGCGAGATGACGCCGCCGCTGGTCCTGTTGGCCAACGCTGCCGACGGGACGGGCTTCGTTACCGTCGAGTCCGACCCCGACCGCGTCGTGCGTCGCATCCGCCTGGTCGGCCGATCCGGCGGGAAGTCCTGGGCACAACTCGCCCTGGCCGTCGCCGGGCAACTTCGACGCATCGACAACCTGGATGCTCGCGTCGCCCTCCGCAACGCGACCCTGCAGTTGGGCGAGGGTCGCTCGGCTCTCTCGCTGCCGGTAGACTCCCAGCAGCGCATGATTATCCGCTGGTCCAGCCGGCGCGACCCCACCGTGCGCATTTCGGCGGCTGCGGTGGCCGCCGTCGGACGCGAACGCCGCAAGCGGCGGGCCAATGAGGAGGCCGCGGACGTGGCCTGCTGGCAGCTGGCGTCCATGGGCAGGAGCTTTCCCGACGAGCAGATCAAAACGCTCTACTGGCGATGCGCCGAGCTCTCCGAACAACTGGACACCGTTCACAAGCAGACGCTCGCACTGCAGGGGCAGCATCTGCGTCGTCGGCTGTATCACCCCGCATCGGACGACAAGGCCGACGAACTGACCGACGCCCAGCGCCGCGAGCAGCAGGTTCAGCGCCGCCTGCGACGGTCGCTGCGGGAGCTGGCGACGCGCCTGCGCGACGAGTCGACCCGACGGACGTTCCTGCTGGGCGACCCGAACGCGCCGGACTCGGACGAAGCGCGTGTCTCGCTCCGGCGGGCCGATGAGCTGCTCTCGCTGATCGATCGGCTCCAGCGGGCCCGAGCCGCGTTGGACGAGAGCATCGAGACGATGGAGGGGCAGTTCGCCGCCTTCGTCGAGGATCGCGTGGTGCTCATCGGCTCGACCGCGACGGGGGCTGCCGACTTCGTGCCGACGCTTCGCGGGCCTCGCACACCGGGCGTGGAGGTGCATGCCGACATCCTTCGCACCATCCTCTCGGGCTGGTCGGTCCGCGAGGCGGGGCTGGCGTGGGATCTGCTGGCGATTCTCGCCGTCGGCCTCACCGCGACGACCATCGCTTCGGGCTGCGGGGCGGTGCGGGCGGCCATTCTCACCGCGGCGCTGCTGGGCGTGCTGGTGGTGGGCAACGTCTGGGCGGTCTTCCTGCAGGGGGGCGTGGTGCTGGCTTTGGTGGCGCCGGCCGGCGCGATGGCCGCCAGCTATCTGGTGGTCACCGCCTACCGTCAGCTCACCGAGGAGCGGGCCCGACGGAAGGTTCGCCGGATGTTCTCGCACGCCGTCTCCCCGGAGGTCGCCGAGCAGCTCATGCGCAACCCCTCGATGGCCAGCGTGGGCGGCCAGCGGCGGGAAATCACCTGCCTCTTCTCGGACCTGGGGGGCTTTACCGACCTCTCCCGACGGATCGGCTCCCGCGCGACGGTCTCGCTGCTGAACCGCTACTTCGACGGCGTCACGGAGGTCGTCCAGCACGAGCAGGGCGGCTACCTCAACAAGTTCCTGGGCGACGGCGTCCTGGCGCTGTTCGGGGCACCGCTCGAACAACCCGACCACGCCGGCCGGGCTGTCCGGGCGGCCGTGCGCTGCCATGGAAAGCTGGCCGAGCTGAACCGCGAACTCACCAACCAACCCGACGCCCCCGATGCGACCTTACAGCTGCGCGTGGGGGTCGCCGCCGGCGAGGCGATGGTGGGCAACTGCGGCTCGTCCGAACGGATGGACTACACCGCCATCGGCGACTGCGTGAACCTCGCCTCGCGCCTCGAGACGGCCTGCAAGTTCTTCGGGGCCAAGCTGCTGGTAGAGCGCACAGCCTGGCGGCAGGCGGATCTGGCGGACATCCCCGCCAGGCCGTTGGGAGCGGTGTGGATCACCGGCGTCGCCCAGCCGATCGAGGTCTGGCAGGTGCTGGTGGACGACGAGGCAGACCCCGCCGCAGCCGAGCCGTTCGCCGAGGGCGTCGCCCACCTCGCCGCGGCCCGATACAACCAGGCGGCTGAGACGTTCGAGCGACTCGCAGCCGACGCCCCGACCGACCAGGCCGCCACAGCCTTCGCCCGCCTGGCCCGCGCGCTGGCAAACGGGGAACACCCCCGCCAACTCGCCGGCAACGGCACGGTGCGCATCGCCTA
>CAZYIH010000177.1:0-6225 GCA_964646915.1 uncultured Planctomycetaceae bacterium | reverse complement strand
CTTCGCCGATGCTCGATGAGTACCGCTCCGCCTTGGTGATCGGCGGGCAGATCAGCAGCACGCTTTTGGCGCTGGTTTCGGTGTGAGCTGTCGTAACCATGGATCTCACTTCCGTGGGTCGCACCTGTTAGCCGACCGGCGCCGGGCTCATTTCTTCTGGTCGTACTTCCAACTGGCCCAGTAGCGGCTGGTCCACGTCTTCTCGCCCAGCTTGCTGATGCTGTTGCCGCAACTGACGGTGCCCATCACCGGTCCGGTGACCGTGATCGTGTACCGCCCGGGCTTGGCCGACGTGCCGGGCTTGATCTCGGCGACCATGGTAGCCGTCAGCGTCTCGTCCTTCACGTTGAATGTTCCGCTCTCGACGGTGCCCTTCAGGGCCTTGTCGTGGTTGTTCCACACCCGGCCGCCGGTGATTTTGCCGTCTTCGACATCGAAGGTGAAAAACGCCCGGTACCCGCTCCGACTGCCGTTCCACAGGCCGCCCTCGGGCTTGATCGTCGCGCGGGTGACCTTACCGACTTTCGGCTTGGCCCGCGCCACGCCGATGATTCGGCCTTTCACGTCTCTGCCGGCGAACCGGCCCAGGAACGTCCCGCTCACCTCCGCGTCGGTCAACTCGGCGGAGATCCGGTACGAGGCAGCCTGCTTCTTGTGATCCCTCGGAATCCAGGCGTCCGGGAAGATCGTCACGTCAATCTCGCCGGTCAGTCGGCCGTCTTTGAGCTTGAGATTCGAGGTGTCCACCTCGTGGGTGGCGTTGTTGTAGTTGGGCGTAACGGCGAACGCACTGGCCACCTTGCCGCCGGCGGTGGACACGTACACATTCATCGGCCGACCCGTTGAAACGCCGTGCGTCATGGTGAGTTTCCAGATGGCCTCGCCGGGCTCGGGGGCGTCGCTGGTGTTCATTCGTCCGCGGACGCTTCCGGTTACCCAAGGCCCGTCATCGAGCTTCATGCGGACCGTCCCGCCGACGGCCTGGCCGATCACCAGGCAGTTGAGCTCGACCACGAGGGGCTTGCCCTTCTCGTCACCGCCGCCCTGCACCACGCCCTCGATGCGCCCGGTAAGCTGACTCCGCTGGAAGCGGACACTCGCCTTGGTGGCGATGGTATCCGGGCCGATGTCCGTGATGCTCCCATGCGGGATCAGCTTGACGCCGATGGCCTTGCCGTCGCGCCAGCCCATCTCGATGCCCACCCGGCGCAGCCCCTTTCTGCCTTTCGCTGCGCGGGCTTTGAGCTCGAAACGGCATCGCTCAGGGGGCGCTGCCTGCTCGACGAGGCCGCCGGTAACCTTGCCCTTGACCGCCTCCTTGTCGCAGGTGCCCTCGAAGGTCCCGTGGGCCTGGTCGTTCCGCCAGATGGCCGAGATCTCAAAGACGCACTTCAGCGATCGGCCGCCTTTGGGCACCCAGCCATCGGAAGGAACCGTCACCACGATTTCACCGGTGAGCCCCTTGGGGGTGGCCTTGAGTTTTGAGGCGTCAACGGGGTAGGACATCGTGTTGAACGTTGGGGCCTCGGCGAACGCTGCCGACACCTTGCCCCCGGCCAACACCATGTGAACCTCCATCGGCCTGTCACCCGGCAGGGCGGAGTGAAGCGTCAGATGTGTGACGCGCGTCGCGGCCACGCCGTCGGCCGCCATGCAAACAAACGCCACTACTCCCGCCAGCACCAACCAACCCGCATCCACACGCGTGCGTTTCATAATCTCAATCTCCATTCAGGACAGATATGTCGAAGGCATCATTTTTGCCTCACCCCAGCTATAACCCATAGAACGGCTGCGGGCTACGAAGAATCCGCCAACTGGCGCTGGAACCGCGCAGCCGATGGAGGCAGACAGGCGTTCATGGAACCGACACATGCGACGACCGGCGGTTGGTTCTTGCCGATTCCGTGTTCCCGGTGTACTCTATATATGCGTGGCCGGGCGATGGTTCGCCGCATATCCGAGGCCACCGGGGTCTGATGAAAAGTGGGTGAACGATGCGCGTGACATGCACATGTGGGACCGTTCTGCAGATTTCTCCGGAGACTGAGGGCATCGTCCAACTGCGCTGTCCCGGATGCCAGCATCAACTGAGGGTGCGCATCCCCGAACGCGATACCGTCGGGGCCGGCGCCACGAGCCGACCGACTCAGCCGTCCCGCCCCAGCGCGCCCATGCAGGACGCCCCCTCCAGCGAACCCTCGCCCGCACCGCAGGACGACCCGCTGGCTGCGCTGGCCTATAGCGTGGAGCGTGCGCCGGCGGAGTCTCGTCGGCTCCGCCCGGGCAAACGAACCATCTCGGTGGCCGACGCTTGCCTGCGCGACCGCCGCCGGGCCGAACTCTTCGAGAAGCGCGTGACGCTCGTTACCGCGATTCTGGCGGTGGTCGGTCTGCTCTCGGCGGTCTTTCCGCTTTCCATCGAGTCTCGCGGGCCGGTGGGAGACGCCATCCTCTGGCCGATCGTGATGTCCATCCGCTCGAGCATTTGGCCGCTATGGCTGTACTGGCTGGCGGCCGGCGTGTCGCTCGCGGTTGGCCTGGCCGGGCGAAAGCTCCCTCGCGGGGCGGCGCTGGCGGGCATTTGGGGCGGGCCGTTGCTGCTTTCGCTGGCCTACGGGGTGTCTGCGACCTCCGACATGCCGTCAGCTCCGGGCGCTTGGACGATGCTGTCGCTGGCCATCTTGGCTGCGTCGCTGGCGGTGCTGGTGGTGGCCCATGTCCGCCAGCAGGTTCGCGGTGGGACGGGTCTGCGTGTGGTGGGCGCCATCGCCGGGGCGATCGTACTGGCCGCCGGTCTGTGGCAGATGGGCTCTATGCTGTGGAATCTGGACAAGGCAGCGCAACTCGGCATGGGGTACGTAGCGGGGAGCATGGCGAGTGTCTTAATGTTGGCGCTGGCGATGCTGGCGGGTATATCCGCAGCGGCCGGGGCGGTGTGCGCGGTGAACTCGTTGCTGCCGGTGCGTCGACGGAAGCTCTCGGCCGTGGTGCTCTGCCTGATCTATGCGGAGGTCGGTATGGTTGCGGTGATGGTGCTGGTGATCGTGGCTTTGGCGGGGGTTGGGCCGATGTCCTGGGTGGTGTGGGGCGGGCTGGTGACCATCCCGCCGGCGGGACTGTTGGTAGCGGGGCTGGTGGCGACGGTGGTCTGGGTGACCCGGGGCAACCGCATGCCCGACGAGCCGGCCGCGCTGTCTGCGACGTCGGCCGTCGGTCGATAATCGCTGAATTCCATCGCGTTCGTTTCGCCCGGGATCGGGGCGTCATCTTCCCGGCACCATGGGCTGGCCGTCCGATTTTCACTTGCCGACCTCCCCGTTTTTCAGCAGAGTAAGGAGGCAGCAATGGATTCTCCTGCTCCTCCAGCCCGAAGGACGAACCCCCGATGGCCGATGTACCGATTACCGATCATGGCGCCGTTGCCGACGGCGAAACGCTCTGCACCAGTTCCATCCAGGCCGCCATCGACGCCGCTGCCGCCAGAGGCGGGCGCGTGATCGTGCCGCCCGGCGTGTTCCGCTCGGGCACGATTCACCTTCGCAGCCACGTGACGCTTCACCTGCAGGAGGGAGCGACGCTGCTGGGCTCGGAGAACCTCGACGATTACGAATTCACCCGCGGGTGGGGTTGGCCTCACGACGAGAAGAAGTGCGACGTCACGCCGTGGCACTTCGTGCAGGCCTTCGACGCCGAGCACGTTGCCATCACCGGGCCCGGCACGATCGCGGGTAGCGGCAGGGCGTTCTGGAGCGACGATCGCTCCCACAAGTGGGCGTTCTGGAAACACATCGACAATCAGCGCCCCGCCCCGATGGTGCATTTCGAGAACTGCTCGCACGTCACCGTCCGCGACGTAATGCTGCGGGACGCCGCCGGCTGGTGTCTTCACCTGACGCGCTGCCGAACCGCCCGGGTGGCCGGCGTGACCATCCGCAATACGTTCTTCGGGCCCAACAGCGACGGGATGGATATCCACAATTGCTCGGGCGTCCGCATCAGCGACTGCGACGTGGCCACCGGCGATGACGCGATCGCCCTGATGAGTTCCAGACACGGCGGGCCCAGCGAGGATATCACCATCACCGGCTGCGTCCTCCGCACCAGTTGTGTGGGCGTGAGGCTGATCGGTTTCGACGCCGACGCCTGCCACCGACGGGTGGCTGTGAGCAACTGCACCATTCCGCGCTGCGCGTACCTGTTCGATCTGCGGTCGCAGAACGGATCGCGCATCGAGAATGTCACCATCAGCAACTGCGTGGGCGCCACCAACAGCGGTTGGCCGATCAATCGCGCGATCCAGGTCGCGGCGATCGACCACATCAACCCGCACAGCACCGATCACAACCCCACCGGCCGGGGCGGCCGAGTCCGGGACGTGACGTTCCGCGATATCGACATCACCACCGACGGACGGGTGATTCTCGCTGCTTCCGCGCCCCACTGCATCGAGGACATCCGCTTCGATGGGCTGCGCATGAACTACGTGCTGACCGAGGATACCCGCGCGTTCGAGCAGGCCCACGCCGAAGGAAGCTGGCTGGACGGCGACCATCTCGACGTCCGCAGCGCCCAGGCAGCCATCGTCGCCAAGAATGTCCGACGGCTGGAGCTGCGGAATGTCTCGGTCCGTTGGCCGGAGTACCCCGTTCCCGAGGAGTGGCGCGTGCTGAAAAGCGATCAGCGGCATATCAACGATTCGTTCTACGAAGGCAATGAAGAGGCGATCCGCACCGGCCAGAAGCGCGGCGAGTTCGCGCTGCTGTGGGGCAAGGGGCTGGAGGGCGGCCGCGTCGAGTTGCCCCGCGCGCAGGGCTCCGAGGGCGGGCCGGCGACGATTCTGGATGACTGCACCTGTGAAATTTCCTCCTGAAGAAAGAAGAGACTCCCGATGGCCGACAAGACGAACATTCTTTTGATCATCACCGACCAGCAGACCCACGACGCGATGAGTTGCGCGGGCAACGACTGGCTGCACACCCCGGGCATGGATCGCCTCTCCGAGCGGGGCACGCGGTTTACGCGGGCCTATTGCACGTTTCCGTTGTGCTCGCCGGTTCGCGCATCTCACATGACCGGCCGATATCCGCACGAGATCGACACGCCGAACAACCTGGGCAAGCCTTTCTGGACGCATGACATTCCGCGCGAGTCGCTGATGGGGCACATCTTCACCCAGGCCGGTTACCGCTGCGTGTGGGCGGGCAAGGACACTCCGCCCTCCGACGGCAGCCGAGATTTTGAGGTGCTCTGCGGCCATGGCGACGTGAAGGTGGGCGACCGGATGACCGAGTTCCTGCAGGACCCGGGCGACAAGCCCTGGCTGGCGTCGGTGAACTTTGTGAACCCGCACAATATCTGCGAGTTCGCCCGCGGCACGACGTTGTTCGAGGGGGGCGTGGGGCCCGAGCCGAAGACCGACGAAATGCCCCCGCTGCCGGCGAACCATGCCGTTCCGCCTTACGAGCCCGAGATCATCCGCCAGATGCAGCAACACGCCGTGGAGAACCACCTGCCCCGCAACTACACGCCCGACCAGTGGCGGCGGTACATCTGGGCGTACTATCGCATGGTCGAGTTGGTGGACCGGCAGGTCGCCCGGATCGTGGATGCCCTGGACAAAAGCGGCCAGGCCGACAATACGCTCGTGTGGTTCATGGGCGATCATGGCGATGGCTGCGCCGCCCACCAGTGGAACCAGAAGCGGGTGTTCTACGAGGAAGTCATCCGCGTGCCGACGATTCTCGCCGGGCCCGGCGTTACGTCCGGCGCGGTGAACGAACGCCTGGTCTCCACGGGGCTCGACGTGTTGCCCACCTGCTGCGCCGCGACCGGGGTTCCGCTGCCCGCCGATGACCTGGAAGGCCGATCGCTTCTTGAGCTCTCCGAAGGTTCCCCGAGCAGGGCGTGGCGGGACGCGGTGTTCGTGGAGAATAGTGCCGACCCCGAAAGCGGCGGTAGCTCCGAAGCCGACAAACGCCGCGCCGGCAAACGCAATATGGGCCGGGCGATCGTCACCGAGCGATGGAAGTACTCCGCCTGGAAGTGGGGCCACAACCGCGAGCAACTGATCGACCTGGCCAACGACCCCGGCGAGATGCAGAATCTCGCTGTGGTCGCCCGCTACCGCGAGACGTTGGCGGACATGCGACGCCGCCTCCACGAGTGGACCCAACGCACGAGCGACCCGTTCATGGTCCCCGGCTACGAGATTCTCTCACCGGG
>CAZYIH010000176.1:0-6264 GCA_964646915.1 uncultured Planctomycetaceae bacterium | reverse complement strand
GTGCATCACCCGCCCGTGGCGAAGTACAACGGCGCGTCGAAGTCGTTGATCTCGTCGTCCAGCGGGAGAGACTGGAGCTTTTTCTGAGCTCGCCAGGATCGCAATTTGAGGCGACGTTTCTGCCCCCGTTTGAGCTTGCGGGCCGCGGCGGGCTTGCCGTCGCGCACGGCGAACTCCACCACCAGCACGCGATCAGAGGGCAACACGCCCTTTCGCACCTTGCTGACCTTGTACTCGTTGACCACCAGCAGGTTGCGGTAGGTCCCCAAATCCTCGATCGATCGGCCTTCGGTGCGTTTGTCGAGCTTGAGCTCCGCCTCGGCCAGCACGGTTTCCGGGCTTCCGACGGCCCGGGGAAGCGTGACCGCCTCGGTCTGAGACGTCGGTCGCGAGACATCGACGTCGTCGAGCATCTTGAGCTTCGCCACTGCCTTGACCGCCCGCTTGGCCCAGGCTTCGTTGCCCTTTCGGCTGAAGTGATGGCCGTCCGCCATGTCCAGCCCGTTGGCGTCCACCACGGCCAGGTGGTCCAGGTCCTCCGGCAGCGCGGCGATGTGACCGCGCACCGCCCGCCAGGATTTTTCGTGCCCCTTCACGTCCGAGCCGATCTCCACCTGCGAAGCGATGACCGGCAGGTCGTCCCGCCCGAGGTCCTTCCGCAGCGACCTGACGAACTTGCGGTAGTACTTCGGGAAGTCTTTGACGTCCTCGGCCGTCTTGGTCCGTTCGACGGTGCACCAGCCCTGCATGATCACACCCCCCACCAGATGCCCCGCCTGCCGCGCCCGCTTGATATCCTCGACAAGCCGGCGATACTCCCGCTTGCCGGGCAGGAAGCGGTCCTTGATGCGGGCGGCCGACTTCGCCACCTTCACCACGCCGAAATCCACACCGGGGTACTTCTGCGTCAACTCGTGAACCAGCGGCCACATCGGTCCGGTATGATCGCGGCCGGCACGCTCCCACCCCCCTTCGCCGTCGTAGAACCACACATTCGCTGCCGGGCCTTTCCGGGCGCTCTTGGCCCGGCCTTCCATGTTGGAGTGCCCCGCGCCGAAGAGAATCACGAACGGGCGGGGGGCTTTCATGTTCTCCCATACGCGCGTGGAAACGAACCGCTCGTCCAGCAGCGTCTTCTCGACCCGCGGGCCGGACCAGTGGAGCATCGCCCCGCGGTTGCCCCGTCCCTGGTAGTGCTCGAACATGATCGGGTGACGGCCCCGCTCGAGCTTCACCTCCACCTTGTGCTCCTCGAGCCCGCCGACGTCCCAGTCGTCATGCATCAGCCGATAGTCAATCCACAACCGACCGCCGTCGTCGGTGGCCGGGTAGAACGTGTATGTCCCGCTTCTTTTCACCTCCAGCACGCCGGTCCAGCGCACGGAGAAGTCTTCATCTCGGCCGTCGGGATACGGATAGCGCGACGGAAAGTAAATGCGGGGGTCGCGCTGTTGGAACACGAGCTTTCCGAAGTCTCTGCCGTGATAGTATCGTCCTCGCCAGCCGGGCTTTCGCTTCACGCGTTTGCCGCGCTGGTCGCGCGATAGCGCCTCCAGTGCATAGGCGTTCATGCCTGTCCAGGGCGCAGTGCGAAGGTGTTCGCGCGATATCGGCCGATCGTCGAACTTCGGACCGTCCCACTTCAGGACGCATCGCGCGTTGCCGCCGTCATTGACGTAGTCCACGCGGAGGGGCAGCCACTGATCCTCCAGCCGCACGGTGGCCCGCGTCAGCTTCACCTCCGCCTCGTCGCGCGTGTCCAGGATGAGCGTCTCGCCCAGCCACACGCGAACCGAATCGTCCGCGTCGGCGTGGAAGGTGTACTCCCCACGGCGTGGAACTTCCAGCTCCCCCGTCCAACGGACGCTGAAACGCCCGTCAAGCCGGTCAGTCGGCAGCGAGTCTTCCGGGAAATTCACCGCCCGGTCGAGGCGTTCCCAAGCGAGCGACTGGAAGCCGTCGTCCCTGAAATACTGCCCCCGCAGGCCGGGAATGGTGCGTTCACGCGCCCCGGCCGTCGAGACGGCCAATAGAACCACCGCCGTCGATAGAATCCAAATCCCTCGCCGCCAACGTCTCCGAATATCAGACATAGTTCACCGCAACCCGAACACCACGAAACCGCACGCAAGCCCGCCGTCAGGCAGGCCGGCCGGGATGCTCCCGACCCATCACAGCAAGAATCAGCTGCCTTCTATTCTATCCCAACAAGGGGGATGACTTCGGGTTGCGGTCATTCTGGCCGGGGGGAACGCGGGCAGGAGTCTCAGGGAGCGCCCTGCTCCTCCTCGCCCTTGCCGGCGCGTTCTTTCTCGCTTTCGGCGAGGAATTCTTCGAGCTTGCTCTGGTAGGCGACGGTCGCCGTGAAGGTTCGGCCGGGTCGGCCACAACCCTTCAGCATGACCTTTGATGCCCGGTAACCGGTTCCCATCGGCTTGGCTGCCGCGGCGATGCGCTTCTTGAGCGCCTTCTGCGTGGGGCTGAGGACCGCGTCCATCTTGTCCGGTTTGCGCTGATACGCCAGCCAGTTCAGCCGCGTGGCTTGCCCTTCGCTCAGGGGCAGGAACCAGTACTCCGGATACCGCAACAGGCCGTGCTCCTGCAGCGTGCGCTTGGTATCCACCTTCTTGTCCGAGAGTTTGGCGGGCATGTCGAGCTTTTTGGCGGCTGTGAGCTGATCCTTCGAGCGGGCGAAGACGCCAACCTTTCGGCCGCAGGATTTCTTCGCGACCTTCGCAAGCGTTTCGAAATCCACCTTGTTCGGGTCGTAGGTCAGTTCGATCACTTCCTTGCGATCCAGCCACCCGATGGTGGTTCCCAGCACGCCGTCGATTCCGCTGAGATTCTTCTCGCCGGTCCAGTAGCAGTACATCGAGAAGCAGGCGGTTTCGGTCTTTTCGGGGGTCTCCAGCGTCGCCAGATAGGTCGGCACGTCCCTGCCGGCCTGACGGAGAGCAGCGATCATCCGGGCCGGCAGGTCGTTGGTTTGCCAGCCAAGCTTCTGACGGGGCACGAGGTCGCCGGAGGGAGTGGGGTTGTTCGGGTCGAGGAAGCGGACCTCGGGATACGCCCAGCGAGGCATCCCGAACTGTTTGACGATCTTCGCGTCGGCGTCGCCTTTGGAGTTGTTGCGGATGGCGAGGGGGACGAAGGCGTTCTCGGCGGCATCCACCACGAGCGGATGGCTGAGCACCCGCTGGCCGAACTGTTTGCAGCCGCCACAGCCGGGCACCTCGTCGAAGAGGATCATGATCGGTTTGCCGGTTTTGCGGGCGGCCGCCTTGGCGGCGTCGAAGTCCCGCAGCCATTTCACCCGACCCAGCTCGACATGCGTCTTGGGCTGACCGTCCTTCTTCGCGGCGGCATCCACCGCCGCCGCCATCGCCAGCACCGCTGCTGCCGCCATTCCCACGCGCATCAGTTTCATCCGTGTCAGCCTTCCAGAAAGAGGTCCCGAGTCATACACGTCAGACTCCCCAGATTGCCCCAAGTTCGCGCGGATATGGGATTGGGCGCCCCCCTTCTCCGGGTTTTGAAGTAGGACGGGCGTCTCGCCTGTCGAGGGAGCGTTCACGTAGCACGGCCTTCCAGCCCGTGTTTGCATGGGCCCTTCGACTTCGCTCAGGATTATCAACTGGAAGCCCATGCCACAATGCCCGCCACAGTTGCGGGCCCTGCGCACCGGTCTACACAGGCTGATCGCACAGCCAATCGACGAGTTCACCGAATGGGGCCGTCGCTACGCCCACGTGGCGGTCGGCGGCACCGTAGTACACGTAGAGCGTCCCGTCGATGATCACGTTCCCGCACGGGAAAATGCAGCCTTCGTAGAACCCTTCCAGCTCGTACCACGCCTCGGGCTGCAGGAGGAACTCGCTCGCGCGGTGCGTGACCTTCCAGGGCTCGTCGAGGTCGAGCATCATCGCCCCGATGCGGTAGTGGAGGTCCTCGCCAACGGCGTGGTACAGCGTGAACCACCCGCGATCGGTGCGGATGGGCGGCGTGGACCCGCCAATCTTATCCTCCCAGGGGAGCTCGGCCTTCGCGACGAATCGCGACTCGTCGTAGTTCCAGCAGTGCACGTCGTCGGAGGTCATGCACCACATGGCGGGATGGTCGGTGCCGTAGTCCGGGCCGGTCCAGCTCATCGGCCGATGCAGCATAACGAATCGGCCGTTGACTTTCTCGGGGAAGAGAATCGCGTCGCGATCGTCGAGCATGGGGTGCGTCAGCCTCCCGCCGCGGTAGAACGTCTGGAAGTCCCGCGTGATCAGCAGGCCGCTCGATGAGAGACTTTCGCGCATGCACAGCGGCCAATCATCCGACGCGAAGGGCGGCTTCCATTGCTCGTTGGGCGTCTTGAGCCAGTACTGCCCCGCCGGGAACGGCCGGGACGCATAGGTGATGAAGTACCACTCGCCGTACTTGACGATGCGGGCGTCCTCGACGCATCCCCCGTCGAACCCGTCGGACGGCGAGACGGCCGGCTCGTCGGACGCGCGGGCGAAGTGCAGCCCGTCGCCCGAGACGGCTTTGCCGAGGTAAACCTTGTGTTCCACGTCGGCCGCTGAGGCGCGATACAGCATGGTGACGGTGCGCGACGCCTCGTCGTACCACGCGCCCGGGTTGGCGGTGACGGCGCATTCCCACCAGCTGTCGGGCTTGGGCGAGAGAATCGGATTGCCTTCAAAACGCTGAAGCTTCATGTATGTCTCCTTCGATTGTCAATTCGTCCATCGGGCATCCCGCCGGCAAGCCCTGCGACTACCAGCACGCCTGGCGAGCCAGGGGCGATCGGCCGGCGTGGATCGACCGGGTCAGCATGCGCTGTCGCATCTGCTGCAGCGTCTCGCAGCAGGCGGGGTCGTCGGCCCGGTTGACCACTTCGTAGCGGTCCGTGTCGGTCAAGTCGTAGAGCACTTCCTTGTCCTCGTCGTAGCGAAGGTACTTCCACTCGCGCGTGCGGAGCATGGCGAACCGGGGATCTGAGGTGGCGTAGACATCTTCGCGCCCCTCGATCGTCTCACCCGCGAGCAGTTGAGCGGAGTAGTCGTTGCCTACCATCGCCTCGTGAGGTCGCCCCCCACTGAGGCCGAGCATCGTCGGCAGCAGGTCCACCATTTCGATCATGGCGTCCACGTCGCGCCGCTCGCCGCCCAGGCCGTTGGGCCAATGCAGGATGAGCGGAACGTGCATGACCTCGTCGAAGTAATGAGGCGCCTTGAGCGTGATGCTGTGATCGCCGCACTGGTCGCCGTGGTCGGAGGTGAACACGATGAGCGTGTCGTCCAACTCCCCGCGTTTGCGGAGCACATCCATCACGCGTCCGACGGCCAGGTCCAGTTCGGTGACCATGGCGTAGAAGTAGCGGCGGTATTCGATGAAGTCTTCGCGCGTCCACTTGCGGTTCCACTGCAGCAGATTGCGGAGCTTGCAGTCGGGTTTGTCTTCCCATTCGTTCTCGCCGAGTCGGGGGACGGGGATCTCCGCCCCGTCGTAGGGAGCAAACGCCTCGGCTGTGGGAATCAGCGGCGGGTGCGGCGAGAACAGCCCCATGTGCACGAACTGCGGCAGAAAGCCCCGCATCGCGAAATAGTCGGCCGTCGTCTCGGCGCAAAAGCCGCTGTGCGACGCCTGCCAGGGTGCGTCGACTACCCGTCGGCCCGGGTTGTCCAGCTTCGCCTTCGTGGAAACCGAGGGGTTCAGCACGTCGCGATACTCGGGATACTTCCCGTCAAGGTACTTGAAGTACGCGTCGAATGGCTTGGTGGGCGACTCGCAGCAGTGGAACGTGTCAAACCCGTAGGTGTTCTGCGGGGCCGCGTCGTACTCCACTCCGGTGTGTGGCTGAAGGTGCAGCTTTCCGATGTGCCCGGCGTGATAGCCCAGCCCCTTGAAACACCGCGGCGCGACCGGTTGAAAGTCGTCCGGCAGGCAGAAGCCGTTGTCCGTCACGCCGGTCTGCTGGGGGTAGAGGCCCGTCAGGAAGCTCGCGCGCGACGGCATGCAGCAGTGGTTCTGGATGAAGGTGTTGTGGAAGTTCACTCCACCGCCGGCCAATGCGTCGAGATTGGGCGTGTGGATCGCCTCGTTGCCGTACGCGCGGATGCAGTCGTACCGCATGTGATCGGTGGTAATCAGCAGAACGTGCTTCGGTCTGTCAGTCGGCATGGTGGGCCTTTCTTTACGGTCGGTACAGGTCGTCCTCAAAACGCGAATGGTACCGTACCGTCGTCCTCACTGCCAGAGGATGGAGGAAACGTC
>CAZYIH010000175.1:0-6302 GCA_964646915.1 uncultured Planctomycetaceae bacterium | reverse complement strand
TCGTTCCGCCGCGGCTTCGCGGTCGGTTGGCGTCTGAGCTCGCCGGGCGGTACAATGCCCCCGATGCCGAAAGACTGGAGCAACTTCTTCGACCCTTCCGCCGCCAAGGGGCCGCGCAGCGAAGCCGACGTCGTCGGCAGCGCTGCCGCCTCGGACAGCAACGGCGGCAAGACGTCCCCGCCCGGCCGGGACGCCTCCCGATGGAGCGTCTCCCAACTGGTCTCGCGCGTCTCCCGCGCGATCCGCGGCGCGTTCCCCGAGAAGGTGACCGTCGTCGGAGAGATCAGCAACTTCACCCGTGCCTCCAGCGGCCATCTGTACTTCAGCCTCAAGGACGCCGAGGCGTCCATCCCGTGCGTGATGTGGCAGTCGATGGCGAAACGTCTGAAGTTCGACCCGTCCGACGGGCTGGAAGTGGTCGCCGAGGGCAAGGTGGATTTCTACGAGGTCCGCTCAGCCATCCAGCTTTACGCCGAGAAGCTCACGCCGCGCGGCGAAGGGGCGCTGGAGTTGGCCTTCCGTCAACTCCGCGAGAAGCTCTCAGCCGAGGGCCTCTTCGAGCCCGGGCGTCGCAAGCCCGTGCCTCGCTTCCCCCGGGCAGTGGGCGTGATCACCAGCCCCACCGGGGCGGCCGTCCGCGACATCCGCCGCACGCTGCACCGCCGCTGGGGGGGGCTGGCGGTGTACCTCGTTCCGGTGCGCGTCCAGGGCGACCGGGCCGCCGGCGAGATCGCCGAGGCCATCCGCCTGCTGGACGCCGCCGCACCGCGTTACCGCATCGACACCATCATCGTCGGCCGGGGCGGGGGCAGCATCGAAGACCTCTGGGCGTTCAACGAGGAACCGGTCGCCCGCGCGATCGCCGAGGCCCGCACGCCGATCATTTCCGGCGTCGGTCACGAGGTGGACGTCACCATCGCCGACCTCGTAGCCGACCGCCGGGCGGCCACGCCCACAGCCGCAGCGGAGTTGGCCGTCCCCGACCGGGCCGAGTTGGTCGAGCACATCGCCGCTCTCCAGGCCCGTCTGCGACGCCACGTGCAGGCAAGGCTCGCATCGGCCGAGCGAGACCTGCTCGCACTGCAGCGGTCGGGCGTGCTGCGCGACCCGCTTTCCCGTCTGCGATCGGCCCGCCAGCATACCGACGAGTTGGCCGCCGCCCTGGGCGGCGCGCTGCGCGCGACACTCTCGCTGCGAGCCAGGCAGCTCTCGCCACTGGCCGACCGCCTCGCCGCCCTGCACCCGATGCGACTCATCGAGCAGCGCCGCTCGCGCCTGGACCGATTGGCGGAGATGCTCCGCTGGCAACTCGGCATGCGGGCAAAACGCCACAGCGATCGCCTCACGCGGCTGCAACAGAAGCTCATCGCCGCCAGCCCCGCCCACGCGGTGACACTCGCCCGCCAGCGCGTTCGCTCCGCCGCCCGGCAGTTGGAGGCGCTGAGCTATCGAAGCGTGCTGCAACGCGGATTCACCGTGACGCGCGACGCCGACGGGGCGATCCTCCGGTCGGCCGACGATGCCCGCCGGGCCGGCGAGATCGAGACCGAATTCGCCGCCGGCCGACTGCGGTCGCGTACACACCGCACCGACGCCACCCCAACCAAACCCAGGAAACGACGCCGCAGGAACTCTCCACCTTCGGGGCCGACACTGTTCGACCCGCCGACGGACTGACAGACCAAAGGACACCCACCATGGCTGAGAAGAAACCCATCGCAACCGACAAGAGCGACCACGCCGAGAAGCCCCAGACCTTCGAGCAGGCCCTGGATCGGCTGGAGGAAATCGTCGAGCAGATCGAGTCCGGCGAGGTCCCGCTGGAGGAGTCGATCGAGAAGTACGAGGAAGGGACCAGGCTCGTGAAACAATGCCGCAGCATTCTCGACACAGCGGAGCATAAGATTCAACTGCTCACGCGCAGTGAGGATGGCGCGTCGCTGGAAGACGCAGGCGAGCTTCCGGAACTGGACGAAACGGCCGAGGACGGCTGACCGCTGCCGCAGAGTTCTGGGTATCAGCGCATCCCTCGTGGACGCACAGAAAGCCGAGCCCGTGCATCCAGGGCGGGGCTTACCGCACCGTCGCGTCGCAGCCGTTGAGAGCGAAGGTCTCGGTGTTCTCGTCGTTGGAACGCAGGCGCGGGCTGTCGATCAGGGCGTCGGAGACGTTCCGCAGCCACACCCCGTGCATGGCGGGCACGTCCGAGCCATTGGCGGCGGGCATGCGGGCTGAGAGGTTGTCCACCACAAGCCCGCGGACGTTGTCGGCCACCAGTACGCTGTTGACGGTTCGGCTGTGGGGGGAGTAGTTGGAGTTCTGGTTGCTCTTGCACTTGGGGACCACGACGGGGTTGTCCTCGATTTCCGGATAGATCAACTGGATGTCCCGCAGCGTGACGTCGTCGATGTACGAGCCGTCCTGGGCCGTCAGGACGCATCGGCCTCGGGTGGTGGCGGTGATGTTGCTGATCACGATATTCCGCATGGTGCCCAGCGTGGGCTCGGGTCGGCCGTGCTGCTGGATGTCCAGGTAGACAACCTTCTCGACCGGTGCCTCCTCGGTCATGGTGGCCCCGGAGATGTTGGTGATGGTGACGTTCTCGACCAGCCCGGGCTCCCACATCTCGATCTGGATCATCCGCAGGGCCTGCTCGACCACGCAGTTGCTCATGGTCACGTCGCGAATGCCCGCCGCCACCTCCGCCCCGAGCCCAAGGGCCGCGCAGTTGGTGCGCAGCACGCAGTTGGTCACCACGATCCGCTCGCAGGGCTGGGCGTCTTCGGTGGCCTTGAGGATGATCGCGTCGTCACAGCCGGCGATGCGGCAGTTGCTGACGAACACGTCCTGGCAGCCATTGATGTCCAGCCCGTCGGTGTTGGGCCCGTACATGTGGTTGTCCAGCGTGAGCCCCTCGATCCGCACGTAGCGGCAGCAGAACGGATGCACCGTCCAGCCGGGCGAATTGACGATGGTGAAATCGCGCAGCACGACGTGTTTGCAGTGGCGCAGCTCGATCAGCGGGGTAATGCGTGGCCCCCATGCCCGCCAGAACGGCCCGTCGATGGGCCAACGCTCCGGCGCCCGGGCGATGTCGTCGGTCACGTCTTTCCCGGCCGAGCGGAGGTCGCGGATGGGAGGCTCCCAGAACGCCTTTCCGTTGCCGTCGATCACGCCGTCGCCTTCGACGGTCACGTGCTCGCAGCCATCGGCCATGATGAGATGGTACGGCTGGCGGTCTTTGTTGTGTCCGCGGGGGGCGGTGGGGTAATCGTCGAGGTTGTCGTGTGCTTTCAGCACGCAGCCGCGCTGGAGATGCAGGCGGACGCCCGAGCGGAGGAAGATCGTCACGATCACCCACTCCCCGGAGGGAAGCTCCACCAATCCGCCGCCTTGCTCGCCGGTGGCGTCGATGGTCTGCTGGAGAATGCGCGTTCGCTCTACGGGGCTGGTTGCTGCTGCCAGCGCCTGCTTCAGGTCGTTCTGTCTCGCCACGGCGGGGCCTTTCGTTCTAGACGGCAGGGAAGCTCGAACATCGAAGCGTACTCTCTGCGTTGTCGAAACGAAAGACAGCATGCGGCGTTTGACGGCGAAAGCCCGCGCCCTGTGACCTCAGGCGGCGCCGGCGGAGGCGGACTTCAGCAGGCGGCAGGCCTCGTCGCGCAGGTGCGAAATCTCGAAAGGCTTGTAGACGGCCGGGATGTCCAGGTCCGCGTCGAGCCCGGCCTGGGAGGTGTCGTAGCGGTCACCGGTCAGCAGCAGGGTGCATTCCAGCAACTCGGGCTTGGCGGTGTGCAGGAACTCCAGCACGTCCATCCCGTTGGGGCGGGGCATGATGAGGTCCAGCAGGACCAGGTCGAAATCGCCGAACCGGGCGAGGCCCATCGCTTCCTGCCCGCCCGAAGCGGTCGTTACGGCGGCCCCTTCCATCTCGAAGACTTCCTGAAGCAGGAAGCGGATCTGGTCGGAATCGTCCACGATCAGGATCCGCTTGCCTCGCAGTGTGGGATACTCTTTTCTGGATTCCATGGTACGACCTCTCTCTCGCGGCGGATTACGCCACGTACTGTTGATCTGCAATCTTCCTCAGCCGACGCAGGATCTTCCCATGCCGGATGCAGGCCGCCGATTCGCTGATGCCCAGAATCTCGGCGATCTCCCGGAACGTCAGGCCGTTGTGGTAGTACAACGTCAGCAGACAACGGTCCGGCTCGGGCAGGTGCATCATCAACGCCGTCCAGACGTCCCTGTTTTCCATGCGTCGCCGGTCGCGCGGCGCCTGGGGGTCGGGCAGGTCCGTCTCGATGGGCGTATGGGCCGGGCCCGTGCCCGCGTCGCGTTTGCGTTTAAGCAGCCCGTCGCGGCGCATCTCGTCGATGGCGTAGTAGGCACCCTTGACCATCGCGAAGTTCGCGAAGGGCACGCCGCGGTCCGACTCGTACGTCTCAGCCGCCTTGGCCAGGCCCATCCATGCGTAGCTGTGGACCTCGTCGGCAACCAGCCAGTGGTATCGCCGGTGCAGCTTGCGGGCGATCTTGCGGGCCAGGGGACGATGGCCGTCGAGCAACTGTCGTCTGTCGCTTCCGGTCTGCATGGTGTCTCTCGTGGTCGAAGTGGTGGTGGGCGGCTCACGTGCCGACGCCATACAACCACTCTACACGATCAATCGGAGAACCCGAGGGGTGCGGGTGCAAGGGTTGCGCCTCAATCCGATGGGCGGATCCTGTCGACCCAGCGGGAGGGTCGGGCGGTTCGGATCCATCTGGGATGAGCACATGCGGATGCGTCGACGAAGGAGCGCCTGGACATGAGGCGACGATTGCCCTGTCATTGGCCGACTAGGTGGAGATCGGCCTTCGGAAAAACGTCTGATTCGGGCATGGGGATTATCCCCCATGCGCGAATCAACCGCAAAAGCGGGAGAAATCTGGCTGTGTTAAGCTGGGGAAGATAGCCGGCCGGGCAGGTTGGCCTGTTGATTATTGTGGGCTACCTGCAGACCGGGCGCGCAGCAGGGAGGATGGAAGGGATGGAGCGGCCGCGGGTGGCGTGTTGCCGTGCTATGCCGACTTTCGGCTCGTGCGGGCGTTGGGTGATGTGGGCACGTCGATCTCGTAGCGTTTGAGCTTGGTCTGCAGCGTGCCTCGCGAGATGCCCAGCAGGTCCGCAGCGCGGGTCCGCTGGTAGCCGGTCTCTTTGAGAGCGCGGATGATGAACTCGCGCTCGGCTGTCTCCAGCGAGAAGTCCTCGGGGCTGGTGCGGGGGCGATCATCCACGAGGTCGTTGTCATCCTCGTGATGGATGATGAGGCTGGCGGGGGTGACCTCGGTGGTCTGCTCGATGATCATCGCGCGTTCCACGACGTTGCGCAGCTCGCGGACATTGCCGGGCCAATGGTGCTGGGTGAGTTCATCGAGGGCCGACTCGCTCAGGCCCATCAGGTCGTCGCGCGAGGTGATGTTCGAGGTCTCGACGAAGTACTTCGCCAGCAGCGGGATGTCCGCGCGGCGTCGCTGAGAGTTCAGCGAGGGGATCTTCACGGGGAACACCGCCAGGCGGTAGAAGAGGTCCTTGCGGAACGTGCCCTCTTTGGCTTCCCCGGCCAGGTCGCGGTTGCTGGAGGCGACGATGGTGGCGTTGCAGTGGAGGTCCTTGGTTCCGCCGACGCGACGGAAGGTGCGCTCCTGCAGAACGCGGAGGAGCTTGGCCTGGAGTTCGAGGGGCATCTCGGAGATTTCGTCCAGGAAGATGGTCCCGTCGGAAGCAAGCTCGAACAGGCCGACCTTGTCGCGGTCGGCGCCGGTGAAGGAGCCCTTCACGTGGCCGAACAGTTCGCTCTCCAGCAGGCCGGCGGTCAGCGCGGCGCAGTTGACGGCCACGAAGGTCGCGCCGGGATGGCGCCACTCGTGGATCGCCTGGGCAGCGAGTTCCTTGCCCGTGCCCGTCTCCCCGAGGATGAGCACCGGATTGCAGTTGCTCTGTGCGACCAGCTTGATCGTGCGGAGACACTCGGTCATTCCGTCGCTGCGTCCGACGATGGGCAGGTTCGGCGGGCAATGCTCGCAGAAGTACTGCTCGTATCCGCTGGTGCGCGAGGCGGCGGTGCGGTCGAGTTCGCTGCTGCGGTTCTGGGTGAGCTGGGTCATGTTGTCGGCCTGTCGGTCGGTTTTTATGTTCGGTTGTGTCCGCTGTGGGCGCAGAGATCACCCGGTAAAGGGCGATCGGGTGCTTTCTGCGAGCTCCGGATTCCTATCGGAGCGAGGGAGCGTCACCTGCGATAAAATCGCGGTTTTGCCCCCTAG
>CAZYIH010000174.1:3112-6333 GCA_964646915.1 uncultured Planctomycetaceae bacterium | reverse complement strand
TGTGACAACAGAGATCAGCCACAGAGCTCACAGAGGGCGCAGAGAGGATGAGGAGCTTGAGGAATTTCGCTTTAATGACTGGGATCGCTGTCGAACTCAAGTCCGTCTCCGCCCTGAACGAAATCCACGATGCTCAGCTACGGAGTTACTGGCGATCCGGCGATTACGGGCTCGGCCCTATGATCTACCTCAACGTGCAACTCCTTCGGCAGGACGTGCGCCGTCTGGTCAACTGAGCATCCACACTCCGTGGCCTCTGTGGCCTCTGTGGCAAGAGGTTCCGTGGCTGAAAGTTGTCCGACGTCGCCCCTGCGGCTGGAAGGCAATCAGGGACGCCAGAACTCGCTTCGCAGTTCGTCGCCTTCTCTGGTGGCGCGGATGAACTTCTCGATTTTCCGGAAGTCTTTCACGCCGGGGGCTTTCTCGACGCCGCTGGCGACGTCCACCGCCCATGGCTGCACCAGGTCGATCGCCTGGGAGACGTTTGCGGGGTTCAGTCCGCCGGCGAGAATCAGCGGGTCCACGCCACCCATGGCTCCGCCGGCGCGGGCGTCGGCGACGAGGTCCCAGTTGAAGCTCTTGCCCGTTCCCCCCTGGGCGGCGGGGTCGTAGGCATCCAGCAGGACGGCTTTGAGGTTGGACCGCGCCTCGCACGCGCCCAGCCAGTCGTGCACCTCCGGCAGCCAGCTCTCGTCGCGCACGCGGAACGCCTTGATGCACGGCGCGTCGATCTGCGAGACGATTTCGGGCGGCTCGTCGCCGTGGAGCTGAACACAGCCGATGCGCGTCCGCTGCACCACGCGGTTGATCGTCTCGGCGTCGGCGTCGACAAACACGCCCACGGTGGTCACCCACGGAGGGAGGTTGTCCACGATGGCGCGGGCCTGTTCCGGCGAGATCCATCGCGGCGATTCGGCGAAGACCATTCCGATCGCGTCGGCCCCCATCTGCGCGACGCGCATGGCGTCGGCGGGCTCGCGAAGCCCTTCGATTTTCACACGTACTCGTTGCATGGCTGTGAGTGTACTGTCGGCGTGCGGGCCTTGCAATGCAGCCCGGCGGGCCGTAGAGTGCAGCCTCGCCCCGCAGCGGATCCAAGGCGGGCGCGACCAGACAGTTCTGAAGCAGATTCGGAGAACAACACCATGAAGAAAGTTCGTTTCGGCGTCGTCGGGTTGGGCAACATGGGCAAGCCCCACGCCCGCAACTGCAAGGAGAACGGCGGTTCGTACGTGGAGCTCGGCGCCGTCTGCGATATCGTCGAGGACAAGGCCAGCACACTCGGCGAGGAGCTGGATGTTCCGTACTTCACGGATCATCGGGCGATGATCGAGTCGGGTCTGATCGACGCGGTGATCATCGCGGTTCCGCATTACTGGCACCCGTCGATAGCCGTTCGCGCGGCGAGGGCGAAGCTGCACGTGTTGTGCGAGAAGCCCCTCGCCAGCCGAGTGGGCCCGGCGCGGGCGATGATCGAAGAATGCAAGAAGAACAAGGTCTCCCTCGGGGTGGTGCTGCATCACCGCACGCGCACCGCGATGATCAAGCTGCGCAAGATGATCGACGACGGCAAGATCGGCGAGGTAATCCGCGTGCAGCTGACCTGTTCGAGCTGGTTCCGCACGCAGGCGTACTACGACAGCGGCGCGTGGCGGGGCACGTGGGACGGCGAGGGCGGCGGCGTGCTGATCAACCAGGCACCGCACCACCTGGACCTGTTCCAGTGGATGGCCGGCGGATTGCCCGAGCAGATCATCGCGACCGTGGGCACGCGCGATCACAAGATCGAGGTCGAGGACACAGCCAACGTGGTTCTCGATTACGGCGACGGGAAGATCGGCTACATCTACGCCACGACCGCCGAGCAGCCCGGTATGGAACAGATGATGATCATCGGCACGAAGGGCACGCTGATCTTCGAGAAGGGCAAGCTGATGCACGGCAAGCTGGCCCATCCGATCGAGCAGAGCATCTACGGGACCAAGTCGCAGAAGGTCGTCGGCACGCCCTCGGGCGGCAAGCAGAAGTGCGTCTGGAAAGAGATCAAGCTGCCCAAGAACGCCGGCGGCACGCACCTGGAGATCATCAAGGCCTTCGCCAAGCACGTGGTAAAGGGCAGCGAGATGTACATCGACGGCGAGGAGGGCATCAAGGAGTTGGAGATCTCCAACGCCGCCTATATCTCGGGCTTCAGGAACAAGCCCGTGGACCTGCCCGTCGACGAGAAGGAGATCGATCGGCTCATCCGCACGCTGGAGAAGGAACGCTCCACCGGCAAGGGCGGCGGCATGCGGGCCGAGGCGGACAAGGACTTCAAAAAGCTCATGCGGGCGAGCGCGAAGAAGAGCAAGAAATCGAAGAAAGCGAAGAAGTCCAGGAAGCCCAAGAAGTCCAGGAAGGCTGCCAAGCCGAAGAAGTAGCAGCTCGATGAGGGATGGATCGGCGAACACCCAGCGGCGCTCGGGAACGCATCCCGGGCGCCGCTTTCTGATGCGCCGAGGAGCCGCCTCGCGCGTCTTCGGATCTCGGAGGCAGGGGGGGCGGTTCGTTTCGGGATTGCAGGGAACCTTTGGTCGTTGTCCACATCTAAACGACAAACGCGGCAGCTTGAACAGACTTCTGAAACAGACCTCGAAAGGGAGCAGGTATGAACGCTGGAATCCGGTGGACAGCAGGATGCGCGCTATTGGCGGCTATGGCGTTGACGGCGGCGGCGATCGATGACGGCAGCAAGCCCATGACTCCACGCGAGCGGGCCAAGGCGGTCTTGGAGAACACCCGGGAGTTGTACCGTGCCATCCAGGCGGACCAATGGGACAAGGCCAAGACCCTCTGCGAGACGCTCGTCGAACTCCAGCCCCGATCCGCCAACCACCGCTACAATCTCGCCTGCTGCCATGCGCAGTTGAAAGACCCCAACGCCGCGTTGGACGCCCTGGCGAAATCCATCGAGCTGGGGTACGACAACGTCGACCACATGAAGGCCGACAAGGACCTCGCCCCGTTGCGGAAGACCGATCGCTGGGATGCACTGGTGAAGAAGGCGTCGCAGGGCATCGAGCGGACGATGAAGAAAGACGGCGACGAGGTGGTCATCACCGGCAAGCCCGGCGGGGGGTTGCATTATCGGGTGCGCCTCTCGCAGAAGGCGTCGAAGCAGCGGCCGCACCGGCTGGTGGTGTGGTTGCACCCCTCGGGCGGATCGGCCAACAAGGCCGCCG
>CAZYIH010000174.1:0-3012 GCA_964646915.1 uncultured Planctomycetaceae bacterium | reverse complement strand
CACCGGCTGGTGGTGTGGTTGCACCCCTCGGGCGGATCGGCCAACAAGGCCGCCGAGAAGCTGACCGATCTGTTTCACAAGCAGGGCTATGCGCTGATGGTCTTCACGAAGAAGGACTTTCGCGGCTGGTCGCAGGTGTCGTTCAATCGCGCGATCCGGACGGTCAACGCGCTGAAGGACATCCCGCAACTGGACCCGAATCGGCCGATGCTGATGGGCTACAGCGCCGGCGGGCAGATCGCATTGAAGGCGTGGGCGTCCAAGCCCGGCTACTTCAGCGGGCTGATTCTCGACGCCGCCTACCCGCTCGACACGGCCGCCTATGCCCAGGGTCGACTTCGCGCGCTGCCGCTTCGCAACAAGCCTCATCTGCTCAAGGCGTGTCCGCTCTTCGTGCTGGTGGGCGATGAGGACAATGGCTCGAAGTTGTGGAAGAAGGTCGAGGACCCTTGGGAAAAGGCGGGTGTTCCGCTGGAGATCCATTACGTCAAGGGCGGGCGACACGAGTGGCTGTTCGGCGGCAAGCAGACCAAGGCACTGGCCAAGTGGTTGAGCAAGGCCCGGAAGGTCAAAGCTCCCACGACCCAGCCGGCAGAAGACGCGAAGGACGCCGAGGGGACGAACTCTTCGAGCGATCAGCAAGGCCGACCGACCAGGGCGAGTTGGTCGTAGATTCCTTGCCCGCTTTGGGCGAAATGTGGCGTACCGGAGGTTGACACGGGCGGGCGAGTTGGGCATTATACAGGGCTCAGGCGCCCGGGTGGCGGAATTGGCAGACGCGTCAGGTTGAGGGCCTGGTGGGGTTAATACCCCGTGCTGGTTCGAATCCAGTCCCGGGCAGTTCAGGCGGCACGAGCCCGCAGCGATTGTTGCGGGTTTTTGCTGCGCCGCCGTCGGCGTTTCCCGCGATTACCGCTTGCCAAAACGCCGCGGGAATGCGATAATATGGAACTGAACCAAGGCATTTCTCAGGCGTTCACGCTGAGGTTGGCACCGTTACGATATGGAGGTCGGGCATGGTCCATGCGCAGGACCAGGTAGACATCACGAAGGTCGGAGAGCTGGAAGATCGGCTCTCGGCGATGTTGTACGAGGCTGCCAACGAGGTGGCCCATTCCGATTGCCTCGACGACGAGCAGCGGGCGGAGGTGTACACCATTCTCCGGGCCCTGCAGGCCGACGGCAAAATGCACCGCGGGATTCTCTCGCTTCTGTCACGCCGACTTGGCGGGGAGTACGTCGCCGATGCTTGAGCACGCCATACTCCGGGATCTCTTCGAAGAGCTCTGCGAGACGTCGCGCGAGGCGTCGGAAGCATACGAATCGCTCGCATCGCGGGTGACCGATCCTGCCATCAGCGAGCAGCTCGAGCACGTCCAGCGGGACAAAGACCGCCACGTATATCTCGCCGAGCGGCTGTTGGAGATCATGCAGTAAGACGCGTCTTCGCCGGCCGGCTGTGGACCGGGGCAAGCATCGGCCCCTGTTGGCGTGCCTACAGGTTGGCCAGCCGTTGGGCCTTGTCGCGGGCGATGAGGGCGTCGATCAACTCGTCCATGTCGCCGGTCAGGATGCGATCGAGGTTGTAGTTCGCCCCCTCCTGTCCCTCGCCCTTGAGGCGATGATCCGAGCAGCGATTCTGGGGATAGTTGTACGTCCGCACGCGCTGCGAGCGGTCGCCCGAGCCGATCATTTCCTTGCGGGCGGCGTCTTCCTTGGCCTGCTGCTTTGAGCGATGGTGTTCGTACAGGCGGGCAGCGAGGATGCGACGGGCCTTGGCGCGGTTCTTGTGCTGGGACTTCTCGTCGCGCATGGAAACGGTGATGCCCGTCTCCTTGTGTTCGAGTTTGATGGCCGACTCGAGCTTGTTGACGCTCTGGCCGCCCGGGCCCGAAGCGCGCATCGTGTGCTCGGTGACCTCGCGATCCCAGTCGATGTCGATCTCGATGTTCTCCGGTTCCGGCAGAACAGCCACCGTGGCGGCCGAGGTGTGAATACGCCCCTGCGACTCGGTCTGCGGAACGCGTTGGACGCGATGGCCTCCGCCTTCGTAGCCCAGCCGGGCCCAGACGTCGTCGCCCTTGATGTTGACCACCGCCTCCTTGAACCCGCCCAGTTCGGTCGGGCTGCCCGAGAGAATCTCCAGCGTCCAGCCCATCCGCTCGGCGTATCGGCGGTACATGTCCAGCAGATCCCCGGCGAAGAGGGCTGCCTCGTCGCCGCCCGTGCCCGCGCGAATCTCCATCATCACCGAGCCGATGGCGCTTTCGTCGCTCATTACCAGCAGGCCCTTGACGTCCTCGATGGCCTGATCGGCCTTGGCGGAATATTCGTCGAACTCGGCCTGGGCGAGCTCCTTGAACTCCGCGTCGGCGGACTCGTCATCGAGAATGACGCGCGCCTCGTCGCGCGCCTCGGCCATCCGGCAGTACTCGCGGTAGGGCTCTACGATCCGCGCCAGGCCGGCACGCTCTTTGGCCAGCGCGATGCTCCGCCTCGGGTCGGTGGCGACCTCGGGGTCGTTCATCTGCTCGGTGACCTCGTGCA
The DNA here is from genome assembly GCA_964646915.1 of uncultured Planctomycetaceae bacterium. Classification (GTDB taxonomy): domain Bacteria; phylum Planctomycetota; class Phycisphaerae; order SM23-33; family SM23-33; genus CAZFPT01. The sequence continues at coordinate 465 of CAZYIH010000174.1, read as the reverse complement.
GCTTCCGGTCGAGCATGTCCAGCTTGTCCAGCAGCGTGTCGTGCTGTTCACTCATCGCAGCGTCCGGGGAAGAGGGAATGCGGGCATACAAAAACGCCGGCGCAGGGAGCCCGCGCCGGCGCATATCGTGTGTAGAAAGCTACTTTTCTTTCTTTTTGTGGCTGAAGTAGTCGCCCCCGAACTTCCGCTGGAACTTCTCGACTCGACCGGCGGCGTCCAGCAGCTTCTGCTTGCCGGTGTAGAACGGGTGGCAGGCGGAGCAGATGTCCACCTGGACCTTGTCCTTCTTGGTCGAACGCGTCTCGAAGGTGTTCCCGCAGGCGCACCGCACGGTGATGTCACTGTATTCCGGGTGGATGTCCTTCTTCATCGTAGCTACCTCTGCATGGGCGTTTGGTCAATGGAACAAAGATCGATAGTGTATCAAAGATCGAGCGATGTTCAAGCGCGTTTTTCTCCCCGTCG
>CAZYIH010000173.1:0-6334 GCA_964646915.1 uncultured Planctomycetaceae bacterium | reverse complement strand
GTTGGGAAATTCGAGGACGACCGGTTCGCATTCGCGGACCGGTCGCTCTCATTGAGGTGGGCAGCTCGCGGATCTGCGGGGTCTGTGAGATTGTTGATTCTCTGGGCCCGCTGAGCGAGAGGGCGATGCAGCGCAATGTTCACCTGCATCGCGCCCCCGAGCGTTACTGGCGAGGTGGCGATGCGTATGCGAGGGTGTTTGCGTGGGTGCTCGATCGGCCCAGGCGTTTGAGACGGCCGTGGCGGTATATCCATCCCCGCGGCGCGGTGACGTGGGTGAATCTCCAAAATCGGCTGATCCGGGCCAAGTGAAGGGGTGGCGGGGACTTCCTCGCGATCATGGAAAAGACGGGGGAAAGAGGCGATTTCTGGCTGAGATGGGGGCCGGTTCCGCCGATACATCCACTGGAAGCTCCGTCGGCGGTTCCTGGCGAACCGTGACGCCGCCCATGGGGGAAACAGGATCCAACGCCGGCAGGATGCCCCTGCCGCGAACAGCGAACGGGCAGGATGCCCGGAGCACGACGGAACGGCATGATTGCAGATGCTCCAGTCTGGCTGAAGGGATTGTTTCTGGTGACGGCGGTCGTCCTCGCCCTCGGGGTCGGTGTGCAGGCCCTTCGCCGGATCGATCCGACGGCTGTCTCGGCCGACGACGAGATCAATGGCGACGCCAATCACTCCTCGCTCATTGACTTCTCCATCCCGCATATCGATCCGAATGAGTTGCCCGACCCGCTCGGCCAGCGGTTCGATCGCATCGCGGGGCTCTCCCCAAACGCCCGACGACGCATGGTGATGACCTTCGCCTACCAGAACAAACCCATCGAGGACTGGATCGACCGGTTCGTGGCGATGGGTCGGCCGGGGGTGGCCACCTTTCGTCGCGGCGGGGTCCGCATCCGTCCGACGGGGAACAAGGCTGAGTACCGCGTGACGGTGGAACTCATCGTCCGCGCCGGCCCGGAGGACGTGATGGTCTTCTCCGACTGGATCGTGGATACCTACCTGGGAAAATCCGTTCCGGTCGGGACCGTCTCCTCGGCAGTGATTCTGGGGAATATTCACCAGATTCGCATGATCGTCCGCGACGCGATGGAACGCTGAGGCGTTCGGCGCCCGCCGGATTCCGGCGCAATTCGCAGCGAGGTCAAAGAGTTGCCCCCCGATTGACCGATAGATGGTCTGACGCCGACGTGGGCGTCCTCTATCGAGCACGAAGGAAGGAACCATGCCCGAAAATACCGGCAGAGACGTACTGCACCGATGGGAGGGAAACCCTGTCATCTCCCTGGATGACCTGAACTTTCAGTGCAGCGACATCCTCAATGCCGCGGCGGTGCAATTCCAGGGCGAGACGGTCCTGCTGGTGACCGTCGAAGGGCTTCAGGGGCGATGTCGTCTCTACCTGGCCCGCAGCCAGGACGGCCTGCATTTCACTGTCGACGAAAAGCCTTTCATGAGTTCGTCCCGCACCGACGGCGACCAGATGTACGAGACGCTGGGCATCCGCGATGCGCGGATCACCGAAATGGAGGGCGTCTACTACGTCACCTATGTAGCCATGGGCTACCACGGGTTGCGTCTGGGTCTGGCGCGTACGAGCGACTTCGTCACGTGCGAGCGGATGGGGCTCATCTCGCAGGTGGACGTCAAAAACGGCGCGCTTTTCCCCCGCAAAATCAACGGTCGATATGCCCTGCTGGAGCGCCCCGACGACGGGAAAAGCATCTGGGTGGTCTTCTCGGACGACCTGGAGTTCTGGGGCGACGGGCGACCGGTGATGACCCCGCGCGGCGGCCACTGGGATACCCACGTGATCGGGGCGGCCTGCCCGCCGATCGAGATCGACGACGGCTGGTTGCTGATCTACTACGGCCAGCGACACACCTCGGCCGGTCCGCTGGTTCGCCTCGGGGCGGCTGTGCTGGATCGCGACGACCCGTCGAAGGTCCTGGGTCGATCGGACATCCCCGTGCTCGCCCCGCGTGAGAAGTACGAACGCATCGGCGACATTCCCAATGTCGTGTTCTCCTGCGGCGCGTTGCTGCAGGATGACGGCGTGCTGGAGATCTACTACGGCGCTTCGGACAGCTGCATCGCCCTGGGGACCGCACCGCTCGAGGACATCCTCGAGAACTGCTTCGAGACAGAGGAGTTTCACGAATGATCCGTCGCCACGGGACTGACCTGCTGCACCGCTGGGAGCGGAACCCGATCATCACCCAACTGGACGTGCCGTATCGATGCAACACCGTGTTCAACGGCACGCCGGTGAAGCTCGAGAACGACTACTTCATGATCGTCCGCGTCGAGGGCCAGCAGGGATACTCGTATTTCGCGCTGGCCCACAGCCACGACGGGCTGCACTGGGAAGTGCGCCCCGAGCCGTGCATGGTCCCCGCCGAGACCGGGGAGTTCAAGATCTGGGAAGAGCACGGCATCGAGGACCCTCGGCTGACGACGATCGACGGGGTGCATTACATCGTCTACACAGCCGTCGGTCGATACGGCGGACGCATCGCCATCGCCAGGACCGAGGACTTCGAGCACTACGAACGGATCGCGATGGTTTCCCGTCCGGGGAATAAGGACGGCGTGCTGTTCCCCGAGAAGATCAACGGGCTCTACGCGCGGCTGGATCGACCGATCGGGGCCGGCGTGGGCAGCATCTGGGTGAGTTACTCCCCGGACCTGATCAACTGGGGCAAGAGCGAGTTCTGCTTCGGGCCCAGGGCGCGGTTCTGGGACAGTTTCCGCATCGGGGCATCGGCGCCGCCGATTCTCACCGATCGCGGATGGCTGGAGATTTACCACGGCGTGAAGATGACCTCGGCAGGCCCGATCTACCGGATCGGGACCGCGATGCACGACAAGGACGACCCGGCCAAGATCGTCGGTCGATGCCTCGCCCCGCTGCTGAGCCCGCGCGAGGACTACGAACGCGTCGGCGACGTGGGCAACGTGGTGTTCGCCTGCGGCGCGATCGTCGAGCCCAACGGTGAGGTGAAGGTCTACTACGGCGCGGCAGATACGTCCATCTGCGTCGCCAGCGGGGCGCTCGATGAGATCATCGATTCCTGCTTCGTGACGGCAGAGGAATAGCGCCCGGAGACTCTCGCTGCCGAGGGAGTTGGAGAGCGGGCAACGGAGCAGCCCGGCGCGAGAGCTGCCGCGACGGCAGACACTCAGGCGCAGGTGCGTCGGGCCCGCGCGATGGCGCGGTCCGCTTCGCGAGAGAAGTATCGTACCCGGGCGGCCAACTCCTGGGGAGTCAGCAGTCGCTCGCCCACCGCAGCCTGCCATACAGACCGCGTCAGGTCGAACCCGGGCTCGGGGACTTCCTGGCGATTCTCATGCGATGGTGACACACCTCGGACCATCCGGCAGACCTCCCGTGCAGGCAGTACTCCTCTTCTGGAAGGTACGTTTCGCAGACGCCCGGGGCAAATACCGAGGACGCGACCCCCGAGACCCGATCAGTCGGCCGGGATATGTCGCTCAGGGTCCCTGCGGCGTTGCTCGATCTCAAACCGTCTTGCACGGTGGCGGTGGCGGGTCTACAATACGCGCATTGGTCGGGCGATCCGCGCCCGGCCGGAGCGAAAATGCGAGTCATGCGACGATGATAGTCGATTGCCATACACACATTTGGGACAACCCCGATCAACTGGGCGAGGACGCCGCCGCCTACCTGCGTCGCCAGACCGGCCGGGAGAGCCTCTCGGCCAGGCCGGCCGACCACATCAAGGCGTGCGACCCGGCCTCCAAGACACTGGTGATGGGGTTCGTCAGCGAACACCTCGGCGCGTCGGTGCCCAACGAGATGGTCGCCCGCCACGTTGGCGCTCACAGCGAACGGCTGGTGGGCATCGCCGCGGTGGACCCCACCTGCGACGGTGCCCTGGAAGAGGCCAACGAACTGCTGGACCGCAGCGAGTTCCGCGGACTGACCATCAGCCCGGCCACCCAGAACTACCATCCGTCGGACTCGCGCGCCATGAAGCTCTACGAACTGGCAGCCCAGCGCGACGTACCGGTCTTCCTGGCCCACGGGACGCACTTCCCGGCGAAGGGTTCGATGGGCTACGCCCGGCCGCTGCTGCTGGACGAAATCGCACAGGACTACCCCACGCTGACCATCGTTATCAGCGGGCTGGGACATCCGTGGGTGGAGGAGGGCATCGCCCTGGTGGGCAAGCATGAACGGGTCTACGGCGACGTGGCCGGCCTCATCCGCCGCCCGTGGCAGGCGTACAACGCCCTCGTGCTGGCGCATCAGTTCAACGTGATGGACAAGGTCCTCTTCGGCAGCGACTTTCCCTATTCCACCGCCTCCGAAGCCATTGAGAGCGTCTACCGCCTCCACGAGGTCACCCAGGGGACGAACCTGCCGAGTGTCCCGCGTGAGACCCTGCGAACGATGATCGAACGGGATGCGCTGTCGGCGTTGGGCATTGCCCGCCCCGGCGAGGTCGAGGCGATGCTCGCAGAAACCGGCGACGACGAAGAAGATGTGTGAAACAACCGCCCCCCGGCGGAGTCCAATAGGAAAAGGCGGACCCATCCGCCCCGAACCTGGAGAGGTGTACTATGAAGCGTTGGACGACACTCCTGCTGCTGGCTGCGCTGGTGGTGACGGCCACCGGCTGCAAGCGACGCACGAACGACCCGAAGCGCGTCGAAACGTACGACCCTGAGCTGGACGGCAGCGTCGCGGCGATGCGCCCCGTGGACGTGGACATGGACCTGCTGGAAAGCCAGGACGGCGTGCGGGCCAAGAGCTATACCACCGGCGGCGATACCGGCGGCGGCCAGACGGGCACACCCGATGGCGGCGATACCCGCGGTTCCACCGGCGGGGCGGACCTGGTGGCTGTGGGCACCGATCCGATCGAGGAGGCGAAGACCGCCTATCAGCGCCTGCGGGAGGCTTCTCGGTCGCAGGGCCCGGCCAAGCTGGCAGCCTACTACGACAAGCCCGAGGCGATGGCGTTCGGTTGGCTCAAGCATGTCAAGGACGCCCCCGATGCGATCGAGACCATCAAGCGGGCCGTCGATGAGGGACGGCTGACCCTCCCGGATGAGGCGAACCTCGATGAGGCCAGTCAGATGTTCAGCCGAGGCGTGGAAAACAAGCCCGGCAGTGACATTGCCCCGATGGACGACCTGACGTTCCAGAAGGATGGTGAGAAGGTATTGGCCAACAAGTCGGACGGCTCGACGGCTTTGGTGTTCGTGCCGAAAGACGGCGTGTGGAAGGCCCAGCTGCCCGGGAATGTCCGCCGCAGCGAACTGCTTGATCACGCCAATGCCGGCCGAAGGGCTCTGGCGATGAAGGAACTGGCAGACGGGATCACCAGCGGCGAGATCAACGAGGGCAACGTCGACCAGAAATTCAGCGAGATCCAGCAGCGCGCCCAGCAGGACATCGACGAGCTGACGTCCCTGCTGCCGGACAGTGACACCGGCGGTGGAAGCACCAGCGGCGGGCCGACCGCCGAGCCCGAGCCCATGCCCGAACCGGAACCGGAGGCAGTACCGGAAACCGACGACGGCGAGGATCACACCGGCGACGACGATGGCGATACCGATGACACCGGCGATGACGACGACGGCTGGGGCAGCGGCGACGGCTGGAACTGATCGAACGCACAACGCCACGCGAGGTGTTCGATGACCGCCGAGCAGCCACTGCCGGCCCATACGATCAATGAAGTGATGTATTCCCTTTCGGTGACCCCTTGCCGTGCATGCGGCAAGGGGCCGCTTGTTCCTGCCCCGCGCCATCCGTCGTTTACGCCCGGCGAGCCGTTCGAGTTGGTTGGCGAGTGCAGCCGATGCGGCGAGTCCCACGCGATGCGCTTCATCTGCGATCGGCCGCCGGCGGAGGATTGGCCCGACAGCGAGCGGATCAACCCGACCGACGAGCCCAGCCGCATTGTCGGTCTGGCGCAATGGCTGAGCTTGTTCTACACGCTCGTGGAGCACGCCGCGGGGCAGGGCCCCATCGCCTCGCGGCGCACCGGACTGCACGCCGCCCTCTGCATCGAGGAAGCCCTGAAGTTCTACGACGCCGCCGACGAAATGCCGCCGCCCGAAGCCTTCCTTTCCGCCAAAGGCCGAGACGCTTTCGAGCATCAGCCCGAGAAGTTCAGCCAATCGAACCTGCGGGCGATGCGCGACAAACTCCCCAGCCTCCAGACCATCACCCGCCGCATCGAGCGCGACGTGAACCCGCCGAAGAAGAAATGGTGGCAGTTCTGGCGCTGACGCTCACCCGACCTGCCTCCCTCGCGGCCTGGGCCTGGCATACAGACTGGAATGCAGTTCGT
>CAZYIH010000172.1:0-6339 GCA_964646915.1 uncultured Planctomycetaceae bacterium | reverse complement strand
CCCTCTCCGTTAAATATCAAAGAACCCAGCCCCCCTATGGGGCCGGGTTCTCTGATGGGGATGGGTCCCTTCTCAGGGGGCGATTCTGCCGTGAAGCTTTTCCTTCGTGGTCCACAGCCCCGCTGACGGTGTGGAGATGTAGTAGATTTCCTCGCCGTCGGGCATGGTATTGAAGCCGTTCTTCATACGTGCCGGGTCGTATCGGTTCATTGCCTCGGCCGGGTCCCTGTAGTTGAAGTGGACCGAACGGATGTCCTCTTCCGTCATGCCGCCCGGAGCGTAGGTGATTGTGAATCGCCCCTCGGACGAGCCGTGGATCAGGTGGGCGGTCCCATGCGTGAGGTCTTTCAGGTCGCCTCCGTCGGGGCAGTCCCTCCAGAGGGACATCACCTTCTCCGTGCCGCAATAGCCATACTTTCGGATCAGCACATCCACCTCCGGCTGCTCGCCGAAGCGTTTGAGGCCCGGGGCGATAATGAGCAGTTCGCCGCCATCGGCAATGGCCATGCGGGTACGATAGACGGCCTTATTCGCCACCCACGTGCTGTAGAACTCGTCGCCCTGCATGACGGCCACCACTTTCTGGAGCGGCGGTACGATCGTGACGTTCTGCTGTTGGGAGGCGCGGGCGGCAGAGAGATAGGTTTCCAGATCGTCGCCGGCGTGGACACCTGTGTGCACCAGCGTTCCTTTCGCATCATACGCCATCACTACCTGGAAGTAGGCGTCGGGAAGATGATACAGGTAATCCTCCTCGGCCTTGTTGAAGCAGGCCCTCAGCGGCGTCACCAGCGAACCGAGATTGTTCTCGATGCCGCAGCAGGCGGCCATCATGTGACTGGCGCAAATCATCTCCTTGCCACCCAGCCCGATGAAGTAGTTTTTGTTGTGGTTGGCAAAGCCAAGAACCTCATGCGGTACGACGTGTCCGACGTTGAGGATCAAATCCCAGTCGCCTTCCAGTAGAAGTCGGTTCAGCGACACGGGGATGGGCCAATCTGCCTTCCCGCCGGATACCTCGCGGACGAAAGACGCGGGCACCTCGCCGATGACCTTCGAACCGTTTCGCCAATCGTGTGCGTGGATGTGATCTTCGCGAATATCCCCGAACATCCAGCGGTTCTGGTCGGGCGTGTGCGGGACATGCTGGCCAAGCGTCGGGATGACATGCACGTCGGCCTCTGCCGAAAAGATCCGGTACAACTCCTGGGTAATCCAGCCGGCCCCGCTGTGGGCGCGGGTGATGTCCGGAGGCAGAAGCAAAACGCGGCGCGGTTTGGCAGAGATTCGCTCCTTCGCTTGCTCGGCGAACCGACCAGCCAATTCGAGCATGCGCTGGTGGGGAATGTGCTTCGATTCTTCCTGAAACCACATTATTCGTTATTCATCCTTTCTTGTCTTTTGCATCATCATTGATCGTCTCGCCGGACTTCGGTCGGCAGACTCGGACATAGCGACGGATGATCCAGTCCTCGATGCCCGTTGGCAAGTGAGAAACGATTTTTCGATTCCTGCAGTAGGCGGGCATGCAATATCGCGCTTTGGGTTTTTTGGCGGTCGCCGCGTGGACAATCGCGTCGGACACCACGCCTGTCGGCATTCCGCCGTTCATAAGCGTTTCCATCTGATTGAGTTGTAAGTCATAGAAATCCTGGAATGGGCTGTCTGCACTGTGTTGGCGCCGGGAAGTGAGGTCCGCCTTGGCCCGATCCCATATTTCCGTCGTAATGCCGCCCGGTTGAATGATGCTGACCGTTATGCCCCATGGCTCGTATTCGCGACGAGCCGCATCGCTGAGGGCTTCCACGGCATACTTGCTGGCGGCGTATGCGCCAAGACCCGGCAACGCCATGACCCCCGAGATGGAACTGACGTTGATGAATCGCCCACCCCCTTGTTCGCGAAAGATCGGCCCGACCCGCTGCATCATGGCCAGTGGCGCAAGGGCGTTGATCTCGAATTGGTCGCGGGCCTCTTCGATGGAGATGTCTTCCAACGCCCCCGCCAAGGCGGTACCGGCATTGTTCACGAGCACGTCCAGCCGCCCCCACGATTGCATCGCCAATTCAACCGCGTTGCGGCGGTCGTCTTCGCAGGTCACGTCCCCGGCATAGCAGATCGCCGCATGTTCTTGCCCGGTCGATGTGCGGATAGACTCGGTGATCTGCTCCAGGCGGTCCTCGCGGCGAGCCATAAGGCAGACGCGCAATCCCTCATCTGCAAGCGCAGCGGCAGCGGCCGCACCGATACCTGCACTGGCTCCGGTGATCAACGCGGTGCGAGGAAAATGCCCTGCCGAGTCTGCCGCCATCCGTGTCGCTCCTTTGGTGTTGGTCTCTCTTGTCCACAACAATCTTGTTACCACCGGCAAGGATCATTGAACACGAAATCCGCGCAAGGTACAGGCGCCTGCAGCGGCGGGGACCCTCGGGCGTTCAATGCATCTTGCTCCCGCTCGTACAATATCCTTCGTTCTTCAGGGCAGCAAGGACCTTCTCCTCGCCGGCCGAACTCTCCAGGCCTGGATACATCGGCCCGGATTCTTGCATGCCGCCCAGCCGGCGCCTAAGATGATTCAAACGGGAAGGGGAGCTTCGCGAACTCAGCGTTTCCATAGAAGGTATCGCCCGCAATGCCCAAACGACGTCTGCGTGTGTTTCGCCTGCCCGGCCAGCTGGTCTCCGACGACCGGCGGGTCATCCCGCGCTATCTGGATTTCCATCACCCGCCTCGTGTGCGGTCGGTCTTCCGCCGCACGCTGAAGATCCCCACCCGCCGCATATCGGCCTTGCTGAAGGACGTCGAGGCCGGCTTCCAGGGCCGACATCGTGACCTCGAAGAAGCCTTCCGCGAGAACTACCAGCAGGCCGCCCGCCACGTGCGGAACATCGGCGAGATTTCCGAGACGCACAAGCTGCTGATCGGGGCGTACTTCACAATGGAGTACTCCATCGAGTCGGCGGCGCTGTTCAACCCCTCGATGGTGCCCCACCCCGACCAGAGCGGGCTGGACGATGGCGACCTGCGGTTTCTCATGAGCCTGCGGGCCACCGGCGAGGGGCACGTCTCGTCAATCGTCTTTCGTCGGGGCGTCATCGATGGCGGCGCGAAAATCAGTTTCGACCCGCCCCCGCGCTACGCCTACTCTGCCAGGCCGATCCCGGACAAGAAGCTCGATAAGGCGCTGTTCCACCGCAAGCTCCACGAGCATAGCGTCAAGCGCGACCCGGTCGATTGGGTGCTGGACCACCTGCCCGAGACGTTCACATCCCGCCAGCTCAACGCCGCGCTGGCCGAGTTGGCCAAGCAGAAAGGTCGGCCGCCGGGGTTCCGGCGAATGAAGGGCAACATGCTCTGGCTGGCGCAGGCGAACTACGAGCTGCGTTTCCCGCCGGACTGCAAGCCGTCGGAGACGGTGATCTTCCCTGCCACCCAGAACGAGGCCAACGGGATCGAGGACCTCCGCCTGGTGCGATTCGTCGACGACGACGGCGAGGTGACCTACTATGGAACGTACACCGCCTTCGACGGCATGCGGACGCACCCGATGATGCTCGAAACCGCGGACTTCCACACATTCCACGTGTTCCCGCTCAGCGGCCGATACGCCAAAAACAAGGGGGCCGCGTTGTTCCCCCGGCGGATCGACGGACAATACTGCATGCTCTCACGCCACGACGGGGAGAACCTCTTCCTGATGCGGTCCGGCGATCTGCACGTGTGGAACGTCTCGCAGAAGCTCCAGACGCCCAGCGAGGACTGGGAACTGGTGCAATTGGGCAACTGCGGCTCGCCGTTGGAGACCGACGCCGGCTGGCTGGTGATTACCCACGCCGTCGGGCCGATGCGCCAGTACTGCATCGGCGCGTCGCTGCTGGACCTCCGCGACCCGTCACGCGTGATCGGTCGGCTGCGCGAGCCGCTGTTGGTGCCCACCGACGACGAGCGGGAAGGCTACGTGCCCAACGTGGTCTACTCCTGCGGCTCGGTCATTCACAATGGCCGACTGATCATCCCCTACGCGATGAGCGATTCGCGCACTGCCTTCGCAATGGTCGACGAACGAACGCTGCTGGATGAACTGACCACCGCCCCGAACCTGGTCCGAAAACGACGGAAACGAAGGTAGCGCTGCCACCCTCAGCCGCCCGAGGTCACGCGATCAGTTCGCCTGTCGCCAGGAAATCGTGGTTGACGACGGCGTCGGCTTCGTTGCCGTTCTCGTCCACGAAGGTCAATCCGCCCTTGGCGAACCGCACGCGGCGCACCGGGCCGAAGGATTTCTTCACCCGGATGGCCCCCTCGATATACCGGACCTCGGCGGGGCGGTCTTTGCGAAGCGAGACCGTCGTGGGGAAGCCGGCCTCGGTGAGCTCGTTCTTTTTGGCCGAGTTCGTCAGTCCGTCGGCGAAGTACGCGCAGACGTCCTCGAGCCCGAGACAGCGGTTCCGCCCACACCAGGGCTCGCCGTGACGCCCGCGATTGGAGATCCACATCGCGGTGGTCGGCAGGACGGCGGCGTCTTTCAGCGAGAACCACAGATACCCCGTCGCGGGGCAGACCGCCGTCATCCACGCCGGCGCACGGCCGGGCGTTTTCATCAGGGCGATCAGGTCGGTAAACCCCTCCCGCGCCGGCTGCGCCGAGCAGTCCGCCCAGGGGCAGTCCTTCCACAGCGTGGGAACCTTGTCCAGCGAGCGAAACCGCTTTCCGATCGCCAGCGACTGGTACTCACCGTCGGCCGGGTTGGAGAACAGCGACGGGTTCGTCATGCCCAACTCGAACGGACTGGACGAGACCAGCAGCCCGCCAGGCCGCTCGGGAACAGCCAGCGTGGCATGGTGGCCGAGACACATCTTCCCGGAGTAGCCCTCCAGGCGGTGGGCGGTGTAGACCGCATGATGACCGTCGACGATGGCGTGGGTCTTGGTGACGCTGCCGGGGCGGGCCTTGGTGTCCATGCGGGCCGTCAGCGCATGGACGGGCCCGTCGACGTCGATACGGGCATTCTTCCATCGCCCGGTGGCCGGCTCGCCGTGGGCGGGGTGGTCCTCGCCGCGGTAGCGGTTCTCGCCGCCGAAGGGCATGCAGAAGAAGTTCCCGCGCAGGGGCCGAAGCACCTCGGTATCCAGCGATCGACCCTCGTCCTGCCAGGGGCTGATATAGTAGGGCTGTATGGGGTGATCCGAGTCGGCCTCGAAGGTCACCGGGGCCATGTGCCCGCCGAGGCGCGTGACGGCCAGGCGGATGGCGCCATTCTCCAGCGGCCACGATTCCTGCCCGGCGATGGTTTCGGTTCGGGGTGTCATGATCTGCTCCTTTCGGGCTCACAGAATGCCCGCAGCACCGTCTGGCGTCAAGGGTTGCGTGACAGGCCGGTCCGTGCAGCCTACAATGAAGCACACCGGGGGGAGGGAGTGTACCGTGAACAGACCGCTGAATGAAAAACTGGAAGAACTGACCGCCCAGATCCTGGCCAGCTACCGGGGCGACGAACGTACCCAGCGCATCGGCCAGGCGTTCCTGCCGTCGCGCGAGCGGATCGTGGCGTTGCTCGACGAGCTCAAGCTGCTGCTGTTTCCGGGCTATTTCGGAAGCGCGAAGCTGACCGCCGAGAACATCGGCTACCACGTGGGCACGCGTCTTTCCGACGTGGGAACCGAGCTGGCCGAGCAGATCTACCACTGCATCTGCTCCTCGAAAGAGCAGTGCAGCGGCGATACCTGCCGGGAGTGCCGCGCCCAGTCGCGGGATGCGACCATCGAGTTCCTCTCGCGCATTCCGCAGGTTCGCGACATGCTCGCGCTGGACGCCCAGGCCGCCTACGACGGCGACCCCGCCGCCAAGAGCATCGCGGAGATCATCTACTGCTATCCGGGCTTCCACGCGATGATGGTCTACCGCCTGGCCCACGAACTGGTCGAGCTGGAGGTCCCGCTCATGCCCCGCATTCTCTCCGAGCACGCCCACAGCATTACCGGCGTGGACATTCATCCGGGTGCCCGGATCGGCAGGAGTTTCTTCATCGATCACGGCACGGGCGTGGTCATCGGCGAGACCTGCCACATCGGCGACAACGTCAAGATGTACCAGGGCGTCACGCTCGGGGCCAAGAGCTTCCCCAAGGACGAGCGAGGCCGGGCCATCAAAGGCCTCCAACGCCACCCGACCATCGAGGACAACGTGACGATCTACGCCAACGCGACGATCCTCGGCGGAGATACCGTCGTCGGCCGAGGCGTGACGGTCAGCGGCAACACGTTCGTGACCGAGTCCATCACCGAAGGCAGCCTCGTACACCACGAAGCCCCCAAACTCCACGTACGCACCAAACCCAGC
>CAZYIH010000171.1:0-6365 GCA_964646915.1 uncultured Planctomycetaceae bacterium | reverse complement strand
TCCTGCCAATGGAGAGCACCATGGCCTATGCAACCGTAGCCGACCTCGCGCGACCTGCCCGCACCGGACGTGCGATCGCCTTTGACCTCGCCGCTGTGCTGGGCGGCTCGCTGTTGATGACCGTTTGTGCGAAGTTGAGCTTCCATCTGCCGTTCGCCCCGGCTGTTCCGGTGAGCATGCAGACCTTCGGCGTGCTGGTGATTGCCATGCTGCTGGGCCCGACGCGCGGGACAGCGGCGGTGGCAGCGTACCTCGCCCAGGGGGCGGTGGGTCTGCCGGTCTTCGCCAACCCCGGTGCGGGTCTGGCGTACATGGCCGGTCCGACGGGCGGCTATCTCATCGGGTTCCTCCTGGCTGCGGCAGTGGTGGGTACGCTCGCCCGGGCCGGCTGGGACCGCGATTATCTCCGCATGCTGGCGGCGATGTCCCTCGGAACGCTGGTGATTCTCGCGTGCGGATGGGCGTGGCTGGCGACGTTGACCGGTTCACCGTCGCTGGCGTGGCAGGCAGGCGTCCTGCCGTTCCTGCCCGGAGCGGTCGTGAAAATCGCCCTGGCCGTCGGTTTGTTGCCCAGCGGCTGGAAGCTTCTCAAACGGCTTGGCTGAGATGGCTGAGAGGTCCGCAGGGCGGATACCGGCCGGCGGATTCATTCTTACTTGACCCGGTTGAGGAGGCTTCGTACCATCCTCGATTCGGAACACGGTCCGCTTGCGGCGGGCCGTTGCTATATGGGGGAAACGCATCGGCATTCGATACGGGAGTAACAGAGAGTGGCATACAACTGCGTAGTGTGCGTCAAGCAGGTGCCGGACACCAAGAACATCACCGGCGATGCGATGACGCCCGAAGGAACCGTGAATCGCCAGGCATTGCCGGCGATCTTCAACCCCGAGGACCTGCACGCGCTGGAAACGGCGTTGGAGATCCGCGACCGCTTCGGCGGGACGGTGACCGCCCTGGCGATGGGCCTGCCCAACGCATGCGACGTCCTGCGGGACTCGCTGTTCCGTGGGGCCGACCGGGCGGTGCTCGTGACCGACCGCGGTGCGGCCGGGTCCGACACGCTGGCGACCAGCTACATCCTGTCCTGTGCGGTCCGGAAGCTCCAGGCGGACATCGTTCTCTGTGGCCGACAGGCCATCGACGGCGACACCGCCCAGGTGGGCCCGCAGATGGCTGAGAAGCTCGGGATGACGCTGATTACGTACCTCGAAGAGCTCCAGGATCTCCAGGACGGCACGATCACCGTCCAGCGGAACGTGGGCAACGGCTGGGAGATCGTCACCGGTCAGCTGCCGGCGCTTCTGACGGTCATGGACACCGCCAACACGCCTCGTCCCCGGGCGGCCAAACGCATGATGAAGTACAAGAAGGCCTACTCGCGGGCGGAGGTCGAGAAGAAGGCCGAGCATCTGCTGGAAGGCGACTTCGAGAACTACACCGCCGAGCTGCAGGCCACCGAGGTGGGCAAGTTCTGCGAAACACTCGATAACAAGGGCCTGCTGATCGAACAGTGGTCGCTGGCCGACCTCGAGGCCGACCTGGAATGGTGCGGTCTGAAGGGCAGCCCCACGAAGGTCAACCGCATCCAGTCGATCGTATTGGCCGGCGGGGAATACAAGGAATTCGAGAACTCCGAGGAAGGCGTCGCCGGTCTGATCGGCGGACTCATCGAAGAGCACACCATCGGCTGACCGCCGAGACCAACCGGGAAATACAACCATGATTGAACCGAACAAGGATGGCCAGGTCTGGGTCTTCGCCGAGCAGGAAGACGGCAAGCTCTCGGACGTACCGCTGGAGTTGCTGGGAAAGGCACGCGAGCTGGCCGGGACGCTTTCGGTGCCCGTGGCTGCCACGCTGCTGGGCAACGACGTCAAACCCCTCGCCGATGAACTGATCGCCCACGGGGCCGACGTGGTTTATCTGGTGGACGACGCCAAACTCGCCCACTACCAGAACGCCGGCTACCGCAAGGTGATCTGCTCGCTGATCGAGCAGTACAAACCGCAGATCTGCCTGTACGGGGCAACGCCGATGGGACGCGACCTGGCGCCCACCGTCGCCTCGCAGATGAAGTGCGGACTCACCGCCGACTGCACCGACCTGCAGATCGGAACCCACACCGACCCGCGCACCAAGACCGACTACGAGAACCTCCTGCTGCAGATCCGCCCGGCATTCGGGGGCAACATCATCGCCACGATCGTAAACCCCGAGCGCTGGCCGCAGATGGCGACGGTTCGCGAGGGCGTGATGGCCATGCCCGAGCCCGACGCAGCCCGCTCGGGTGAGGTGGTCGAGGTCTCCGTCGAACTCACCGACGGCGACCTGCCGCTGGAGATCGTCGAATCGCACCGTCGCGAGAAGAAGGTGAACCTCAAAGCCGCCCGCGTCATCGTCGCCGGCGGGGCGGGCATCGGCAGCAAGGACGGGTTCAAGCTGGTCTGGGACCTGGCCCACGCGCTGGGTGCCGCGGTGGGTGGCTCGCGGGCCGCGGTGGACCTGGGCTTTGTCGATCACGATCACCAGATCGGGCAGACCGGCACGACCGTTCGCCCGGCGCTGTACGTAGCCGTGGGCATCAGCGGGGCGATTCAACACCGTGCGGGCATGGAAGAGTCCGCCAAGATCCTCGCGATCAACAACGACCCGGACGCCCCGATCTTCCAGGTCGCCAATTACGGGATCGTGGGCGACTACACCGACGTGCTGCCCAAGATGATCAAGGCCATCCGCTCCGGCGCCGGTGAGACCACCAACGCCTGACCAACAAGGACCGACCCCATGGGAAACTTCTATAAAGACAACGCCGATATCCAGTTCCTCTTCGAGCATCTCAAGGTCGCCGAGACGGCCGAGATCGTGGAGGAAGGCTTCCGCTACGCCGAAGAGTTCGACTACGCCCCGGAAAACGCCCCCGACGCGGTGGACAACTACCGCCGTCTTCTCGAATCGGTCGGGGAGATCTGCGCCGAGGTGATTGCACCGACGGCAGAGGAAACCGACCAGGTGGGCAACACGCTGGAGGCCGACGGATCGGTCACCCGCGCACCGGGCATCGACGAGGCCCTCAATCGCCTCGGACAGGCCGACCTGATGGGCTTCACCCTGCCCTACCGCTACGGCGGGATCAACTGCCCCAACCTCGTCTACACGATGAGCAACGACATCCTCTCGCGTGCGGACGCCGCCCTGATGAACATCTACGGCCTCCAGGGCATCGCCGAGACGATCAACGCCTTCGCCTCCGAGGAGATCAAGCAGGAGTACCTCCCGCCAATGGCCTCGGGTGAGTGGACCGGGGCGATGGTGCTCACCGAGCCGGACGCCGGGTCCGACCTGCAGGCGGTCAAGACGCGGGCCTACCAGGATGCCGACGGAAACTGGTTCGTCCACGGCGTCAAGCGGTTCATCACCAACGGTTGCGGGGAAGTGCTGCTGGTGCTGGCCCGCACCGAACCGGAAATCGCCGACGGACGGGGCCTCTCACTGCTGCTGTGCGAGCGGGGCCCGCGGGTGAAAATCCGCCGCCTGGAAAACAAGCTGGGCATTCA
Organism: uncultured Planctomycetaceae bacterium; assembly: GCA_964646915.1. Lineage (GTDB taxonomy): Bacteria > Planctomycetota > Phycisphaerae > SM23-33 > SM23-33 > CAZFPT01. The sequence continues at coordinate 2,808 of CAZYIH010000171.1, read as the reverse complement.
CGGCTCGCCGACGTGCGAGATCTTCTTCGACGACACCCCCGCCAAACTCATCGGCGAGCGCCAGCGCGGGCTGATCACCTACGTCATGAGCCTCATGAACGGGGCCCGCATCGGAATCGCCTCCCAGTCGCTGGGCATCGGCGAGGCGGCCTACCGGGTGGCCCGCGAGTACGGCCACTCGCGCAAGCAGTTCGAGGTCTCCATCGACAACTTCGCCTCCGTGCGGGAACTGCTGGTCAAGTCCCGCATGGACCTGCTGGCCGCCCGGTCGCTGACGTACTTCGCCAGCTACTGCGTGGACTTGGAAATGGGCCCGGCCAAGAAACTCGAATTCGGCAACATCGAGGACAAGGACGAGCGGAAGACGCTCAAGCAGACCGCCCGCAAGTTCGGCCGATGGAACAAGCTGCTGACGCCCATGGCCAAGTACTACGCCTCGGAGATGTCCATGCGGGTCAGTAACGACGCGATCGCCGTTCTTGGCGGAAGCGGGTACATGAAGGACTACCCGGTCGAGCGGCATCTGCGCGACAGTCGGATCACGACGATTTACGAAGGCACGAGTCAACTGCAGGTGGTCGCCGCCATCGCCGGCGTGACGGCAGGGACGTACAAGACGATCATCGAGAACATCCTCGAATCGCCCTCCAACGTCAGCACCTGGCCATCGTCGCTGACCGGCCCGATCGAGCAGATCCGCGCCGCCCTGGCCGAGACCGACGAGGCTGTGGCGTTCGTGAAATCCCAGAGCGGAAACGCCACCCGCGACCTCTACGCCCGCAAGCTGGTGGACAACGCGATCTACCTGCTGGTCGGGGCGCTGCTGGCCGACCACGCCGCCACCGACGACAGCCGAACCAGTCTGCTGAAGTACTGGCTGCACTGGCGCCTGCCCGAAGTCGAGATGAACAACAAGCAGGTCCACAGCGGCGACCTGTTGGCTGTCGAGGAATTCGAAACCCTCGCCGGTCCGGTCCCCGTGATCGAGTAGTCGCCGCAAACCCCACGCAACCCTCCAGCGCCCGGCAGCCGACCTGTCGGGCGTTGTTGTGCGCTTCCAGCCGCACGCCCGGGATCGACACAGGGCAAGGCTGAGTTGATTTTGCCCCGGATACCGGGGATGATGGAGCTTCGACGCGAAGAGGACACTCACCATGATTGACGCAGAGAAAACACGGGCAGGCTACTACGGGCCTTTCGGCGGGCAGTTCGTGCCCGAGACGCTCATGGGCGCCCTGGAGCAACTGGACCGGGAATACACCGCGGCGATGGCCGACGAGAGCTTTCGCGACGAGTTCGGCCGCGCGCTGCGCGACATCGCCGGGCGACCCAGCGAGCTGTACTTCTGCCGGCGTCTCAGCGAGGCCCTGGGCGGGGCGAAGATTTATCTCAAGCGCGAGGACATGAACCACACCGGCGCCCATAAGATCAACAACACGCTGGGGCAGGTTCTGCTGGCCAAGCGCATGGGCAAAACGCGCGTGATCGCCGAGACCGGCGCCGGACAACACGGCGTGGCCACGGCGACCGCAGCCGCCGTCTTCGGGCTCGAGTGCGAGGTGTACATGGGCACCGAGGACATGCGTCGCCAGTCGCTCAACGTGTTCCGCATGGAATTGCTGGGCACGCGCGTGGTGGGGGTCACCTCCGGGCAGAAGACGCTCAAGGACGCCCTGAACGAGGCGATGCGCGACTGGATGGGCAGCGTCGAGCACACGCATTACGTGCTGGGCACGGTGGCCGGTCCTCACCCGTTCCCCAAGCTGGTGACGGAGTTCCAGGCCTGCATCGGTCGCGAGGCACGGGAGCAGATGATGGACATCGAGGGTCGCCTGCCGGACCTGGTGATCGCCTGCGTCGGGGGCGGGTCCAACGCATCGGGCATCTTCAAACCGATGATCGGCGACAAGCAGGTGAAAATGGTCGGCGTCGAAGCCGGCGGGCGGAGCATGAATCTGGGCGATCACGCCGCGCCGCTGTGTTCCGGCTCGCCCGGCGTGCTGCATGGCTCGCTGAGCTATGTCCTGCAGGACCCTGACGGCCAAACCGCCGATGTCCACAGCATCTCGGCGGGGTTGGATTATCCGGGCGTGGGACCCGAGCACTCACACTGGAAAGACATCGGCCGGGTCGAGTACGTCAGCGCCTCGGACGCCGAAGCCCTCGACGCGCTGGTGAAACTCTCGCGCACCGAGGGGATCATCCCCGCCCTGGAAAGCTCGCACGCGGTGGCCGAGGCGATCAAGCGGGCAAAGAAAATGAACCCCGACCAGATCCTGCTGGTGAATCTTTCCGGCCGGGGCGACAAGGACTGCAACGAGATCCAGGAAATCCTCCGCCAACGGGCCGAGACAAAGGCGTCCGAGTGATGCGTGTCTCCCTGGGCTGAGCGACGCAAAGGAAACGGCGTATGGGATGGGTGATTGCTTCGGCGGCGGTGCTCCTGGCCGCTGGGCTGGCGCTGTGTCTGTGGGCTTGGCGGGTCCACGCCGTTGACCTCCTGCATCGTCAGCGCAGCCGGGTTGCTCACACCCGCTGGGAGCCGATCGGCCCGACGCCCGAGGGCGAAAACCGCTACACCCCCCAAGGTCTCACGTGGGTCGATGGCAGGCTCATCTTCGCCAACAGCTGGCAGAACACCCGCTCGCGAGTCTACGAGATCGACCCGGCCGAGGCGGCTGTGGGGCGATCGTTCGACATGCCTCCCGAAGCGGTCCACACATCGGGCTTCGCCTGGGACGGCCGCTGGCTGTGGGCGGTGGACTACATCTCCCACCTTGTTTACCGCATCGACCTGGAAGAATCCTT
>CAZYIH010000170.1:0-6374 GCA_964646915.1 uncultured Planctomycetaceae bacterium | reverse complement strand
GGCCCCGACGTCCTGGTGGGCCGGGGCGCCCTTGCCGACGTCGTGGAACAGCCCGCCGATCCGCAGGACGTCCCGCGAGACCTCGATGGGCTCATCGATCGCGTCGGCAAGGTGCAGCGACAGTTGCGAGACCCGCAGGCCATGATGGAAAATGAAACCCGTTTCGCGTTCGGGTTGGGTTTTGCGAGAGCCCATCGCATCGCCGGCGATGTCGATGGCGCGTTGCACGTGCATCGGCAGCAATCCTTTCGCCCCGCGGCGGGCGATGCTTACGCGCGGACCCTCGCCAGCACGCGCAACGCCCAGATGACCTCTTCGCCCCCCACGGACACCGGCGCGACCGTCGGCGACAGTGCAACCAGGTGCACCGTTCGGCCTTCGCGGCGGTAGATCTTGCAGGTGACGCCGATCTGGTTGGCCAACTGCACCACCGCCGCCCTGCCGTCAACAGCCTCAGCCGACGGGCTCAGCAGGACCAGGTCTCCGTGGCGGATGTCCGGATCCATCGAAGATCCGTCCACCCGCAGGGCGAATGCGTCAGGATAGCGGGCCTTGACGTCCTCGGCCACCACGAACTGGGCGACGTCCGAAGCGTCCGGACGGGTCAGCGTGACGACCTCGGCCAAATCCGCGAGCGACTCGTCTCCGTGCGCCCTGCCCACGGTCACCTGGCGGGGCGTTTGGCCGGCGTGGCGGGCGACGATCTGCTCGAGGGTGGGCACGCCCTGCCCCTGCTGGCCTCGCCAGAACTGCGGAACCCCCGCCGCGGTCCGCCCGAGAACCGGAACCCACGTCTCCTGGGCCCGCTGAGGGTCGCCAGCGCCGGGCACATCCATCGGCTCGGCCCGATCCACCTCGCCAGCCAACCGTTCGACATCATCGTCCGCCGGGCGATAGTCACCCTCGATCTCACGGGACGGGAACGAACGGGTCTGTTCGAGAATCTCCAGAAACGCCTGAAGCGGACCGGCCGAGGCGGGATGCTCGGCGATCAGCCTGGCCGCCCGCTGCAGGACCGGGTCGTCCGCCCCCACGCCCGAGGAACAATCGACCTCGCCGGTCAGCAACCAGCAGAGATTCACACCGGCAACCCTCGCGATGTTCACCAGGACGTCGGCCGGCGGGACCCTGCCGTTCTCGTAGTAGTCATACGTGCTGGCGGGAAGATCCAACTGCCGGGCAAATGCAGACTTGCCCCGCGGACCGGTCACTTCCCGGCGCAGCTGCGCAATGCGGGCGCAAATATCGTTTTTGGGGGAATTTTTCATAATTTATTCGCACTAGCGAAAGAACTACGACATAATACCTGTACTTGCGAGGCGAGCGGGCCGGTCATCCGGCTCATTGCACCTATTGTAAGTCCTTTTGTGACAGGGGCAAGAGAGAATGCCCAAACTGTATGTACCCGGTGAGATCGGCAAAATCAATCACTCTTGATGAGATTTTGTCAAAAGAAGCCCTTTGATTCACCGTTCCTCCTCCCCTGGAAGGAAGGAACGGTGAGTCCCCGACGGGTCCGCGCCCGTCCGGGGGCAGCATCGCCGGAGTCGGTGCATTGCATCGACCCCGGTTCTTCGCGCAGAGCGATCAATCCGATCGGCCTCGCCACGCCAGCATTGCCGTCACCGGCCAATGATCCGACGGAATCCGTCCCAGCCGATGCGTACGATCGATCCGCGCGTCGGTCACGTCAAAATGCTTCGAACAGAGAATCCAGTCAATCCGCCGACCCGTATCCGTCGACACCTCCGAGACGGCCTCTCGCAGCGTGTTGCCCTCGCCCCCCGGCTGGGTGAGTTCGTCATGCACCGCCCCGCCGAGGCTTGCGTTGAAATCGCCGGTCACCACAGCCGCCCCGCCGCGCGCCAGGGCAGAGACGTGTTGGCGAATCAGCCTCGCCCCCCGCAGCCGGGCACGCCGCCAGAAACAACACAGGTGCGTGTTCACCGCGACAAACTCCCTGCCGTCGTTGGCGCGATCGGCCAGGCGGACCCAACTGGCCACCCGCGCCGGCAGCGACCACCACCATCGGCTGCCCGGGACAGCCGGCCGGGGACCCAGCCAGAAATGCCCCTCGTCGCGCTTCTCGAACCGCTCGCGTCGGAACAGCACCGGCGTGTGCTCGCCGAGCCGCTCTCCCCCGCCCCGCCCGATGGACACCACCTCGTAACCCCCCAGCCGATCGGCCAGGAACTGCAGCTGCGGGCGACGCGCCTCCTGCAGCCCCACCACATCGCCATCGAATGCGCGAATCGCTTCCAGGACCGCCTCGCGACGGTGCATCCATCGCCACCGCCGAGCTACCGCCCGCGTCGTGAGAATGTTGAAGCTCATCACAGCCACGGGCTTCTCTGCGGTCATCGCAGGGTCCTGTCGGCAGCCAGCCTGGAGGAGAAGGGTTCGCTCATGCTGCCAGTTTCGCCGCCGGTTCCGCGCGGTGCAAGCGTTCGCTGATCGAGAGGCGCTTGCACCAACGCCCGCCGGCAGCCACAATATGTCGACCCCCATGGGGGCTCACATGTTCCATTGAAAGGAGCCGGCTTTGACCGATCCGCGCGTGACGAAACTTGCGAAGGTCCTGGTGGACTACTCGCTGAACATCAAGAAGGGCCAGCACATCATGATCGTCGGTTCGCCGCTGGCCGCCGACGGCATCCGCGAGCTGTATCGACTCGCCATCGAACGAGGCGCGCACGTCGAGGTGCAGTCGCCCATCGAGGGGCTCGGCGAGATCTTCTACAAGACCGCCACCAAGGCGCAGCTGGAGTGGGTCAACCCGGTCACCAAGTACCGCACAAAGAAAATCGACGGCGTCATCCGCCTGCTGGGCGACGCCAACACGCGCGACCTGACCGGCTGCGACCCGAAGAAGATGGCCACTTTCTCCAAGGCCCACGAGAGCGTCAAACGCCTGTTCATGAAACGCTCCGCCGACGGCGAGCTGAACTGGTCGCTGACACAATGGCCGACACACGCCAACGCCCAGGACGCCGACATGAGCCTCAGCGAATACGAGGACTTCGTCTTCGCGGGGGGCAAACTGCTGGACTCCGACCCCGTCGCAAGCTGGAAGGCGCTGAGCAAGGCGCAGGCGAAAATGGTCCGCAAGCTCAACAAGGCCAAAGAGGTCCGCATCGTCGCCGAGGACACGGACATCACCTTCAACGTCACCGGGCGCAAGTGGATCAACTGCGACGGCAAGCTGAACTTCCCGGACGGTGAGGTATTCACCGGGCCGGTCGAGGACGGCGTGAACGGCTACATCCGCTACAGCTTCCCCGCCGTCCATGGCGGGCGGGAAGTGACCGACGTATTCCTGGAGTTCGAGAAGGGCAAGGTCGCCCGCGCCACCGCCTCGAAGGGCGAAGACTTCCTCAAAGCGATGATCGACATGGACAAGGGTTCGTCGCGGCTGGGCGAGCTGGCGTTCGGGACCAACTACGACATCCAGCAGTACACCCGGAACACCCTGTTCGATGAGAAAATCGGCGGCACGGTGCACCTGGCCCTGGGGTCGAGCTACCCCGAGACCGGTGCAACCAACGAGAGCGGACTGCACTGGGACATGGTCTGCGACACGCGAAAAGGCGGCGAGATCCTCGTCGATGGCGAGGTCATCGCCCGAGACGGGCGGTTCCTGGACCAGTCCTACCCCCAGCCGAAAACCAAAACGCGCAAACGCTCCAGCACCTCGAAGACCTCCGCGCGCAAGAAGACCTCGCGGAAGAAATCGAAGAAATCGGCCCGAAAGAAATGATCAGCCGTCGCGTCGGATGACGCGCGACATCGCCCAGTCAGCCAGCATCATCGCGACCGCCAGCAGCAGCGCTAACCAGGTGAGATCCACCCAACCTCGCGAGCGGGCGCGCTGCAGGAATGCCGCCAGCTGCGCCTCCCGCACGATGACCCGCCCGCCGACTCGCGTCGCCAGCTCCGCCAGGGCAGCCCTGCCGGCGCCCAGGGCTGTGAACTCCGCGCCGATCGCTCCGCCCACAGCGCGCCGGTAAACCACAGGTCCATCCTTCTCGGCCACGGAAAGATACGCCGGGCCCGCCGGGGCAGGCAGCACGCCGTGGTAAGTACCCGGACCGGACTGCAGCAGCTTCGCCCTGCCGTCGACCGACGTCTCCGCGAGCGAAACAAGCTGCGCCCGCAGGGACAGGTCGTTGATCGGCCGACCGGCGGCGTCGACAGCGCGAACCGTCAGCGAGATCGTGTCGCCCTCCCGCGCGAGGTCGGCTGATAATCGCGGGTCGACCATCGGTCGACGAGCCCACCGGACAGCCGCCGCGATCAGTCGCTTCCATCGCTCATGCTCGCCCAGGCGGTCGCCAGCCAGTGCGACGCTCACCGCCTTGCCCGCTCCCACCCCCCAGCGTGCCACCACCGCGTCGCCCTCGCGCTGGGTCCGCAGGAGGACCTGGGCCCCTTCCCTGGGTCGCCCGCGAAGGTACGCCCCCAGCTTCGGCCAACCCTGCGCGGGCAACCCGAAGACCGCCGCCGAGGCAGCAGGCGTAAAATCGCCGGTCTGCAGCGCGTCGGCACGGGAGCCCTTCACGAACCGCGCGAACACCTCCGCCAGCCCCCCCAGCGTGTCGCGCCGCACCAGGGACGCGCCGGTCCGCTTGGCCAGTTGGCGCAGCTGCAGCGCGCCGGGATGCGTGTCCGGCGCTTCGCCGGTAGCGACGATCGCGAGCTGGTGGCTGCCCCTGTCGAATGCGCCAGCCAGGGCGTCCACCTCGAGCGGGCGTGTCTGCAGATCGGTCAGCAGCAGCACCAGCCCGTTGGCGTCGGGCGCGACGGGGACCTTCACAGCGACGGCGAGGGCTTTTCCGGCATCGGTGGCACCGGCGGGTTTGACGGCCTGCAGGGCCTCCCGCAGCGCGACGAAGTCGGGTGGTCCATCGCCCGAGGTGTATCGCAGGCGGGCCGTGTCCGCGAACGTCCACACGCTCAGCCGATCGGACGGGGTGAGATGTCGCCCCATCGCCAGGGCGGCCTCGACGGCCTGGTCGAACGTCCGCCGCGACCGTCCCAGGGCGTCTTCGCTGCTCTGCCCCATCGAGCCCGAGGCGTCCAGCAGCAGGCGCACATCCAGCCGCGACCGCCGCCAGGGATGGAACGACACTGGCAGGGCCCGCGAGAGCGGATCATTGGCGTCGGCAGGGCTGCGACGGGGACCGCTGCCCACCACGACCAACCCACCCCCCGCGCGGACGTACCGCCCCAAGGCCTCGCGCACCGTCGCGGGCAGCGACTCACCCGACGGGTCGACCACCACGATTGCCGAGTACGGCAGCAGCGAGTCGGCAGCGGCCATCTCCGCCGGCGTCAGCAGGTCAGCGCGATCGACATCGGCGGCGATCCATCGGCCGGCGGCGTCCGACGCGATCAGACCGACGCGATGCTCCCGCGGCAGCACTGCCGTTGAAATGGAATCGTTCTCGGGCAGCGTGTCTGCCGGCGCGAGCCAAGCCACGAACGAGCCGCCCTGCCCGTCCGGCAGCGAAACCGTCAGCCGAGCCGTGGCCCGGTCACCGGCGCGCAGCGAGAGAGGGCGACGCGTCAGCCGACGCTCGATGGGAAAGGTCTGGCGAATTTCGAGCGTGCGCTGCAGCGACGCGTTGGACGCAACCGTGCACGCCAGCGCGACGTTGCCGTCGGCCCGGCGGGTGGCGCCGAAGGTCGCGATCCTCGCGTCGGGCGGGGCTGCGGACATCGGCAGGATCGCCACGGGCAGGCCCCGCCGACGCAGCGCCTCCGCTGCAGCGGCGACGTCGTCCTGAAAGCGGCCGTCCGTGCGGATCAGCACCGCCCGGGGCGCCGGCGAGACCGATCCCGCCCATCGCAGTGCCCCGGCGAGGTGTGTGGCATCGGTGGGCAGCTCGGCCTCGGAATCCACCGCCAGGCCGCGGGCGAAACGCACCGTTCGCAGGGGCACCTCTACCGGGAGTGAGAGGGTCGGCTGGGCCCGGACAGACGCGGAGGCATCCTGCAGCAGGAGCACGGGCTGGTCCCCCGATTCAGCCAAGCCGGTCGGACCGGCCAGCGCGATCGCCAACGCCGCCAGCGCGAACGTCTGGAGCGTTCTGCTGATGAACGACACGCCTCGGCCCCGCCGTTCGGCACGACGCGCCAACACCCACGGCAGGACAGCCGCGAGCAGGGCAGCGAGCAGCCAGGGGCGCTGCAGCTCGAAGGCCAGCGCCAGGATGGACGCATCGGAAGCTAACATACTCTAAGCGTACCAACTCCCCAGGGAGGGGGGAAGGCAAGAAGCGGACACTGGCAGACCAATTGGCCATCGACCCGCCATGGAGCCCGCAACCGGCTTGCCCGCTCGCCTGCCGGCAAACAGAAGTTCGCCGTAAAAG
>CAZYIH010000169.1:0-6450 GCA_964646915.1 uncultured Planctomycetaceae bacterium | reverse complement strand
AGATGCCCAGGTCTTCCTTCGTGAACAGGGCGTGGAATTCGAACCCGGCCGCTTCCACATTCTCTCGGGCGCCCTGCAGGCGATCGATCACGAACACCAGTCGCAGCACGTCGGCGCCGGCGTTTTTGAGCGTCTCGGCCGCCTGCAGCGCCGCTCCGGCGGTGGTGCCGATGTCCTCGACCAGCAGCACCTTCCTGCCGGCGACGTCTGTGCCTTCAATCAGCTTGCTGGTTCCGTAGCCCTTTTCGCCCTTGCGGACGATGGCGAAAGGTTTTCCGGTCTTCATGCTCGCCGAGGCAGCCAGCGAGACGGCGCCCAACTCGGGCCCGGCGATGACGTCGGCATCCGCGGCGTGCGGGACGAACAGCTCGCCGAGGGCTTCGAGAATGTCCGGCTGGGTCTCGAAGAGGTACTTGTCGAGGTAGTATTTGCTCCGTTTGCCCGAGCGAAGTACGAAGTCGCCCTCCAGGTACGAGACCTCCTTGATTCGCTCAGCCAGCTCTGATCGATCCATCGGTGTGCTCCCAGGGTTGGTGTTCGGGGAACTCTTGGTAGCACGGGCGACCGACGAGGTCAAGCCCGCATGCGAGACGACCCCTCAATGCACGACGCGCTCGCGGGCGGGGGCGGCGGAATTTTCCGTCCCAGCCTCTTGGCGGGGGCGGCTGGAGAGACTATCGTACCCTCCCTGATGAACGCACAAACGCAGGTTGCACACAGCGAGATCGCTTCCATCCGCGATACGGTGGAGAGTATCTGGATCGCCATTGTTCTGGCGTTCCTCCTGCGCGCATTCCTCGTCGAGGCGTTTGTCATCCCGACCGGCTCGATGGCCCCGACATTGATGGGGGCTCACTGGCGTTTGCGCTGCCAGTCGTGCGGACGCAAGTTCGCCTATGGCATGCCGAAGACCAACGGCTACGTCAGTCAGGAGGATGTCTTCTCCGGGGCCCGCTGCCCCAACTGCCGCTACCCTTATACCTCCTACGGCGAAGCCCTCAGCCGAGGCGACCACGTGCTGGTGATGAAGTACCTCTACCACCTTGACGAGCCCAAGCCTTGGGACGTGGTCGTGTTCAAGAACCCTCAGAACAACCGCGAGAATTACATCAAACGGCTGATCGGGCTTCCGGGCGAGGAAATCGAGATCGTCCACGGCGATGTATTCGTGCGGAACTGGTTGCGCGAGGAAGAAACGTTCCACATCCGCCGCAAGCCCCTCCGCACACAGGAGACGATGTGGCAGGTGGTGTACAACAACGACTACCAGCCCGACATCGAGAAGCACTTCGGCCCGGCCGGCGGTCGGCGCGTGCCCGTCCCGCGATGGGTCGCCGCGGCCGATACGGACGTGTGGGACCTCACCGGCGATGGCGGGCGGGAATTCACCTTCCACGGCAGTGAGGAGAACTCCACGCTCGAGCTGGACGTGCAACTCTGGCCGGAAGTCCGCGGCGAGGACCGGCTCGAGCAGCGATGGCAGCGGGAGTTGTTCCTGCCCCGCTACGGCTACAACGTCACTTCCGACCGACCCGGGGAAGGGTACGATCTCGAGGACGCAGCCTTGGCAACCGTCAGCGATCTGAAGCTCTCGGTTGTCCTCTGGCCGGGCAAGGACGCGTGCACGCTCAATCTGGGGCTGACCAGCTTCGACCACGAATTCCGGGCGGAGGTCTCCTCGGACGGCTCGGCGGAGGTGTTCTATCGCCACATGGTCAAGACCGAGGGAAAATGGGTCGGCTGGGGAGAGGCTGCAAACATCCCGGCCATGCGGCAGGGCGTGGGCCATCGGCTGTCCCTGGCGTATGTCGACCAGCAGCTTGTCTTGCAGGTCGACGGCGAGGCAGTCATTCAGCGGACGACGATGAACAAGCTCGCCAATGGCAAGGCCGTTCCGCTGATGGACCACGAGTCGCTCAAGAGCTACATACGGGCGGTTCACAACGGAACGGCTGAGGTGCGCATCCCGCAGCCGACGATCGCGGTCCGTGGCGGAGCGTGCCGACTCAATCACGTCCATCTCATGCGGGACGTGCACTATACCAATACGAAACTTCAGCCGCTCGCGGGCGACAGCTCGGGCATTGCCCCGGAGGCGAAGTACGCCGACACCCTCGGGGTGGAAGGCGGCGAGGACGGCTGGGCGACGTTCGGCAAGCCGATCCGCCTCGCCCACCACGCCAGGGGCGAGCGTCCCCGGAGCATGGATGAGTTTTTCGTGCTGGGTGACAACAGCCCCCAGAGCCTCGACGGGCGCGGCTGGACCAGCGCCGCTCCCACGCTTCGGCTTTACAGCGACGAAGGCCGACCGATGTACACCCTCGGGACGGTTCCGCGATACAACATGTTGGGCAAGGCGTTTTTCGTGTATTGGCCTGCGGGCTTTCGCGTTCCGGGGCTGAAGAACCTCCAGATCATCCCGAACGTCGGAAAAGTGCGGCTGATCCGCTGAAATCCGGGCGAAAATCAAGCAATGTCCGCTCTGAAAACAGGAGTTATTCACAATAGGCCACTTGATGGCCGGCCCGCTCGGCGTTGCCGTTGGGAAACGTCCGCTGGGCTTGCCCCGCGGTGGCCTCGGGAAAGCAGCGGACTTGCCGGCGAAGCGACGATTTTGTAAGATGCAGGAAATTGCCTATGTTATGGGCTGTGAAATGGCCATTTGCGATCAGGCCCGCCCGCGTCGGTCTTGGCGGGGCGTTGCAGATGGTTGACGCGGCTGCGGAAAACGAAACAAATTTGGGCGCAGTTTTGCAGTTTATCCACAAGTTATGCACATTCGCGGGCTCTCCGGGGCCTGCCATGGGCGGGAACCCCTTATGATCCTGCTGGAAGCACAGAATCTGGTCAAACGGTACAGCGGCAGGACCGTTGTGGACAAGGTCTCCATCACGGTCAGCCAGGGCGAAATCGTCGGGCTGCTGGGACGCAACGGAGCCGGCAAGACCACGTCTTTCCGCATGACGATCGGCATGGTCACGCCGGATGGCGGACGGGTGATTTTCGATGGCGTGGACGTCTCGAAGATGCCCATGTACAAACGTGCCCGCCGCGGGATGGGCTATCTGTCCCAGGAGCCGAGCATCTTCCAGAGGCTCACGGTGCGGCAGAACATCCTGGCGATCATGGAGACCATGTCGATCAAGCGCAAGGCTCGCAACCTGCAGTGCGACGCGCTGCTCGAGCAGTTCGGGCTCACCGTGCAGCAGAACCAACTGGCCCGCACACTCTCCGGCGGCGAGCGACGGAAGCTCGAGATCGCCCGCGCCCTGGTGACCAACCCCACCATGATCCTCCTGGACGAACCCTTCTCGGGGGTGGACCCCATCGCCGTGGAGGACCTCCAGAAGGAAATCCGGGGCCTGAAGGACCGGGGCATCAGCATTCTTCTGACCGACCACAACGTCCGCGAGACCCTCACCGTTACCGACCGGTCGTACATTCTCGACGGCGGGCAGATTCTCCGCGAGGGTCATCCCAAGGACCTCATCAACGACGAGCTCGTGCGGAAGACCTATCTCGGCCAGACGTTCCGCGGCGACGAGTTCGACGGCTGATCGCCGATGGCGCGTCCGGATCACGCTTTGCCATCGGCCGACGACCTGCCCGAAGCGATCCGCGAGTACACCGGCAGCGGGCAGTTCGGCCCGGCCTATCGCATCATGCTCGAGCATGACACGCACGCCCCCGGCAGCGTCGATCGCGTGGGCATCGAGCACATGATCCGCCTGTGCGACGCGACGGCTGAGTTCCTTTACAGCGGGTACACCCCGACCACCGTTCGCCACGTGCCCGGATCTCGGCCGAGGTTGGAGGCGGTGTGCGAGGAGATCTTCGACGGCGTCCGGGACGCCGAAAAGCGCGTGCGGCGCATCGGGCGTTTCTGCCGGCGTCTCGGGGCAAAGGCTCCGAAGGGCCCGGTCGAGGAGCTGGTTTTCGGCGGCACGGAGGAGCAGATCATCGCCCGCGGGTCGGACTGGTGCACCGACGTTTCGCGTGTGGCGTGCGCGCTGCTGCAGGTCAGCGGAATCCCGTCGCGGATCGTCTTTCAGGCGAACGCCGATCGACCCTACAGCGGACACGTGATTGTCGAAGCGTGGCGCAGCGGCGTCTGGGGCGCGGTCGACCCGACCTGCAACGTCGTCTACCGTCACAGCAGCGGCCGACCGGCATCGGTCTGGGAACTCATGAACGACGACGACCTGCTGCGAAGTCACTACCGCAACGCCGGCACGATGTACACCAACCCAGAGCAGTTCCGTCTGTCGGCCGTCGTGAACTATCGCATCGCCCACGCCGCGAGCTACCGCTATGACGTGGGCCCGCTGAACGAGTACTCCCGCCGGGTTCTGGAAATGTCATTGGCCGGTTGGCCCGGCGGGCGACGGTGGCTCTTCGGCGAAGAGCAGGGCAACTGTCGGCTGTAGGCTTACCGGGGGCTACAGTCCGTCGGTATCCGGGTGAATCGGAAGTCGGATGGTGAAGCACGCCCCGCCATGGGGGGGCGACTCAGCCGAGATGGATCCGCCCATCTCCACGACGATTCCATGCACCACCGACAGACCCAGCCCGGGGTTCATCTTCTCGCCTCCGGCGTGGAGGCCCTTGGTGGTGTAGAACGGTTCAAACACCATCGGCAGGTCGCTGGGCGGAATCCCATGGCCGCTGTCGCAGAACCGCAGCATTACGTGTCGCTCGTCGGCGTGGAGCGAAAGAACAATCCTGCCACCGTTGGGCATGGCCTCTTCGGCGTTGCTCAGCAGATTGCCCAAAGCCTGATGGATGCGATGAGTCGCCACGGGCGTGATGGGCACGCGGTCGATGTCGAGTTCCAGCGTGATCCCTCTCTCGGCGAGGGGCTGTTCCACCAGCTGCGCGAAGGTCAGAACCGACTCGGTCAGATCGCTCAGGTCGTCAGGTCGTTGCGGATGCTCGGCAAAGCTCAACAGCGACTGGACGATTTTGGACGCCCGCGTGGTCGCCTCGGCTGTGGTCTGCAGGGCCCGCTTCATCGCCAGGAAGTCCAGGCTGGTCAGGGCGTAATCCACCACGGTGGCCACCCCGCCGAGGATGTTGTTGAAGTGGTGGGCCACGCCGGCGGCGAGGGTTCCCAGCGACGCCATTTTCTCGCGCTGGGCGAGTTGGTCGCTGCGGTGTCGAAGCTCGGTCTGATCGACGATCCAGACGGCAGCACCGGTGACCGCGCCGGCCTCGTCGTGGATCGGCTGGAGGCGGACCTGCACGTTCTTTTCCTCCCCTTCGTTGGTCGGAAGGGGGACCTCGAACTTCGGGCTGTGCCCGTGCTCGATCACCCGGTGAAACAGACGTCCGACGGCCTTTCGGTGACGCGGCGAGACGGCGTTGACGACCGCCTCCCAGGTAACCGGGCCATTGACAATGCCCAGAATGCTCCGGGCGGCCGGGTTCGCGCGGACCACGTGCAGCTCACGGTTGGTCGTGAGCATCCCGATCGGCGAGCGGGTGACCAGTTCCTCGTAGATTTCGCCTTGGGCGGCGGGTGGAGTTTGCTCTGGATCGTTCGTCATGGCGGCTGGTCTATCGCCCTCCCGTCCCGATCGGCCGACCCGCGCGATCGGTGTGAACCACGTCGGTTTCGGTGATCTGGGGCATGAGTACCAGGACGGTCTCGAAGTCGATCCCTTCCTGCCGACGCAGCAGGAAATGATGCCCCACGCTGGTGGGAATGCTCGCTCGCCGGCCCGGACCGATCACCAGGAATTCATCCGAACTCATCCGCAGGCGAAACTGCAGCGGGTCAAACACGAACCAGTCCGGTTGCGGGACGAACCCCCGGGCCCCGCCCTCGTTGACGAGCTTCGGACGAAGGCGCGTGGTGGTAATCTGCGGAACGCCGGTGACCAGCAGGGCATCGCGGTTGTTCTCGTCGATGCGGCAGTTGATCGCCAGCAGATTTGTCCCGGGCGGGTAGTCTTCCCCGGTGAGGCTCAGATCGTTCAGCGACAGGAAAATCGTCTGGGCGGGCTGACGACGTTTCAGATTGATCGGGATCGTCGAACCGGGCAGGACGGGGATGTGCGTCAGGGCGATCTGCCGGCCGGTCATGCGGCCCAGCACGTCGGCTACGTCAGGCCAGTTGCTGGTGCGCCCCACGCCCACACGCATGCCGTTGCGTCCCAGGGCGGCGGCGGTGTCGGCCCCGATGGCCTCCTCGTCCACGTAGCTCCAGAGGTCTTCCGAGCCGCTGGCGGTTCCTGCCGGCAGGAGCACCGTGGCCATGCGAAAGCTCACCATCAACTGCCTGTTGGGGGCGGTGGTGCGATCGGTTCCGGGCATGGTTCCGATGTCCCGACCATCGGAGGGGGCATTCGTCGACGGGCATCCTGCCGCGACAAGCGAGGCTGCAAGCAATAGCAAGGTTGAGGCTGCCTTCATAACGCACCGGACGGAACGAGTTCATGTGCCCGAACC
>CAZYIH010000168.1:0-6476 GCA_964646915.1 uncultured Planctomycetaceae bacterium | reverse complement strand
GCGTGGGGGCAGACACACCATCGGAGCGGTGGTTAGGGCAGATGGGTGAAAAAAACTTTGTCGCGCGATGGGTTACAGCATTTCTTCGATGGGCACCACGGCCCGCGAGAAGGGCTTGGCCGCGGCCGATAGGGTTCGCCACTTCGCGCTGCGCGGCGTTGCCAGCGAGACGTAGTCCTCCAGCGGAAGGGCTACGAACGCGTAATGCCGACCCTCCATCCAGTGGACGTCCTCGAAGGGCGCCCGGGCCGGCGGGCCCTGCAGCCAATAGGCGAACACCAGCACCGATACGAACTCCGCCCCGAAGACCCCCTGCCACTGCCGCAGGCCTTCGACATCGTCGCGGGTGATCCAGTTCTCCCAGGCCCGCGTTCCGCGCGACGCACCCGGCGTGGAGTCCGGGAACTTCCTGCCTTTCACGTCGACGATGAGGTTCGGGCCGGTCTCGGAGTAGACGATGAAGTCGAAGCTTTTGATGGTGGCGTCCGCCAGCAGCGAGCGTTTGGCCTGGTCGACCGGAACGAACGGCCAGCCGCGCGACCGGAGATAGTCGTCGAACGCCTGCTCGTAATGTTGGGCTCGCCTGGTCATGGCCCCCTGCCGCGTCGCGGTCATTCTCCGTCGAGTCCGAACCGCTCCAGAAGCGTGCCGATGTCGCGCACGGTGCTCAGTTCCGGGCGTTCGAGGAATTCGCGAACGAGGAAGTTGTTGTTGTGCTGCTTTCCGGTTCGGAGGTTCTTCAGCCGCAGACGGTAGCCGGCCAATCCGCTCTGGTCGCGTGAGACGAAGACGGCCGCCGCCGCGCCGGATCGCAGTGCTTCCTTGAGCTGCTTGGGCGTTTTCTGGCGTTTGAAGCTGTAGGCGGCCTGCCAGCCGAGACGTCGCAGACCGGCCACCACGCGCAGGACCGGATCGAGGCAGTCGTCCTCGTCGTCGATCACGAAGAAGTCGATCGCCTGATCCAGCGAGGGCACCTTGTTCTTCTCGTCCAGCAGAATTCCCAGCACCACGTCGCCCATGCCGAACCCGGTGGCGCCGACCTTGGGCCCGCCGAGCACCTCCAGAAGATTATCGTATCGCCCGCCGCCGGCCACCGCGCGAAGGCTGTCGGCAGCGTCGAAGACCTCGTAGACGATGCCCGTATAGTACGCCAGCCCGCGAACAATGTGCATGTCCAGCCGGCAGAAATCGCGCACGCCCATCGCATCGAGGTGTTCCAGCAACTGTTCCAGATCGTCCAGCGCCGCGGCGATGGTCTCGTCGTCGCTGTCGCCCAGTGCCGATCGGACAGCCTCGACGCTGTCGGCGTCCTGGAAGGCGCAGATCGCGTCGATCTGCTCGGGCGTGAGGCCCTTTTCCTCGCAGAGGGCGGTGAACTTCTCCTCGGGCAGCTTGGCGCGTTTGTCCAGCACGGGGAGAATCTCCTCGACCCTGTCCGCCGGTACGCCGGCCGAGGTGATGGCTGACACCGCCAGCGGACGCGACCCGATGCGGACGGTCACGTCCTGGGGGCTGAGCCCCAGCTCGCGGAGCAGGTCGATGGCTACGTAAATGCACTCGGCGTCGGCGAGCACATCATCGGAGCCGATAATGTCGATGTTCCACTGAAAGAACTCCCGCAGCCGACCCTTCTGAGGACGCTCAGCCCGGCAGAGGCGGGGCACGGAGAACCACTTGATCGGGCGAGGCAGCGTGCTGATCTTCGCGTTGACCATCCGCGCCAGCGACGGCGTGATCTCCGGACGGATCGCGAGGTGGCGGTCGCCGCGGTCGGTGAAGTTGAACAGCTGCTCGGCGATCTCATCGCCGCTCTTGATCGTGAACAGGTCAAGATACTCGAAGATCGGCGAGTCGTATTCCTCGAAACCGTTGCGCAGCGACACCCGCCGCCAGGCGTCCACGATGTAGCTCCGCAGACGCATCTGCTCGGGGTAGAAATCGCGCGTGCCCTTCACTGCCTGAAACTTCATGTCACTGTCGCCTCGTCTGCGTGGTCCGGGGGTCGGGCATCGTGCCGATGCCCCCCCCCCTGCCGCGGGTTCGTTACTTCTTCTTACGCTTGCCTTTGGATTTGCCCTTGCCGCCTTTGGCCTTCTTCGTTCCGCTCTTGTCGCCCTTTTTCGCGCTGCCCTTGCCTTGGGACTTTTTCCTGCCCTTGGTGCGCTTCTTCTCCAGCTTGCGGGCTTCTTTCTCGGCCTTCTTCTCCAGCTTGCGGCGGGCCTTCTTCCTGGCAGAGCGGTACGCCAACTTGCCGAGGGTCTTCTCGGCGTAGGCGTCCAGTTCCTCGGGCGTATGGAAGAGCTGCTGGTACTGATAGTCGCCCTGCGTGAAGTCGCAGCCGTCCTGGGAGTAGTTGCGGCAGATCAGGGGGCGGTCTTCGTAGATCGTGCATCGGTTGGCGTCGTCCAGGAAGCGGCAGGCGTTCATGACCGAGAGATACCAGTCGCCGTCCTCGTCGATGTGGACCGAGACATCCCCGTGGCAGAGATACCACCGGACATCCTCGAACTCCTCGTAGGTGTCCGGCTGATCGATCTCCAGGCAGAAGTACTTACAGCACTTCCCGTCGCATTGGCTGCATTGGTCAATCGTCATGGCGTGTCCTTGCGTCCGAGCGCATCGGCCCGGGGCGAAACCGGGATTATAGAGCAAACCGACGAGATGTCCAACGGTTTGGCAGCCACGGACAAAAGCGATGCCCGTCGCGCGATCGTTCATCATCCGAGCCCCGCCGATCGCCGAGCCGAGCGTCTATAATGTTCGCGGAGAACGCGGCCGGGTCGATGCAGTGACATTTCCTCACGCGCCGGCATTGACGGAGCCGATGCGTTTCTCTAGACTTTGACGTTTCCACCGAGCCCGTGCCGATAGAGAGCACGGGCGGATAGAATTGTCCCTGCTGGGGGTTGGCTGTGTTGGCCGACCTGGTCGCGGGGACCCAGCAGGAGCCACAACCCACCATGGCCGACGAGACGCAGGACCTCACTCCCAACGAAGACGAGCAGACCGACAACCTTCCCGAGAACACTGTCGACGTCGAAGACGCCGGCACGCTCAAGAAGAAAATCACCATCACCATTCCCCGCGAGCGGATTGACGCCCAGTACGACGACATGTTCGGCGAGCTGCGCGAGCAGGCCCAGGTCCCGGGGTTCCGCATCGGGCGGGCGCCGCGACGGCTGCTGGAAAAGCGGTTCGGCAAGGAAGTCTCCCAGGACGTTCGCAACGCCCTGGTTGGCGAGTCGATCGGTGATGCCTTGGAGAAAGTCGAACTCAACACCGTCGGCGAGCCGGACCTGGATCTCGACGAGATCGAAGTCCCCGAATCCGGCGATATGGAAATCAGTTTCGAGATCGAGGCCATCCCGGACTTCGACGTGCCCGACTCGAGCGACCTGAAGGTCGATCGCGTCGTCACCGAAGCCAGCGACGAAGAGGTGGACGAGTACGTCAACCAGATACTCATGTCGATGGCGAGGTATAAGGAGTCCGATGAGCCCGTCGAAGAAGGCGACATGGTGACCGCCTCGGCCACGCTTGCCGCTGAGGGGATCGAGGAACCCATCAAACGGCCTGGCCTGGACCTACGGGCCGCCCCGGGGCAGATCGAGGGCATCCCCGTGGTGGACCTCGGCAAAGAACTCACCGGCGCCAAGCCCGGCGACAACGTGACCCTCAAGGTTACCGTGCCCGAGTCCCACCCGAATGAGGAGTGGCAGGGCAAGGAGATGACCATCGAGATCGTCGTCTCCGGCGTTCGCAAACGCGAGGCCCCCGAGCTGAGCGACGAGATCGCCGAGCAGATGGGGTTCGACTCGGTCGGCGAGATGCGCAGCTACCTCCGTGGCCGACTGCAGTCGCGCACGGAGTCCGAGGCCCAGCAGAACATGCGCCGGCAGATCGAAGAATTCCTGTTGGAGAACACCGAACTGGACGTGCCCGAGGGCGTGGCCAATCGTCACGCTTCGCAGATCATCCAGCGTCGCTACCTGGAGATGCTCCAGATGGGCGTGCCGCGCGAGAAGGTCGACGAGAACATCGCAGAGCTGAAGGCCGCCGCCACCGAACAGGCCAAGCGCGACCTGAAGCTGCAGTTCATCTGCGAGCAGATTGCCGAGGACAAGGACATCGAGGTCACGTCGGCCGAGATGAACTCGCGGATCGCCCAGATGGCGTCGTACTACAACCGTCGTCCGGAGCGTCTGCGTCAGGAGCTGGCCCAGGACGGCACGCTTGAGCAGCTGCAGGTTTCGCTGCTTCAGGAGAAGGTGCTCAATGCCCTTCTCGGCGAGGCCGAGGTCAAGGAAGTGAGCCCCGAGGAATCCTCCGACGCCGACGAGAATGAAGAGAAGGCCGCCAGGAAGGACGAGACAGAGGCGGCGAAGAAGTCCGAGAAAAGCCCGAGCGAAAAGAAATCCGACGAGTAAGCCGATAGGGTAACCAAGACCACCGCGAGGATTTCTTTCAGGAGCAGCGTATATGCAAGAACGGTCAGGAATAGGCGTACGGGCGTATCGAGACTATCAGACCCGGCGGGAGATGACATTGGAGGAGCGACTCGCCGAAGAGCGGATCGTCTTCCTCTGGGGCGAGATCAACGCCTCGTCGGCCGGCGGGCTGATCATGCGTCTGCTGGAGTTGGCCGCCAAGAGCCCCGATCGCGAGGTGAGTCTGTACATCAACTCGCCCGGCGGCGCGGTGGACGACACCCTGGCGATCTACGACACGATGCAGTTTCTCCAGTGCGACGTGGCCACCTACTGCGTCGGCCAGGCCGCCAGCGGAGCCGCCATCATTCTCGCCTCGGGCACGAAGGGCAAGCGATACGCCCTGCCCCACAGCAAGGTCATGATTCATCAGCCTTGGGGCGGGGTAACCGGGCAGGCCGCCGACATCAAGATCCAGGCCGAGCAGATCCTGCGAAACAAGAAGATGCTCAATGAGATCATGGCCGAGATGACCGGGCGAAGCATCGACAAGATCGCCGAGGAAACCGAGCGTGACCGCTACATGATGCCCGAAGAAGCCAAGGAATATGGCATCGTCGACGAGATCATCACGCGGGACGAATCCGGCAAGAAGAAAAGCTGACCCGCCTCCAACGCGAGTAACCCCGAAACCCACGGACCCCGAAGGGCCTGAACATGGTAGAGAATCAATCCCTGGTACCGATCGTCATCGAGAAAACCGGCCGCGGTGAGCGGAGCTACGACATCTTCTCCCGCCTGCTGCGGGACCGGATCGTCTTCGTCACCGGGCAAGTGTCCGACCAGATGGCCAACCTCATCGTCGCCCAGTTGCTGTTCCTCTCCAACGAGGATCCCGAAGGCGACATCCATCTGTACATCAACTCCCCCGGCGGGAGCGTCTCGGCGGGCCTGGCGATCTACGATACGATGCAGTTCATCCGGCCCGATGTGTCCACCTACTGCGTCGGGCTCGCCGCCTCCATGGGCGCGGTCCTGCTGGCGGGCGGAACGGGCGGGAAACGCTACTGCCTGCCCAACAGCCGCGTGCTGATCCATCAGCCGTTGATCTCCGGCGTGCTGACCGGAACCGCCACCGAACTGGACATCGAGGCCCAGGAAATCCTCCGCCTGCGCCAGCGATTGTACGAGATTCTCGCGCGCCATACGAACCAGTCCGTCGAGCAGATCGAACGCGACTGCGACCGCGACAAATGGCTCGACGCAGACGAGGCCGTCGAGTACGGCTGCGTGGACCATGTCCTCCAGCACATGCCCGCCGTCGGCAGGGACGACGGCAGCGAATGACCACCCGATCGGCCGTCATCCTCCTGGTGCTCGGGGCCCTGCTGACCGCAGCGAACGTCGGCTGTGACGGAAAGAATATGCACGAGGCGCTGACCGAGTCCAACCGCGAGACGATTCAGCGCGAGGAAACCATCGCCGAGTTGCAGCAGCGCGTCCAGGAAATCGAGAAGACCCTGCGCCGCAGGAATGCGCAGATCGCGACGCTGCAGGCCCTCGGTGTCGAGCGGATCGAGCACCTCTTCACGACCGATCGCATCGCCCTGGGAAATACCGGCGGAGTCGACCTCGACGAAAAGCCCGGCCACGACGCCATTCGCGTCTACCTCAAGCCGACCGATTCTCACGGCAGCACCATCAAGGCTGCCGGTGACGTGACCGTCCAACTGTTCGACCTTGCGACCGACCCGAAAAACACACTGATCGCCGAGTACACCTTCGCCGCCGAGAAACTCAACGACCACTGGTACGGCGGCTTCGGCGTGTATCACTTCCGTTTCGATTGTCCCTGGCCGGACGACAGCCCCCCTGCCGGCGAAAAGATTACCGTGCGAGTGGAGTTCTTCGACCACCTCACCGGCAAGACATTTGCCGAGCAGACCGTCGTCGACATCGAACAGCCCCCCAGCGAGTAGCCCTGCCGGGCCCAGCCCCCGCAGCCATCATCCGGTTCGTATTGCGAGCAGTCACGTTGTTCCTCTTTCC
>CAZYIH010000167.1:0-6494 GCA_964646915.1 uncultured Planctomycetaceae bacterium | reverse complement strand
CCAAGGCGTTCTGTCCGCTGAAGCGTCAGACCAGTTTTCGGAGGATCGACTGGACCTCGTGCTGATCGTCCTCGTTGCACGAGAAGTTCAGGCACGCCAGCGGGCGAAGCGTCGCCGAGACTCGCCCGGTAGGCCCCTGGAAGCGGACGTTCGCGGCGGTGGCAAACTCGCCGTACTCTTCGAGAAACTCCTGGCCGTGGGCGGTGTCCAGGAACTTCGGGGTGTAGGGGCCCATCATGTAGGAGTTGTGGGCGTACTCGTTGATCCGCACGCTCTTGAGCTGGAACCGCTTGGTGTTCTGCGAGAGCCAGTTGATCGCGCTGAGCACGTCGATCTCGATCGGCTCGACGACCACCGGCAGCGCCAAACACGAGCCGAGGAACACGCCGATCTGCTCAATGGCCGACTTGCTGCCGGCGTACACTTCCATCCGGTCTGCCGACGGACGCACGCCGATCGGCAGCAGGGCAACTTTCTCCACAGCGGTGGTCATGACCTCGCCCGTTTCGTCGTCCAGCTTCTGGACGGCCTGCTTCGTACGGCGGATGACCGTCCCGTAGGCGTTGTCACCGGTGGAGGTGGCGGAGAGAACGCCGAACTCGTCGCCCTCCGGAAGGCCGTACTCCGTCATCAGCGATGCCAGTTCCTCGGCCGACGGGCAGCCCTGTGCGCTTGCGATATTCAGCTTGAACGATGCCATGCTCGCTCCTGGTTGGGGTCAAAGAACTCCGATCATACGCCCGCGACGGCCGCGATCAAGCACGCAGTGGCGGCAACGACAATCCACCGACCCGCTGAAGACCTGGCACGCGGCTGCAAGCGCCGGTAACCGACCACCAGCAAAGGACAAACCCCCGTCTCTCGGGGGCAGGCCAATAGTCTCGGATCCTTCGAAAACACCCGCAGCTGTGAGGGTTTCCCCTCGTATGGGAGATATGAGTATTCGCATTTTTCTCGGTTTTGAGACCCTTGCATGACGTACAATGAGGTAGTCGCATCGGGCGGCGGTTCAGCCCTGCCCGGCACATCGATGCACATCGCCTTGTGTGTGCTTTTTTGGCAATCCATCGGCGGGGATTGGCCAGAGGGCTCGATTCGCTTGCGTGCCTGGCTGTATCGGCCCGGATGTTCCGCCAAGTCGGCCGACCTCTCGCCAATCTCTCATCGACGTTGAACCCGGATTCCCAAGCGGTTCGGACCCCTTCGCGACCAGGACGTGACGCGACGGTGGGGAGCGGTCCGAACGGCTGGAGGGTTGGGCCCAAAGGCGCTGCTATCCAACGATATGCAGCGCCTTCGGGCGTTTTCTGGCATCTTGCACCAGCGCGGGCCTCCCAATGAAGGCAGCGAACGCTGTCGGCGTCGCGGTGATCGCGCAGCCCGACCATGCGAAGATAGGCGACCTGTTTTCCTCGATGTATTGTTTAAACGAGTGCACGTGTCCGATACAATCAACAGGTCTGAGGATATCTGTGTTTCCATGTCTTGATCCTCGCCCTGATCGGAGTTGTTGACACGTCGAGAGGTTCTGTCGGCCCGTAGGCCAAGGGAGCCGGTCATGTTGGATCGTGTAGCCGTGTGTCCGTCCTGTCAGACCAAGCTGGTGATCCCGCCGGGCCGCAGCGATTGTCATGTACGCTGCGGGCAGTGTCGTTGTCGCTTTCGGCTGCCGAAGATCGTTCCCGTCACGGACGATCGCATCGCATCGTGGTTGTGGGGCGAGAAGCCTGAGGACGATTATGCTACCTCGGCCGACGGTGACGGAGCCGGGTACGCGTCGGCTGAGGAATCGCTGGAGGAGCAGCTCGACCGGGCGGTCCGCGAGACTCCCTCGTCGGGCGATACGATGGTTGTTCCGGCGATTTCCCACCATGAAGGCGACGTCGGGATGCGGATCGTGAAGTTCTCGTCGCGCGAGGCGCTGCTGGAGTTTCCCGCCCGTCGGCTGGAAGACCCGCGTTTCCGCTGCGCGATGCCCCGCCAGTGTCTGCGGTGCGGTCAGCGGAATCACCTCCGTGCCCACGTGATCATCTTCACCCCGGAGTTGCGCGACAGTTTCTCAATCGAGGAAGAGCACGAAGCCGGCGGGATGGTGCTGTCCAACAGCGAGGTTCGCGGGCTCACCGGCGAGCAGATCCTCTCCCGGCTGCCGAAGGTTCCGAACATCCCTCCCCCGGGCAATCTTCCCATGCCCTATTGGGTGTGCGACATGTGCACGGCTGTGGGGATGATCGGCGGGCAGATCAACGTCAACACCGAGACGCGGAAGGGCACCTGCCGTCTGCGCATCCGGTCGCTGAGGGCGGCGGAGCAGCTTATGGTGGCCGCCGGTGCGGGCGAGTCCGAGGACCACGACGCCATCAAGGCCAAGCTCGATGCCCAGGAGGAGAACCCCTGGGAAGACCTGCCCGAGACCGTGCAGCACCGCGTCAAACAGTGGTACAAGCCCCATGACAGCGAGCGGTTCGTGGCCTACGTTCCCGATCGCGACCGGGCCCGCACCGAGGACGGAATGGCGGGCATTCTCATCACCACCGATCGGCTGATCTATCACCAGGCGTATCGGCACGACGAGGCGTCCATTCACGAGGCGGCCGAGCTGACCCTGGCGATGGCAGGTCCCAAGGGCGACCTGAGTTTGCGGACGCCCGGCTGGCAGGTCAAGAGAATGCGCGTCGACCGCGACGGCGTGAAGACCCTCCGCCGCGGACTGTTCAAATCGTCCGCCAAAGCGCACTGGAAGTAGGCATCCGCCGGCGCTATTCGGCGAACTGTCCGGTGTGGCCGGGCATTTCCAGCAGGGGCGAGTCGTTCGCGGTCGCCTCGATCTCGGCGGGCATGAGCGAGCGGATCACCGGCAGGAGGCGGTTCATCTCGATGTTGAGTCTCGCCAGGGCTGTGTCGGCGTGCTCGATCTCGCCGCGCCGGGCGATCTGCTCGAGATTCAGCGCCGCCTCGAAGCCGGCTGTCGCCCGCAGCATGCCCAGAGCGTTTTTGAGCTCCCGGGCCTTGCGCTCGAGCAGGGCGGCCTGGCCGGACTTCATGGCCTCGCCGATTTCCTCCAGCAGACCTCCCTGGGAACCCAGGAAGCTCTCGACAACTTCCACGAGCACGTCGCCGTCGCCTTCGAGGCGTTCCATGAGGGCGGCGATGTCCACCACTTCGTGGAGGCCGTCGTCTTGGGAGGGCGGGTTCGCGGGGGTTTCGATGGGAGGTAGCTTCTCGCCCCGGTCGGGTTGTGTTTCCGTGTCGCTTTCCAGCGAGCGGACAGCGGCTGCGTAGAGTTCCGAGCGGTTGACGGGCTTGGAGGCGTAATCGGTGAATCCGGCCTGGATGCACTCCTCGCGGACGCCGCTCATGGCGTGGGCGGTCAGGGCGACGATCGGGACGGTGTTGCCCTCCTCGCGCAGCAGGGCGACGGCCTGGTGGCCGTCCATCTCGGGCATCATCAGGTCCATGAAGATCACGTCGTAGGGCTCGCCCGCCTCGATCTGCTCGTGGGCCTTGTCCACGGCGACCTGCCCGTTTTCGGCGATATCCACGGCCAATCCTGTCTTCTTGAGCAGGTGCGAGATGAGGCGCTGGTTGTCGCGGCCGTCCTCGGCCAACAGGGCACGCCCGTCGAGCGTGGGGATCGATGAGGCCTTCTTGGCCGAATCCTGGTCGGATGAGATCGGCTGGAGTTTCGCTTCGACCAGTTCCAGCGAGCGGTGGGCGCCGACGTCGATATGCACGGTAAACGTGCTGCCCTCGCCTTCCTGAGAGGACGCCTCGATGTCGCCTCCGAGCATCTGCGCCAGCTGCCGCGAGATCGTCAGTCCCAGCCCCGTTCCACCGAACTTGCGGCTGGTGGAGGTTTCCGCCTGCGTGAATGCCCCGAAGATCCGGCTCATCTGGTCTTGGCTCATGCCGATGCCCGTGTCGGAGACCATGAAGTCCATCATCGTGTGGGACGGGTTGCTCGTGTCGCCCATCTTCGCGGTGATGGTGACCGAGCCCTTCTCGGTGAACTTGATCGAGTTGCCCGCGAGGTTCACCAGGATCTGCCGCAGGCGCGTCGGGTCGCTCTGGATGGCGGCGGGGATCGGTCCGTCCGTATCGACCTTCAGTTCCACGCCTTTCTCCCGGGCCTTGACGGTCAGCAGGCTGCCCACCTCGCGGAGAATGTCGGCAGGGACACACTCGGTCAGGTCGACGGCCATCTTGCCCGCCTCGATCTTCGAGAGGTCCAGGATGTCGTTGATCAGCGCCAGGAGGTGTTGGCCGTTGCGTTGGATGGTCTGGGCGCTGGAGCGTCGCTGTTCGTCGGTGGTCTGCGGCTCCAGGAGCACCTCGGCGTATCCCAGGATGGCCGTCATGGGCGTGCGAATCTCGTGCGACATGCTCGCCAGGAACCGGCTCTTGGCTTCGCTGGCTTCGGTGGCGGCGCGAATGGCGGCATCCAACTCGCGGTTCTGGCGCTGGATGCGATCGCGCGATTTGCGGAGTTCTTCCATCGCCTCCAGCAACTGGGCGTTCTTCTCCTCCAGCGGGCTGACGTCGTCGAAGGTCACCACAGCCCCGCGGCGGCTGGAACCCTTCGTCACCGGGGCGGAGTTCACCGTGAAAGTCAGCGTCTTGCCGCCCTTGCCGAGAATCCGCAGGCGATGGCCACGGATGATCTCGCCTTCGGCGAGGGCGGTGTCCCATGGGAGGGCGTCATTCTCGCCGGCGTCGTCCTGCCTCCAGGAAAGCGACGAGAGCGTTCGGCCCATGAGATTGTCCGACGGAATGCCGATCGTGTCGGCGAACTGTTCGTTGGCCAGCACCACCCGCCCCTGGCGGTCCAACACGGTGATGCCTTCGGCCAATGCGTCCAGCATCGCCCGCACGCGGTCGGGGATGGTCTTGGATGGGTCCAGGTGCTGCAGCGTGCGCCGCAGGAAGAACAGGTAACCCACGAACCCCAGTCCGGAGACGAACAGGAACATCGCCCATGGCCCGTTGCCGAACCACTGGGCGAATGTGCTGTTTCCCATCGGGACGAAGGTGATTTCCACCGTTCCCCATTGTTCTCCCGTCAGGAAGATCGGGATGCTCGCCTGGCGAGGCGAGGAGGCCTCTGCCTGCGACGCGTCCCAGTGGTTGAGGTGGTCACCCACGTCGGCAACGAGGGTTCCCTCGTGGGCGCGCAGACCGGCCGACCGGACATCGTCGTTGCGCTCGACGGTTGTGGCCAGGACGGCCTTGATGGCGCTGAGGTCGTTACGTTCCACCGCCACCGAGCAACTCGTGGCGACGGTCTCGCAGAGCTGTTTGCGTCCCTGGAGGACGGCCTCGGTGCGGTCGGGCACCAGGCCGAGCATGTCCGCCCCGAGAAGCAGACCCAGCGTGAGAAACGCCAGGCCGATTGCAATATGTGTAGCCGCCGCCAGCCGGTTCATGGTGGTCCCTGGTTGAGTTGTCCTCTTTGCGTCAAGGGCAGCGGGCCGCCATCGTGGTGCGGACTGACCGTGAAGCGTTCCCGGGTGCCGGCGGGAGACCTTCCTGTGCTTTGTCGGCGAAATGCAGGCCGACCTGTGCTACCAGCATCGTTTTGGCGAAGTTTCTTTCGCGTTTGCGGGGGGTTATTGTCCCAGCAGCACGATGCGGAAGAAGTTCACGAATCCGGAAGTCTTCTTGCCCTTCTTGGCAGAGGATCTGGCCTCGTGATATTCGAGAATCGGCAGCGGGTCGAACACGCGCCAGCTCGGCAGCGCTGCGACAAAGCTCGAAATCAGCGCGCCGCTTTTGACCGACCAGACAAGATAGCCGATCGAAGCCGCCGTCGAGAGCCCCACCACCGTACCGGCCGTCACTCGCGTGGCGACCTCGACGGTCCGGGCGCCTTCCTGTTGCTGTTGGGCGACCTGGTCGAGCTCCTGCCACATGCCGCTCTCTCGGGCGATGCTCTCGTACGACGAACGCGGAGTAATGAGGCTGCCGCTGAGCGTCTCGTTCCCGAGCGACCAGTCGCGGCTGCCCACGGTGACCATGCCCGTTGTAGCGGTGCTGGTCCGTCGGCCGTAAGTTCGGCCGTCGTGGGAGCCACCGTTACGCCCGCTGACCGAGCCGACATTGACCCGGCCTCGAACGCCTCCGCCTCCGTTGCCTCCGCCGCCCTCGGCCCCGTCCCAGCCGCCTTCACCACCAACCGCTTCGCCATCGCCGGACGTGTCGCCGTCGCCGGCGGCATCCTCGGTGATCTCCTCACCCGACCCGTTCTCGGAGACGGCATCTCCGCCGTCGCCCTCGAGCGACTCATCCATGCCCGATTCCGGTTCGCCGGCGACCGGCGCGTTCATTTCGCTGTCCTGCTGAATCGGGTTCTGTAGGCCGTCGTTCTGGCCGTCCAGCGGGGCCGATGCGTCGGTCCCGGAGGTGCTTTCGCTGTCCGAGGAGGAACTGTCCTCGGGCATCGGGGTGGTTGCCTGCGGTGCGGTGTCCGGTTCGGAGGGAACCGTCGTGGTCTCTTC
>CAZYIH010000166.1:0-6510 GCA_964646915.1 uncultured Planctomycetaceae bacterium | reverse complement strand
CAGCCTGTCAACCGTAACACCGCCCTGAAAACAGCCCGTCGCCCGGTTTTCCAGAAACTCTGAAAAACTCCGGGCGACCAATTCAAGGCGTAAGCCTTGACTTTGCAAATTTTTAGGATCGCCTGTGAATATAGGGGAAATGCCCCATCATTCTGGTTTTGGTGGCGGGGGCAAAATCCATGTCGTATGTTCCCTAATGGAGGAAGAGCTGCATCCCTACTTTTGGAGGAAGGACCTGCCGCCCGGCGGAAGGATTCGCCGTTTTTGGTTGGCCGATCCGCGCCCTGTTGCCGGAGGAGGCGTCTTCGCGCGGAGACGGGAGTGGGTCCCGGAGGAAGCACAATGTCTGCACGCGCTGATCTGCCTGTCTTTGAGAGTCTCGAATCGCGCCTGTTGATGGACGCCAGCCCCATGCTGCTGGCCGAGAGCGGGGATTTCGGCGATTCGCCCGTTTCCGCCGAAGTGATCAGCCTCGATCTGAATCGCGACCTGGCCATCGAGGGTTCCATTCACACCGGCGGCGAGGAGGATATCTTTCGGTGGTCGGCCGACTTTACCGGCCTGTTGACCGTGAATTTCTCCCGGACGGCCGGTAGCGAGCTGGACACCGTCGTCCACGCCTACGACGCCGGAGGCGGGTTCCTCGCCAAGAACAATAACACCCAGGGGACCGACTCGCAGATCACCTTCGCCGTGGTGGCCGGTGAGACCTACTGGCTGCGCGCTGCCGGGGCGGACGGCACTGCCGGCGAATACACGCTCACACTAACCGGCCTGGAGCACGCCGACGCCCACGGTGACACGCCCGCCGACGCCACCGGCTTCGCCCTGGATGCCGACGGGTCGGCCGACCTGGACGGCGCGATCGACTCGAGGGCCGACCAGGACTTCTTCCGCTTCACCGCCGACGAGGACCTGTCGATGACGGTGACGATGGTCGCCGGCGACAACGCCCTGGATTCCATGCTGTATGTGTATGACTCCGGCGGCAACGTGGTGGCCGTCAACGACAACGCCCTGGGCGTCGACGCCCAGGTCCGCTTCGAGGCCGTCGCGGGCGAATCCTACGTCATTCGCGCGACGAATCGCGCGGGCACGGTCGGAGCGTATGGTCTGACGGTGCGGAGTACGCCACTTACCGACGACGCCGGCGATTCGATCTCCGAGGCGACCGAGCTGACGCTGGACGACGCGCTGGCAGCCAACATCAACGGGGTATTCGAGACCCACGGCGACGTCGACGTGTACGGTTTTACCGCGTGGTTCGACGGCGAGATGACCCTTCGCATGGACGGCCTGGACGGCGGGATGGACCCGACGCTGACGATCTACGATGCCGACGGCAACGAGGTGCATTTCAGCGACGACGCCGACGGCCTCAGTGCCGAACTGACGATCTCGCTGCAGGCCGGCGAGCAGTACTTCATCTCGGCCGGCGATTTCGGCAGCGCGACCGGCAACTATCAGTTGATCGTCTCGGCGACGTCGGTGGACT
The DNA here is from genome assembly GCA_964646915.1 of uncultured Planctomycetaceae bacterium. Classification (GTDB taxonomy): domain Bacteria; phylum Planctomycetota; class Phycisphaerae; order SM23-33; family SM23-33; genus CAZFPT01. Next base: position 5,015 of record CAZYIH010000166.1, on the reverse strand, counting down.
GGACGCCGCTGGATGGTCGCGGGGCCGTGCAGGATGATGTGCTCGCCGGCGTGCGTCACGATGCGGACGGCTCGTACCTGTACATTGAGGGCACCGACGGCAACGACGAGATCAAGATCGCCTGGATGAACGGGCAGTTCTACATTCGCTCCCAGGCCGGTCTGACCACGCTGTCGGCGGAAGTCAGCTCCATCGGCGTGTATGGCTTTGGCGGGTCGGACACGATCACGCTGATGCACACCCTCACCGTTGACACGTTCGTCTTTGCCGGTGGCGGGAACGACGTGATCTACGCCAACGCGGCCGGCTATTCGGAAATCTACGCCGGTGAGGGCGACGATCTGATCGTCTCGATCAACGGCGGGCTCGACCGCGTCTTCGGTCAGGGCGGCTACGACCGGTTCTGGCTGGACACTGTGGATTCTCACGACGCCACCAACGCCGAGATCAACGCCGGGGCTCTGCATCGGATCTCGACGTTCTATCAGCCCTGGACGAACAACACCGGCTCGGCCAACTACGTCTCGACCGAGATTCGCGGCCAGGCGATCCGCGACCCGTACTTCACCAGCCGGGCCAGCTACTACGAGGATTTCTCGGATCGGCCTTTGTTCAACGGAATCACGTACAATGACGCCGACCAGGGCAGCTTGGGCGATTGCTACTATCTGGCGAGCCTTTCCTCGCTGGCGGGGACCGACCCGGACCTCATCGAGAACATGATCACCTCCCTGGGCGACGGGTCCTACGCGGTGCGATACTACGACGGCAGCAGCGAGGTTTATCTGCGTATCGACGGCGACCTTCCGGTCAACAGTTACGGCCGACTGGTTTACCAGGGCCTGGGCGAGGGCGGCGACATCTGGATGCCCCTGATGGAGAAGGCCTACGCTCACTTCCGCACGGGCGAGAATACGTACGCCTCGCTGAGCGGGGGATGGATGAGCGTGGTCTACGAGGAGCTCACCGGCAAGAGCACGTCATACGTTTCGATGAGCCAGAGCAATGGTTCGTTGTACCAGCAGCTGGAGTCCGCCCAGCTTGACGGCCATGCCGTGACCTTGGGCAGCCTGGGTTCGCAGCCCAGTGGCAGCCCGATCGTCAGCTCGCACGCTTACGTGGTGCACGAGGTGGGCGTGGACGAGGACGGCAGCCGCTACATCGACGTGTACAACCCGTGGGGCGTGGATGGCCGATCGGACGGCAGCGACTACTACGACGGCCTGCTGCGTCTGTCGCTCAGCGATGTTCGGAGCTTCTTCTCCGCCGGTTCGATGTCTCTGGCGTAGCGATAATCCAACCGATGCAGTGACCCTTCAGGCCCCGGCCGCGTCGTGCAGACCGCTGTCGGGGCCCGGTCATGCGCCGACGGATGGGCGGTTCTACTCGCGTGCCTCGTAGGTGGCCTGTTCGGTGAGCACCGGTCGGCCTCGCCATTTGAGGCGTTTTCCGTCGGGGCAGGAGACCTCGCAGACGTCGTCGGTGAACTCGACCCGCACCACGAAGGCCGGTTCGTCCATAAGCTCGGCCGGCGTGTCGATGAACAGCCAGCCCGCCTTTCCGAAGTTGGCCCGCCCGCCGCTGCGCCGCCAGCTCAGCTCGGTCCCGCTGGGAACGTGGGTGACGCGTTTGACCTCGCTCTGGAGGCCCTTGACGCACAGTTCCCGGCGCGGGGCGTCGCAGGCGATCAGGTACAGCACGCTGCCTTTGTGGGTGGAGGCCCCGTTGAACAGACCGGCCGGCAGGCCTTTCTCGGCGTTGTAGATCGCCTCACTGCGGGGGACGATCCACTTGCCCAGCCCGCTCATGACGTCGACCTGCTCGGGCGGAATGGTTCCGTCGGCCTTGGGGGCGATGTTCAGCAGCAGGTTTCCACCCATGCCCACCATGTCCGCGAAGACGCGTACCAGCTCGGGAGGCTGTTTGAGGTTATTGTTGGCGGCCTGGCCGTCCCAGTTGTCGCCCGGGGTGGTGCAGAACTCCCAATGATCGTGTCGACCGGCCAGCGGGGCGCTGCTCTCCGGTGAGGCGACGTGTCCCAGGCAGGGGTGCCGCAGGCGGTTGTTCAGCACGATCTGGGGCTGGTGCGAAAGGATCATCTCCACCAGTTGCTCGCTGCGCCACTGCTCGACGGTGCGTTCCCAGTCGCCGTCAAACCAGAGCATGTCGATCTTGCCGTAGGCAGTGCAGAGATGCTCAATCTCGGCGAACATCTGCTTGAGGAACCGTTCCCAGCGCTCGGGCTCGTCGGTCCGGGAGTAGCTGCGCGGGTTGTCGCCTCCGGCGCAGCTGGCGTAGTCCGGGTGCGACCAGTCCGGCAGCGAGTAGTACAGCCCGATCCGGATGCCCTCGGCGCGCAGGGCTTCGACGTACTCGGCGACCAGATCGCGCCCGGCCGGTGCGATGTTCACGGACGTCTGCTCCGCGCCCGGCGCGTCGAACAGGCAGAAGCCGACGTGGTGCTTGGTGGTCAGCACGGCGTATTTCGCGCCCCAGTCCTTGAACGAACGGGCCCACTGGCGGGCGTCGAAGTTCTCGGCGGTCCATTTCTCGCGAGCCCACTGGCGCTGAAGGTCCAGGGACATCTCCTCGACGGGCTGATCGTAATCCATCTCGACGTTCTTGAGAGTCCAGTGGATGAACACGCCGAACTTCGCGGCGGGGAACCAGGGATTAATGTGCGGCATGGGTTCTATGTCCTTCTTCGCTGAGGGAGATACACTGAAACAGGCGGCGACGCGCGACGCGTTCAGCCGGCAAACCAAAGAGCGAATCCTCGCAGCAGACATCTCGGCTGTCAAGCGTGACCTTGGCCGGTCGCGCGGGAAGGGCGTTCGGCAGGCGGCCGACCTGCCAATTCGACCGATCCGCCCCGCTTCCTGCAGCCGATGGCATGGACGGAAGGGCAGGTTGGCAACGTAAGTGACTGTAGTATCGTGTTATGCGGGAATGGCACGGACGTTGCACTATCTCGGTTGCAGCCGGTAGGCGCATTGAGAAATTATCCGAAACGAAACGTATTTGCGGGGGCCCGGAAGCGACGGGCCCGATCAGAGAAGAAAGCGAGACAATCATGGCATCACAGAAAGTCATTGGAATTGACCTGGGTACCACCAACAGTGTGGTCAGCGTGATGGAAGGCTCGACGCCGAAGGTGCTCATCAACCAGCAGGGCAACCGTGTAACGCCCTCGGTGGTCGCCTTCACCGACAAGGGCGAACGCCTCGTCGGGCAGCCCGCCCGTCACCAGCAGATCACCAACCCGAAGAACACCGTCTTTTCGATCAAGCGGTTCATGGGGCGGCGTCACAACGAGGTGGCCGAGGAAGAAAAGCAGGTGCCCTACGAGGTTACCGGCGGGCCCAGCGAGCTGGTGAAGCTCAAGGCCCGTGACAAGGAATATGCCCCGCAGGAGATCTCCGCGATGGTGCTCGGCGAGCTGAAGAAGGTCGCGGAGGACTATCTCGGTGAGGAGATCACCAAGGCCGTCATTACGGTCCCGGCGTACTTCAACGACTCCCAGCGGACGGCCACCAAGGAGGCCGGCGAAATCGCGGGCCTGTCCGTCGAGCGGATCATCAACGAACCGACCGCAGCTGCCCTGGCCTACGGGCTCGAGAAGAAGAGCAACGAGAAGGTTGCGGTGTTCGACTTCGGTGGCGGGACGTTCGACATCTCGATTCTCGATATCGGCGACAACGTCTTCGAGGTGCTCTCCACCAACGGCGATACGCACCTGGGCGGCGACGACATCGACGAGATTCTCATCAACTACATCGCCGACGAGTTCAAAAAGACCGAGGGCATCGACCTTCGCGGCGACGCCATGGCCCTGCAGCGGCTCAAAGAGGCCGCCGAGAAGGCCAAGTGCGAGCTGTCCACGGCCATGGAAACGAACATCAACCTGCCCTTCATCACCGCCACCCAGGAAGGGCCCAAGCACCTGACGATGACCGTGACGCGCTCGAAGTTCGAGGCGCTGTGCGAGGACATCTTCGAGCGCCTGATGGGCCCGGCCAAACAGGCGCTGGCCGACTCGAAACTCGCCACCGGCGACATTGACGAGGTCGTGCTGGTCGGCGGGTCCACGCGAATTCCGCGTGTGCGGCAGATCGTCAAGGACATCTTCGGGAAGGAAGCCAACCAGAGCGTCAACCCCGACGAGGTCGTCTCCATCGGGGCGGCCATCCAGGGCGCGATCCTCGCCGGCGAGGTCGAAGAGCAGATGGTGCTGCTGGACGTCACCCCGCTGTCGCTGGGCGTGGAAACCCTCGGCGGCGTGATGACCAAGCTCATCGAGCGGAACACCACCATCCCCACCGAGAAGAAGGAAACCTTCTCGACGGCCGCCGACAGCCAGACCGAGGTGACCATCCACGTGCTGCAGGGCGAGCGCGAGTTTGCCAAGGACAACCGCACGCTGGGACGGTTCAACCTCACGGGCATCCCCTCGGCGCCGCGAGGCGTTCCGCAGATCGAGGTGACCTTCTCCATCGACGCCAACGGCATCCTGAACGTCTCGGCCAAGGACCTCGCGACCGGCAAGGAGCAGTCCATCGAGATCAAGGGCACCAGCGGCCTCGACGAGCAGGAAATCGAGAAGATGAAGGAAGACGCCGAGGCCCACGCCGAAGAAGACCGCAAACGCCGCGAGCTGATCGATCTGAAAAACAAGGCCGACTCGATGGCCTACCAGACCGAGAAAATGCTCTCCGAGCAGGGCGAGAAAATCTCCTCGGAGGATCGCTCGAACATCGAATCGGCAATCTCCAACGTCCGCGAAGCCGCCAAGGGCGACGACGCCGACGCGATCAACAAGGCCGTCGAGAACCTCGAACAGGCCTCCCACAAGGTCGCCCAGGCGATGTACGAGTCCGCCCAGCAGGCCACCTCCGACGCCGCCCAAGGCGCCCAGGCCACGCCCGGCCAGGCGACCCCCGGCGGAGAGCAGGCCGACAGCGACGACGAAGACGTCATCGACGCCGAGTACGAAGTGAAAGAGTAACTGAGCAGCA
>CAZYIH010000165.1:4347-6604 GCA_964646915.1 uncultured Planctomycetaceae bacterium | reverse complement strand
CGTTTGATCGGTTTACGCCGATGCATGTCCGCCGTATTCCCGGGCCCCGTCGCGGGGCCGATGTATCAACAAATCCCTTCACCCGTCGGACCCACAATCAGCCTGTTGCGTGGGATGGAGCAAGACGATGCCGCGGACACTCATCTTTGAGTCCGTCGAGGATGCCGTTCACGCGTTCGATTGGATCAACGACGCCGGCCAGACCGTGCAGGCAAAGCAGACCATCGCAGCCGCCTCGGTCAGTGAGGAAGGTCGGCTGACCACCCCCGGAATGCGTCCGCTGGCGTGGTCGCTGGACGTTCGTCAGCCAGGCCCTGCCGACAGTTTCGACATCCGCATCCGGCGATAAGTCCGGCTCACTCGAAATACAGTTCCGCCGGGCCGAACACCTCGGGGAACGGTTCGCGCAGGAACCGCCGGACCTGATAGCACAGGTCGCACTTGCTGACCACCTCCGCCGGCGGACGCAATCCGTGATTCGCCTCCGCCATCTCCAGCAATCCGAACGGCCCTTCACGACTGAGAATTCTCGTCGCCCAGTTGGCCTCGGCCGGTCCTTTGCGGAGCACCTGTTCCACGCTGCTGTCCGCCACGTTGCCGAGGACGACCCCGCAGTTGGTCTGAATGTTCCCGTAGGGGTCCACGTGGATTTCCCACATCGTCCGGCGATCGAACTCCGGGGCACACTCGCGCGTGGCGTAGGTTTCCTGCCAGCCGTGCTTGAGGGGAACCTGCTCGACGGGGTAAGCGTCCAGAAACCGTCGCAGCGTGGCGTGGGCCGAGCCGACCATCATCGGAGGATGCTCCCGCACGTGCTGGCGAAGGAGGTCCTCGTCGCGGGCGATGCGGGCGTACTCCTGTATGCGGGCGTCGGGCACGTCCGGGGACCAGACGTTCTCGCTGCTGAGCAACTCGCGGGCGATCCGCCGCACCCGCAGGAACCGCTCGGGGGGCACGTGGGCCTGGTGGAAGGGGTCGGCGCTGATGAGAATGCCCACCAACCCCAGCTGCCGGAGCTTCTCCAGGCGCCCGGTGACGACGGCATCGGTGGTGGCCCAGGAGCAGTTGGTCTCGATGAAGTGGGGTGCGAGCCCTTCCCGCTCCGCCACCGCCAGGTCGGCGACCAGGGCATCCCAGTAGAGCATCGGCTCGCCGCCGGCGATGTGCACAACCCGGCCGGTTTCGTGGAGAAGTCGCAACGCCTCGAGCAACTGCCCGCGGTCCATGCGGATATCGGGGCAGTTCTGCTTGCCGCCGAACCCGCAATGTCGGCAGGCAATGGTGCATCGGTAGGTGTAGACCACGCCGGCTACGCCCGTCTGGGCGGCGGCCTGGACGATTCCATTTTGTTGCACCAGGGAGTCTATCTGCTCTCGCTGCGGGGACATCGCACACCTCTCGACCTCCTGTAACCTTCAACCGGTCGACAGGTGGCGGACGAACCGCCGGAGCAGGCCGATTCCCTACTTGCGCTCGTAGATGCCGGTGAGCTTGGTCTCCCCCAGCACGTGACCCTCGATGGCCTTGAGGAGTTCGTCCTTGGTCAGACCGGCCTTGAGGTCCAGCTTGCTGTCCAGGGCGTAGAGCGTGAAGATGTAGCGGTGCGGGCCATGGCCTTCGGGCGGCATGGGGCCGCCGTAGCCGAGCTGACCGTCGCCGAAGCTGTTGACGCCCTGCAGCTTGCCCTCGGGGAGCTGCTCCTTCTGCGGGACGGCCGCGGGCAGTCTGTGGGCGGCCTTGGGAATGCTGTAGATTACCCAGTGGACGAAGGGCTCGTCGCGCGGGGCGTCGGGGTCTTCGCAGATCAGGGCAAGTTCCTTCGTGCCCTCGGGCACACCGCTCCATTTCAGCGCGGGCGAGAGATCCTTGCCCTCACCGGTGTACTGGGTGGGAATGCCCTTGCCGTCTTCGAATGCGGGAGATGTGAGTTCCATTTTCGCGTCCCTTGTGGCTTTGCGGGTCCATTTCTTCTCGCGGTCACCGACCGACCCGACCACCTTGTCCAGCGCCGCACCGGCCTCATTGTATGAGGCCGACCGGGCGAGGTTGCGAATATGGTCCAGCGTGACGAGGTCCCACCCGGCGTTCCACACGTAGCTCGCCTTCGCGCCAGACCCGGTTTGCTTGACCCCGATCATGTAACAGGGCCCCTTCGGCCACTTGATGTTGGCTCTCTGGGCGTCCATCGCAAAATCCAGCACGCCATCGCGCGCCATCGCGTCAATCAGGTTGGCGGCCAGCTTCGGATCAATCTTCA
>CAZYIH010000165.1:0-4247 GCA_964646915.1 uncultured Planctomycetaceae bacterium | reverse complement strand
GCACGCTCCGGTCAGCATCGTCGGTGTGCAGCAGGGCGCTCAGCGGGCAGCCCTTTTGGCCGGCATACGGGCCGCGGTAGGTCACGCTGATCGCGAGGTTATCCAGGTCTTCCTTGAGGGCCTTGGCTCGCTTGCGGGCGAGGGGCGAAAGCACCTGCCGGTCCCTTTGAAGCCCAAGCGGTCCGCCAAGCGTGCCCATCGTCAGCCAGCCCTTCGTATACGAGCCGCTGAACTTCCTCATCACGCCCCAGGGCGTGACCATCCATTGGCCTTCCTTGCCATCGACGGCCTTCCCGTCGAACGTCAATTGGCCGATGCGGGTCTCGCTCCTGCTGCCGCGGGCGCGAATGGTGCATTCATACGCCCAATCGCCGTTCTTGTGAGTGGCCGTTTTGTACGGGTTGATGTCCTTGCCCATCGCCAGCACTACCGGCACGGGCAGCAACGCCGGCTGCTCGCTGGTGGGCTGAGACGGGAACCATCCATTCCAACCCTCCTTGTTCTTCATGGCATTGCTGTGGGTCGCCATACCCCAAGGGGTGTCCTGCCAGACGGGTTCGGCGCCATTGGCTGGAAACGGAACCGGTTTGCCGGCATACAGCAGCCTGCCGATGCGGACACCGTTGCCCGCCTTCACCGACGCACGATAGGCCGTCGTCCAGTGGTAGGCCCACAGCCCATGGACCGCCCTGCCATCCTCGGAGAAGTCCATCTCGCCGAAGTCCGCCGCCCCCTGCGCGCCGGGCTGGGGCAATGGCTTGCCGTTGACCGTCTTGACGCCCTCGCGGGAGACCACCTTCATCGCCCAGCCGAATCCCGGACCGGCCATTAGACTCGCCGCGGACAGCACCTTCAGATTCCCGTCGTCACTCTTGCGGGCCATCAGGCGAACGATGTTCGGGCCGAAGGCAGTGCCCACGACCACGACGTTCTTCTGGAAGTCGGTGGACCAATCGGCGTTCTCGTAGTCCCACTTGGTCAGCAGCTTCTTCAGTGTTTCTGCGTCGGTAATCGCGCCGCTATCCGGCGCGAGCTTGCGGAGCGAACGGTCGCCGACCTTCCCACGGATCGCGCTGCCGGGGGCGGCCAAGCTCTTCTTCGCATCAGTCTGTTTGCCGTCGCCGGACTTCGTGTCGTCGACCTTCTTGCCGCCGCCGAGCTTCGCCCGGCAGTGTTCGCATTCGCCCAGTTTCTTCGAGCAGGCCTTGCAGAGCTTATGCGCCCCGCTGGACGTATGGCCGCCGCACTCGGCGCACTGGCCCACCGACATGATGTACATCCTGCCCGAGCACTTCTTGCACAGCTCCGCAGTGGCTGAGCCGACGACGCCCATCAGAACCAGCCCCATCGCCATCACTGAGAGTATCCGCGTGGTTTTCATCCGTTCGCTCCTTTTTCTAAGCGCAGTCCGCAACTGCTCTGCCAACATCCTAGAGACGCCCGCCGACCTGTGGGGTTCGGGCAAATCCTGCCGATTTGGCCCGTCGACCGCCCCGGCCGGGCATTCTGACAGCTCCATGTGGCTCAACGCAATCCATTCCCAGAGCTTATGTCTCTGGCACGAGGCTTGCACATTATCCCACGAACTCCAAGGAGCAATCCCCATGCAACAAGACAAATTCACCATAAAAGCACAGGAAGCCATCGCCGCCGCCCAGCAACTGGCGATGGAGAAACAGCACGCCACCGTCGGCCCGTTGCATCTGCTGCGGGCCCTGCTCGACCAGGACGGCGGGCTCACGCGCCCCATGCTGGAGAAACTCGGAATCCCCGGCGATCGCATCAGCTCGGTGGTCGATTCCGAGCTGAACCGCCTGCCCACGCAGTCCGGCCAGGCGGGCATGCAGGGCGATTCATCGCTGAACCAGATCTTCTTCCGGGCGGACAAGGAAGCCAAGGACCTCGGCGACGAGTACATCTCCGTCGAACACCTCCTGCTGGCGATGCTCGAAGAGGCCTCCCCGGCCAAGGATGTGCTGGACACGCTCGGGGCCGACCGAGACAGCCTGCTGGCTGCGATGAAGGAGCTTCGCGGCTCGCAGCGCGTCACCGACGCCAACCCGGAGGACAAATACCAGGCCCTCAAACGTTATGGCCGCGATCTGTGCGAGATGGCTCGGGAAGGCAAGCTGGACCCGGTCATCGGGCGGGACGAGGAAATCCGCCGCTGCATGCAGGTCCTCTCCCGCCGCACGAAGAACAACCCCGTACTCATCGGCCTGCCCGGTGTGGGCAAGACAGCCATCGTCGAAGGGCTCGCACAGCGAATCGTCAACGGCGACGTGCCGACCGGTCTGAGCGGCCGTACGCTGGTGGCACTGGACATGGGCTCGCTGCTGGCCGGTGCGAAGTTCCGAGGCGAGTTCGAGGATCGCCTCAAGGCCGTCCTGAAGGAAGTCACCGAATCCGACGGGAATATCATCCTGTTCATCGACGAGATGCACACCGTCGTCGGCGCCGGGGCCGCCGAAGGCGCCATCAGCGCGGGCAACCTCATCAAGCCCGCCCTGGCCCGCGGCGAGCTGCGCTGCATCGGGGCGACCACGCTGGACGAGTACCGCAAGCACGTCGAGAAGGACGCCGCCCTCGAGCGGCGCTTTCAGCCGATCATGGTCGATCAGCCCGACGTGGAGGACACCATCGCGATCCTGCGAGGTCTCAAGCCCCGCTACGACGCCCACCACGGCGTGCGCATCCAGGATGCCGCCCTCGTGTCGGCTGCCACGCTGTCTCAGCGGTATATCACCGACCGATTCCTGCCGGACAAGGCGATCGACCTGATCGACGAAGCCGCCTCGCGTCTGCGCATCGAGATCGACTCGATGCCGGCAGACATGGACGAACTCAACCGGCGCATCATGCAGCTGCAGATCGAGCGGGAGGCGTTGCTTCACGAGAAAGACCCCGCCAGCCGGGAGCGACTCGAAGCCCTCGAAAAGCAATTGGCCGAGCTCCAAAGCGAGTTCGACGCCAAGAAGGCCTCCTGGGAGAACGAGACCTCCGTCCTCAAGGAGATCAAAGGCCTCCAGAACACCATCGAAGACAAGCACACCCAGCTGGAGCAGGCCCAGCGCACCGGCGACCTCGAGTCGGCTGCCCGCATCCAGTATGGCGAGTTGCGGCAGCTGGAAAGCGAACTCGAGCAGACCGAGCAGCGTCTCCACGAGCTTCGCGAGCAGGGCGGGTTCACCTCCGAGGAGGTCACCCCCGAGCAGATCGCCGAGGTCGTGGGCAAGTGGACGGGCATCCCGGTCACCCGCCTGCTGGAATCGCAGCGCGAGCGGCTGATGAACATGGAAGACATGCTCCGCCGGCGCGTCGTGGGGCAGGACCAGGGGCTCCGGGCCGTCTCCGACGCCGTTCGCCGGTCGCGCGCCGGGCTCAACGATCCGCGCCGTCCCATCGGCAGCTTCCTGTTCCTCGGGCCCACCGGCGTGGGCAAGACCGAGCTGTGCAAAGCGCTGGCCGAGCACCTCTTCGACACCGAGGACGCCATGATCCGCATCGACATGAGCGAGTTCATGGAGCAGCACTCCGTCGCCCGGCTGATCGGCTCGCCGCCCGGGTACGTCGGCTACGAGGAAGGAGGCCGACTGACCGAAGCGGTCCGCCGGCGACCTTACAGCGTGATCCTCTTCGACGAGATCGAAAAGGCCCACCGCGACGTGTTCAACGTCCTGCTGCAGGTGCTCGACGACGGGCGACTGACCGACGGCAAAGGCAGAACCGTGGACTTCAAGAACACGATCATCGTGATGACCTCCAACATCGCCTCGGACTTCATCCAGCAACTCGCCGAGCGAAACGCCGAGCAGTGGGAGATCGACGCGAAGATCGGCGAAGCCCTCAAAGCCACCTTCCGCCCCGAGTTCCTCAACCGCATCGACGAGACCGTCATCTTCCACAGCCTCACGCGGGAGGACCTCCGCGACATCGTGCAGATCCAACTGCGGGACCTGCGCGATCGACTGGCTCAGAAGCGCGTGACGATCGAGCTCGACGACGACGCGGCCGACCTGCTCTGCGAGCTGGGATGGGACCCTGCCTTCGGCGCACGCCCGCTCAAGCGGTTTATCCAGCAGAAGCTCGAAAACCCTCTCGCCCAACGCGTGCTCAGCGGTGAGGTCACCGAGGGTTCGCACGTAGCCGTCACCGTGGCGGGCAAGAGCTTCCAGTTCGAGGTGACCGAGAAGGGCGAAGGCCAGTTCGCCGGCGATGCCGACACGATCAAAACCGCCGAGGATGAA
>CAZYIH010000164.1:0-6617 GCA_964646915.1 uncultured Planctomycetaceae bacterium | reverse complement strand
CATGCGATGCTCTGTCTAAGGAAACAAGCCCCAGCCAACAGGCCGGGGCCGAGCAGGTACGGTTGATCATCATTATAGCGATTTACGACGCCGGCGAAACACACTTGTCGCCCTTGGGCTCGACGAAAACCCTCGCCTCGCCCAGCTCGGCTGATACAATACCCGCTCGATAGAAAGGATTCGACCCATGCCCAGGATTCATCCCACCGCGATCGTACATGGTGAGGCACAACTGGCTGACGACGTCGAGATCGGGCCCTTCTGCGTGATCGAGCGAGACGTCACGCTCGGCGCCGGCACGGTCGTGCGGTCGCACAGTATCATCCGCCGGTACACCACGCTGGGAGAAGGCAACCTGGTGGATTCGTTCTGCTCGCTGGGCGGTTGGCCTCAGGACCTGAAATTCACGCCCGATACCGAAAGCTTTCTGTGCGTCGGCGATCAGAATGTCTTCCGCGAGAACGTCACCATCTCCCGGGCGACCACGCCGGGCGGGGCAACCCGTGTGGGCAACCAGACCTACTGGATGGCCGGCTCGCACGCCGGACACGACGCCACCGTCGAAGACGAGGTCGTCCTCGCCAGCGGCGTGATGCTCGCCGGTCACTGCACCGTCAAACGCGCCGCCGTCCTGGCAGGCGGATCCTGCGTGCACCAGTTCACCTGGGTGGGCGAGCGGGTGATGCTCCAGGGCCTCAGCGGGGCGGCTATGCACACTCCGCCCTACACCATCGCCACGGATATCTCACGCATCGCCGGGCTGAACATGGTCGGCCTGCGACGCGCGCCGGATGTCTCGGACGAGGATCGCGCCCAGGTGAAGGACGCCTTCCGGATCTTCTACCGCAAGGGGCTCTCCGCGGGCGACGCCCTGGCGGAAATGGACGCTCACGAGGAATGGGGGTCGGCCGCCAGCCGATTCCGTGCGTTCATCCACGATGCCCTCGACGCCGAGAAGCCCTTCAATCGCGGTCTCGCCGGTCTGCGGCGCTAGCGACGTCGCCGGCCGGATGGCCGGCGGTCGGCTCGGCCGGCTCGATGTGCACCACCACTTCGGCGAAGCTCAGCGACGAGTTCATCAGCTTCCGCTTGACCGCGGTGGCGATATCGTGCCCCTCGCGCACCGTCAGGTCGGGCTCCACGAGCACGTGCATGTCCATCTCCAGTTGGCCGCCCACCTCGCGGGCACGCACCGCGTGGAAGCCCTGCACGCCGGGGGTGTCGTCGATCAGCTCGTGGATCTGGTCCAGGACGTCCCTGTCGGGCGAGGCGTCGATCAGCTCCGAGGCCGACTCGTACACGATGCGCACCGCTGCCACCGCCAGGAACCCCACAAGCAGGACGGCTGTCACGTGGTCCAGAAATGCCCACGACGCCCCGCCGATCCACGCCCCGCTGATGCCCGCCGCCGCCGCCAGTGAGGTAAAGCAGTCCGACCGGTGATGCCACGCGTTCGCCTTCAGCGAGAGGTTCCCGCTCTGCTCGCCGACCCGTCGGGTCAGGCGGAAGAGGATCTCCTTGAGCGGGATGGTTCCCAGCGCCAGCAGCAGCGGCAGCCAGAGCGATTTCTCGTCGTGGTCCTGTTCCTGGAGCGTTCGAAGCGAATCGACGGCAATCCATGCGCCCGCGCCCAGCAGCAGCAGGCCCACAAACATCGCCACAAGCGTGCTGATCCGCCGGTGGCCATACGGGTGACAGCCGTCGGCGGGATTGTCCGAGTATTTCAGCCCCGTCAGGACGGCTGCGTCGGTGACCAGGTCGGTGGCGCTGTGCACGCCGTCGGCGAGAATCGCCTGGGAATGGAAGATCAATCCGCCGGCGATTTTCGCCGCTCCCAGCAGAGCGTTGATGCCCAATCCCAGCCAGGTGACACCGGCCGGGCTGAGCGGGACCGCCTCCGAGGCGTCTTCCTGCCGGGTCGCCCCGGCGGGCGAGTCAGTATCGGATTCCGAACGAGTCATACCGTCCCGTCGCCTCGCCGCTCTGCTGGGATGTGTCGCGTATGTGTTGGCCCATACGCTGGGTGACCTCGTCCACGAAGGCGTCGATTTCCTTGGCCTCTCCCTCGGCGACGCATTCCACCGTGCCGTCCGGGAGGTTCTTGACGTAGCCGGTCACGTCGTAGCCGCCGGCGGCGCGGACGGTGTTGTACCGGAAGCCCACGCCCTGGACGTTTCCCTTGAATCGGATGGTTCGTTTCTCTTTTGCCATGGGTTCCCTCCGGGAATTGTATGAGAAACCGGGCCGGAGGGAAGATGAATTCCCGCTGAGGCGTTGCCGAAAGGAACGGGCAGGGGTATCATCCAGGGCTGTCGCGCAACGATGGGAGACGACATGAAGGTCTGGATCGACGGACAACTGGTCGACGAGTCCGAGGCGAAGCTCTCGGTGTTTGATCACTGCACGCTTTACGGCGATGGTGTGTTCGAGGGCATCCGCATCTACGGCGGCAAGATTTTCCGCTGCAAGGATCACGTGGACCGCTTCTACGGCTCGGCCCGCAAGATCCGCCTGGCGCTTCCCTACTCCCGCGAGGAGATCATCGAGGCGATGGAGCGGACCATTGCCGCCAACGAGCAGGTGGACGGCTACATCCGCATGGTCGCCACGCGCGGGGCCGGCACGCTGGGATTGAACCCCATGATCTGCGCGCCGCCGTCGGTGTTCATCATTGTTTCCAACATCGCCCTGTACCCGCCGGAAATGTACGAAAAGGGCATGGGCGTGATCATCGCCAAGACCCGACGCATCGGGGCGGCGAGTCTGGATCTGTCCATCAAGAGCTGTAACTATCTCAACAACATCCTCGCCAAGATCGAGGCGATCGACGCCGGACTCGCCGAGGCCGTCATGCTCAATGAGATGGGCAACGTCGCCGAATGCACGGCCGACAATATCTTCATCGTCTCCGACGGGGTGGTGAAGACCCCGCCGTCGGCGGACAACATCCTTCATGGGATCACCCGCCAGACCGTGCTGGAGTTGGCCGACAAGCTCGACATCGAGACGAAGGAGGAATCCTTCACGCCCGAGCATCTGCTGGCCGCCGACGAGTGTTTCCTGACGGGGACAGCCGCCGAAGTCATCGCCGTCACCAGCGTGGACGGCAACCCCATCGGAAACGGCAAGCCCGGACCGGTGACCGGTCGATTGCTGACGGCGTTTCGCGAGTACGTCGCCGCCGGTGACTTCGCATAGCGCCGGGTTCGGAGGGGTCGCGGAAGACGAATTCTGCGCCGGGAGAGCAGGCAAACCTATAATGCCACAAAAGCGGGGGCTGGAAAGAGCGGCAGGACCATGGCTGTCAATATTCTGTGCATCGGCGACGTCGTCGGCAAAGCCGGTCGAGGCGTGCTGGCCGACCATCTTAAACGGTTGATCGACGAGCACGAGCTGGATCTGGTCGTCTGCAATGCCGAAAACGCCGCCGGAGGCAGCGGGATTACCCCGCAGATCTTCGATAAGCTCCTCAAATACGGCGTGGACGTGGTGACGCTGGGCGACCACGTGTATCGCAAACGCGAGATCACTCAGATGCTCGAAACCTCAGAGCAGATCGTCCGCCCGATGAATCTTTCCAAAGCGGCGGCCGGCAAGCGATGGACCATCGTGTCCACCAAGTCCGGCCAGTACCGCGTGGCGGTCTGCAGCGTGCTGGGGCAGATGTTCATGGGGACCAACGACTCGCCCTGGGCGGCGATCGATGAGTTCTGCAGCCGAACCGCCGACGACGTGAAAATGCGCGTGGTCGACTTCCATGCCGAGGCGACCTCCGAGAAAATCGCGATGGGGTGGCATCTCAACGGCCGGGCGAGCGTGGTGTTCGGTACGCACACGCATGTGCCGACGGCAGACTGTCGCGTGTTGGACAAAGGCACTGCCTTCATCTCGGACGTGGGCATGACCGGCCCGTACGACGGCGTTCTGGGCCGACGCAAAGACCGCGTTCTGAGCTTCCTGACCACCTCCATGCCCACGCATTTCGAGGTGGCCACAGGCGATCCGCGACTCGCCGGCGTGATCGCCTCGGTCGACCCGATGACCGGCAAGGCCGAGTCCATCGAGCGTCTGGAAGTCTGTGGCCGCGTGCAGGAGGGCGGCCCATACGACCAGGACGACGGCAGACCCCAACACAACCGCCGACGCAGCAAGTAGCCTCCGCTACTCGCGAACAAAGCCGGCGATTCATCGTCTCTATACCCGATCGAACTGCGTACTCGGTGTGTGCCGGTGTCGCGAAGCAAAGGGAGAACAGGATGCGGACGACGACTTGCTGGGTGGTTCTATATGCAGGGGTGTTCCTGGCGACCAGTTGCGGTGGGGGCGGATTCCGCAGCACCGACCGTATGGATCGCCTGATGGAACTGGCTGCCTCCGAGGCCGGGCAGATCGACAAGCCCCTTGAGCGCTTCAAGCGACAACTGAACATCGCCGAGATGCAGATCGATCGCTACCAAAGGGTCGATGCAATCGCCACGCTGCGCGACGCGCGTCAGACGATCCAGTCACATGGCGAGTCATTTGGCGAGCATCTGCACATCGCCGGTTGGGTGAGCCTGTGCGAACTGTCACGCCGGGCGGACCGCGAGTCGTTCGCCGGGGAGTGCATCGATCGGGCCATTGCGTTGCTCCGGACTGTGGATCCTCAGCCTCAGCGGATGCAGTATGTCCTCGGTGTGGCGCGGGAGGTCCGCCTGCTTCGCGGCAAACCGGCGGCCGCCAGACTTCTGCGGGAGGCGATTCCCTGGGCATCCGAGGTATCCCCCAAGACCAGGCGTCGCGACGCGCTGGCGGGGTTGGCGGCTGAGATGTTCCTCTGCGACGACTACGACGGCGGCATGCTTGCCCTTCGACGGGACAGCGACGCCGCTTGGCGAACCGACACGCTGGCTCGCCTGGCCACTCAGGCCACGCCTGGAAAATATGGGTCAGTCCTGTTCGGAAAAACGATGACCTACAAGAGCAACTTCCAGGTCAGCAAACCGAGACCCGGTCGCTGAGCCCACAACCATCCCTTGCATTCACTCCCGGCCGGGCGGACAATAATGACGATTTTGCCGAACCGTCCCCCCGATGAGGAGTGCATTGTCCATGAGTGAATCCGCCGCCAAACGCCCCAACGTCATCTGGATCTTCGGCGATCAGCACCGGGCCCAGGCCCTTTCGTGCATGAACGACCCGAACGTGAATACGCCCAATATCGACCGGATGGCCGACACGGGCGCGCACTTCACCGGGGCGGTCGCGGGCATGCCCCTGTGCTGCCCGTTTCGCGGTTCGCTGCTCACCAGCCGATATCCCCACAACGCCGTGCCCGGCCATGAGTATCCGCTGGACGATTCGCTGCCGACGGTGGCCACCGCGTTCAAAGACAACGGCTACCACACCGGGTACTTCGGCAAGTGGCACCTCGACGGGTTCAAGGAACGTGACGGCCGAGCTGCGATGCACATCGTTCCGCCTCACCGTCGCGGCGGGTTCGACGAGTGGGTCGGCTACGAAAACAACAACTCCCAGTACGACTGCTGGGTGCATGGGGGCGAGGGCGAGGACGCCTTCCACCAGCGCCTCCCGGACTACGAAACCGACTGCCTCACCGACCTGCTGGTGGACTACATCCGCCGGCGCAGCGAGGGCGGGCAGGCCGACGCCGATCAGCCGTTCTTCGCGGTGCTCAGCGTTCAGCCCCCGCACGACCCGAACATCGCCCCGCCGGAGTACATGGCGTTGCACAACCCGGCCGAGCTGCAGTTGCGCCCGAACGTCCCGCCGGACGAGCTGTTCCAGGGGGACGTTCGCCGCAAGCTCGCCGGCTACTACGCCCAGATCGAGAACCTCGACTGGAACGTCGGCAGGGTGCGCCAAACGCTGCGCGATGCGGGGCTCGACGACGACACGTGGGTGATCTTCTTCTCCGACCACGGGGACATGATGGGCTCGCACGGCCAGGTCGCCAAGATGACGCCGCACGAGGAATCCATTCGCGTGCCGTGCGTGATCAATCGCGGAGAGACGCACTACAATGCGCGCCCGCGGCTGAACGTGCCGATGAATCACGTGGACTACGCTCCGACCTCGCTGGGCCTGTGCGGGCTGGACGTGCCCGACTGGATGGAAGGCCGCGACCTCTCCGGCTTCGCGATGGGTGGCAAGGATGCTCCCGAGATCGACTCGGCCTACATCCAGAGCGTCGTGCCCACCTGCCATGGCAACAGCGTGGATCGCCCGTGGCGTGGCATCGTCACCACCGACGGCTGGAAGTACGTCTGCCTGGAGGGTCAGCCCTGGATGCTGCACAACCTCAATGACGATCCCTACGAGCTGCGGAACCTGGCGTTCAACTCGCGCTACTGGGATGTCCGCCATCGCCTCCAGGACCGTCTGGCGGAATGGATCGAGAAGACCGGCGACGAGTTCACGCTCCCGGAGAAAAGCGTTCAGCCGTAGCGGCTGCGGCAGGCGGTCCGATCGGATCGCGGCAGCAGCGACGGGCTGTCAGGGCGATTTCCCGGGGCCGTCGAGGTCTCCGCGCGTCGGGGCCGGGAACGGCCGCCCGGTCCGGCCGGTTGACGCTGGGTGCCTTCCGGCCGTTTGGCGGGAACCCCCGGCCGCCGTTG
>CAZYIH010000163.1:0-6637 GCA_964646915.1 uncultured Planctomycetaceae bacterium | reverse complement strand
CCCGCCGCTCGATGGAGGGATGACAACGCCGGCCTCGGGCGGTACACTGTTGCCCCCGGAATGGTCCGGTTTGCACTCTCAGCAGGACAACCCATGACCGAACCCTACTACGTCACAACACCGATTTACTACGTCAACGACGTCCCGCACATCGGGCACGCCTACACGACGATCGCCGCCGATGTGCTCGCGCGGTTCCATCGGCTCCAGAAGCGCCCCGTGCGATTCCTCACCGGTACCGACGAGCACGGCGTGAAGATCTACAAGGCCGCCCAGGAAAAGGGCACCACGCCGGACAGACTCGGCGACCAGGTGGTGGTCCACTTCAAGAACCTCTGGAAGCAGTTGAACATCACGAACGACGATTTCATCCGCACCACCGAAGACCGCCACGAGAAGCGCGTCCAGGAGCTGATCCGTCGGCTGATCGATCGCGACGAGGTGTATCTCGGCAGCTACGAGGGCTGGTACGACGAGGGGCAGGAGGAGTACGTCACCGAGTCGACCGCCCGCGAGAACGAGTACCGCTCGGCGATCAGCGGCAGGGAGTTGGTGAAGTACTCCGAGAACAACTGGTTCTTCCGCCTGGGCAAGTGGGTGTCCAAGCTCATCGAGCACATCGAGGCCAACCCCGGGTTCGTTCAGCCGGCCGCCCGACGCAACGAGGTGCTCAGCAAGCTCAAGCAGGGCGTGGAGGATCTTTGCATCTCCCGCCGCCGCGAGAAGCTGCCCTGGGGCGTAGCCATGCCCAACGACGACGAGCACGTCGTTTACGTCTGGGTGGACGCTTTGAGCAATTACATCAACGCACTGGGAATCCCCGAGGTGGGCGACGAGCACGACGGGGCGTTCGCTCAGTATTGGCCCGCCGATGTGCACCTGATCGGTAAGGACATCCTCTGGTTCCATGCGGTCTATTGGCCTTGCATCCTGATGGCCTTGGAGATCCCGCTGCCCAAGTGCGTGTTCGCGCACGGCTGGTGGACCTCCGAGGGCAAGAAGATGTCCAAGTCGCTGGGCAATTTCATCTCCCGCGAGGTCATCGAGGAGATCTGCACCGAGTACAGCCTCGACGCATTCCGCTACTACCTGCTGCGGGCAATGGCGTTCGGGGCCGACGGCGACTTCTCGCGCGACATGTTCCAGCAGCGATACAACACCGACCTCGCCAATGGCGCAGGCAACCTGCTTTCACGCACGATCAACATGATCGGGCGGTACTTCGACGGATCGGTCCCCGAACCGGGCAAGCCCGTTCCCGAGGCCCAGCCCGTTCTGGATGCCGCCGAGACGCTTAACGCCCGGGCCGGTGAGCTGATGGACTCGCTGCAGCTGCACGTGTACATCGAAGCCGTCATGGACCTGGTCGACCGGACCAACAAGTTCATCGAAGTCACCGAGCCGTTCCGCCTGGCCAAGGACGAATCGCAGCGCGAGCGTCTCGCGGCGATCCTGTACACCTGCGCCGAAGCGGTCCGCATCATCCTGCTGTATCTGCGTCCGGTGATGCCCGAGACCTGCGAAAAGGGCCTGTGTGCATTGGGGTGCCCGTCGACGGATCAGCCCCTCAGCGAAGCCGGCGCGTGGGGACAGTTGACGGCCGGCACGATGACGGAGAAGATCGACCCGCTGTTCCCGCGGAAAAAATAGCCACACAACCATCCGGACGGCGGGCTTTTGTCTCAACGGGTCGCCGCCTACAATGAGAGTACTATGGATCAGCCAGCACGAAGCATGGAAGAAGTTGTTCGCGACGACGGCCGATATGCGCCCGAGGCCTTCGCGTTCCTGCATGACGGGCTCAACCGGGCGGTCGAAGACGCCCATGGCCTCGGGGAGAACGAAGACCCCGAGCTTGAGTCCCCGCATCGTCACGTGAGCGGGCAGGAGCTTGCCTGGGCCCTGCGCGACGTTGCGCTCGACCGCTGGGGCATGCTTGCCCGGACGGTGCTGCGCCGCTGGGGCATCCGCCGGACCATCGACTTCGGCAACATGGTCTATCTGATGATCGACGCGGGCTTCATGCGCAAGACCGACGAAGACTCCCTGGAAGACTTCCGCGACGTGTACGACTTCGACGAAGCGTTCTCTTTCAAGGGCGAATTTGAGCTCAAGGAGTGAGCCCCATGTCCGAGAAATCCGACGGCAGAGAGACGAAGGACCTCCCCGTGCCGGTCGATTCGGCTGACGGCATCCCCGATCGGGCCATCAACCCGCCCCGCTGGCGGTTCGTGTTGCTGGGAGCGATCTTCATCTGCTGGATCGCTTTCCTGATTTACGTCGCCGCTGCAGGAGGGCCCTCGTGATCGGTCGAACGGTCACGATATTCCCGGGCCGGCGGCGATGGGGATTGCCCCTGCTGGTGGGGCTTGTCCTCCTCACTGCGGGTGGATGCGCGGGGCTGAGGCCCGTGAATGTCTACCAACACGAAACCGTTCCCCAGCCACAGGGGACGATGAGCGTCTACCAGCTCGCGGGCATGCTGGGCATGAAGGTGTCCGATGTCTCAGCCTTCTCGGCCACCCTGCGCGACGCGCGGAATACCGTGCTCCTTCTGAGCGACCCGGGCGGGCAGGCGTACGTCAACGGCCGACCGGTCGGACCGGTGGGCGGCTACGTGGTGACCGACAGTACGCTGTTTGTCCCACGGATTTCCCTCGAGCCCATCCGGGCCTCGCTGCAACCGGTTCCGGGCCTTGTCGTTCGCGACCGCCGGCGCCGCCGGCCTCCGACGTCGAAGAATGAGGGGACTCCCCGCGTTGGCTCTCTGCCCCCTTCGTCCAGCGGCGGGGTCGTCATGCTCGACGCCGGCCATGGCGGCAAGGATCCCGGCGCGACGGCGGTGACGGGGATGAGCGAGAAGTGGATCAACCTCGCGATCGTCAAACGGATGGCCCGCCTGCTCCGCGGGGCGGGGGTGACGGTGATTCTCACGCGCGACGACGACTCGACCGTGTCGCTCAAGTCCCGCGCGAAGCTCGCCAACGCCCGTCGGCCTGACCTGTTCGTCAGCGTGCACGGCGATGCCGCCAAGCCGAGCGTCCACGGGTACAACGTGTACATCGCCCCGGTGTCCTCATCGGCGAGCTATCGGGCGGCGTTGCGCATCTCGGCAGCGCTGAAGGACGCCGGCGTCGCGGCGCATGGCCAACCGGTGCGACGAAAGGCCCTGTTCGTGGTCGTGAAGACCACCTGCCCAGCCATTCTCGTGGAAACCGGATTCATCACCAATCCGCGAGAGGGAGCAAGACTCGCCACGCCGAAGTACCAGCAGGCCATCGCCCACGCCCTGGCCGGCGGCGTCCTGAAGCACCTCGAAGCCGAGGCCAAACGTAACTGATCTCCCGGCCGATCTGTAGGTCTTTGACCTCCTCCCTCCATCGAATCGCTCGGCCGTCTGGGGCTTTCTGCACTGAAATCCTACCTGTTTTTGGCCTCCCGCGGATCATGATCGTATGTTCCGTGCGCCACAGGGATTGCACACCCCTGGCAGCGAGGAGTCTAACTATGGTTTTCAGAATACGTTATAAAGACGCCGCCGGCCGCGATGGGAAACAAGCCACCGTCGAAGCCAACAGCCCCACGGAGGCGATGGTGAAATTCCGCTGCATCTACAACGTTCGCGAATACAACAATGAGACGCCGGAAATGGTCACCAGCGTGGCTGCGGACGAGTAACACTTCCGCGTTTGCGCCGGCAACTCCGCTGGCCCCCAGCGCGCCGGGCTCTACACTTTTCTGCAGGCGCGATCCTTCCCGCGACGATATCGTAACAGGCAGTGAGGCCTTGTGTGAGGCCGACCCGACCTGATGATTCGCTCGCCCGGAAGGACCCCGGATGGCCAAGCCGATCGGAACCACCGCCCGCCAGCTGGCGTCACTGGCCCGCTGGTCGCTGGCGGTTCTGGTCATCGTGAGTATGTTCGCATGGTGGTGGCCATCGCTGCGCGCATGGGGTTCGCTCTCGGCAGGGATGGGCGTGGTCCTCCTGCTGTGGACAATGTGGAAGACCGTCACCGGCAGCCGACGCATCCCGGGCCACCCGTTTCACGTCGCGCTGCTCGGGCCGATTCTCATTCTCGCGGTCCACCTGCTGGTGAGTCTCTCGACGGAGGTCGGCCAATCCAGTCAGGCCCTGGCGGGAGGAATGCTCAATTCCTTCATCGCCGTTCTCTCCCTGATCGCCCTGGGCGTGCTGCTCTCCCAAAGCCTGCTGGTCCGCATCAGTGACGCCCCGCGATTCCACTCGCTGCTGGCGCTGGCCATGATGATCGGGGCAGACACCGCCCTGATCGTACCGGGCTCCCAACCCGTCCATCCGGCGATGACGCTGCTGGGGCTGGCCGGCGTGTTCGTGTGGCTGGCGCCGCTTTGGCCGTTCCGCTCGCCCGACGCCCCCGAAGAGTCCAACGCCGACGAGAACCCCCATCGCCCGATCCTGGTCGAATCGCCCTGGCTGACGCGCATCAGCTGGGTCGGCTGGCTCGCTGTGGCGGCGGGGCAGTCGGTCCTGCTTCTCGCCTCGCAGCTGCCAATGGTACTCACCGCGATGCTGCCGGCGGGGGCAGTGTTCCTGGTCTCCGGGCTGCTGCTCCATCGCCGCCGGGGGCGATATCTTCTGGTCGGGGCAGGGCTCCTCTCGGCCGGCGCGATCGGTATGCTGACCTGGCCGCCGCAACTGCTGATGGGGCCCGCCATCCACGCCGGCCCGTTCGGACTGGGCGAACAGGCGCTGAAAACCGTCTCCGCCACCGACAGCGGCTGGCTGGTCCTCGGCGGATTCGTCGGATGGGTCGGCCTGCTCTGGCTGCTGGCCGGCTCGCTGGTGTGTGTCGTGATCATGCTTGCCGCCGTCCGGGCAGAAGCACCCGACCGCCAGGCCGGCGCGGTGCTCTGGATCGCCGCGACGGTCATCGGAACCGCCGCCCTGTTCGCGCGGGCGGGGCTGGTCCTTCCCGCCGTCATCGTGGCCGTCAGCATCCTCTGGGGCGCGCTTCCCGCCATCGCCGATCGCGCCCGGCCGGCCCGCAGCGGCTGGTGGGTGTTCGCCTGGCTGGCAGGACTGCTGCTGATGGTCGGGCTGGCTGTAAACAACGGCCTGCTCGGGTGGATCATGCGGGAACTGACCCTCTCGGACAAAACCGTACACTTCCTGCTGGCGATTCCCGCCACGGCTGTGCTGGCCTGGCTGATCGGCAGCCGATCCGTCTGGTGGGGGCTGGTGGGCATCCTGTTGGGCGCATCGCTGGGAGTCGCCGGGGAAGGCCTGCAGATGCTCTTCTCGCATCGAGGCGTCGAGAAGGCCGACGCCATCGCCCATGCTCTCGGGTCGGCCGTCGTGGTCCTGCCATACCTGCTGTGCATGGGCGCCCGATGGAGCGAATCGCCCGACGCACGTCCCGCCGCCCATCGCTCCGCGGGATACGCAAAATCCCCCGGATTCTGACCACCGCAAGGAGCATTCCCCATCGCCGAGACAAAGCTCAACATCCTGTTCACCTGTGGCGGCCGACGCGTGGCGCTGATCCGGGCATTCGGCAACGCAATGCGCGAGCTGGGCATCCGCGGAGAGCGCATCGTTACCGACGTCACGCCGGCCTCGGCGGCGTTCCAGTCGGCCCAGAGGGGGCTGATCGTCCCTCGCTGCGACGAGCCCGCCTACCTGCCTGCCATCGAGGACGCCATCACCGCTCACGACGTCGGCCTGCTGGTCCCACTGACCGACCTGGACCTGCAGCTGCTCGCCGATCATCGCGACGAACTCGCCCAAGGGGGCTGTCTGACGATGATCTCCTCGCCTGAGGCGGTCGCCATCTGCCGCGACAAGGCCCGGTCGGCCGACTGGCTGAAACAAGCCGGCGCCACCCCCATCCGCAGCGAATCGCTGGCGTCCTTCCGGGCCGACCCGTTCTACCCGTGTTTCGTCAAACCGCTCAGCGGATCCAGCAGCATCGGCGCCGCCCGCATCGAAACCCCCGCCCAGCTCGACCGCCACGTCGAGCAATTCGGCCAGGCGCTGCTGGTGCAGGAGTGCATCGACGGACAGGAGTTCACCGTCGACGTCTATCGAACCCGCGGCGGAGCCGTCAAAGCCATCGTTCCCCGCCAACGGCTGGACGTGCGAAGCGGCGAGGTCCAGAACGCCGTGACCGTCCGTGACGAGGAACTGTTGGCCGAGACCCGCCGCATCGTCGAGGCGATGCCCGGGCTTTGGGGCGCCGTCTGCCTGCAGTTCC
Organism: uncultured Planctomycetaceae bacterium; assembly: GCA_964646915.1. Classification (GTDB taxonomy): domain Bacteria; phylum Planctomycetota; class Phycisphaerae; order SM23-33; family SM23-33; genus CAZFPT01. The sequence goes on along the minus strand of CAZYIH010000163.1, from coordinate 401 downwards.
GCAGGCCCTGCGACCCGGCCGGGAAGTCGACCGGCCCCGCGCGGTGTTTTGAAATCAACCCGCGGTTCGGCGGGGGCGTTCCGCTGTCCATCGCCGCCGGTGCCGACCTGCCGCGATATCTCCTGCAGGAGGCGACGGGCCTGCCGGTGGATGGTGCGGCAGGGGAGTTCACCGAGCACCTCACGATGCTCCGCTGGGACGACGCCGTTTTCACCCCAGCCAAGGCCCCCCAGACCCTCCCCGGCTACCGGCAGCCGCGATTCCGTTAGAGATTCCCCGGCTTTGTAACGGAGCGACCTTCACTGGGAGGTCGGGCACTTGTGCCCGGCCAATCTCTCTGGCCCGGGCACCCGTCAGCCGCGATCTCGGCAGATTTTCCCGCTTTGTGGCGAAGCGGCGAA
>CAZYIH010000162.1:0-6708 GCA_964646915.1 uncultured Planctomycetaceae bacterium | reverse complement strand
CCGCCCGAGAAGTTCTGGGCGTAACGGCCAGGCGACGCTGTTGAGCAGAATCCTGATCGGCCCGTCTGAAAAGTAGGTGCCTTTACACGCCGGTGACGTTCTCGAAAATCGCGTTGGAGATGTCCTCGGACACGATCGGCCGACGGGCGTCTTCGCCCAGCAGGCGGATGTCCACGTCCCGCATGGTCAGCCCGTCGACGTGGCGGACGAAGAACCCGTAGCTGGGCAGGTGCTTGCCCTTCTTGTTCCCGAGCATGTTCATCTCCGGATAGGCGCCGCTGTTCTCGGGCACCTCATCGAGGACGGCGTCGGCCTCCACCCCGCCGCGATGTTCGATGCGGACGTTCTCGACGTGCACGCGGCGGACCGGATGGCCCGGATAGCCGGTGATGGAGCAGGAAAACGGCCCGGCCTGGCGGGCGGTGACGTTTCGGATGGTGATGTCTTCGAGGCAGCCGTGGTCGGGGTTGTCGTCCGGCAGGCGGCGGTCCCAGCGGTCGCCGAGTTTGATGAAGATCGGCGCGAAGACCCGCTCGACGATCAGTCCGTCGATGTGGATGGCACGCATCGTTCCGCCGTCGGTGCATTCCAGGGCGCAGCCGGTGATGACAGGTCGGCCCTCGGGGAAGCCGGGCATCGGCTCGGGGTGGCGTGAGGGGCTGATGACGCAGTTGGAGATCGTGATGTTCTCGAAGCCGGCGATGCTCTCGGTGCCGAACTTGATGCCATGACAGTTCGAGCGGAGGCGGCAGTTGGTGACGGTGATGTTGCGGCAGGGGTATGGCCCGGTGTTTTTGAAGACCAGTGCGTCGTCTCGGCTGTCGATGTCGCAATCGCTGATGCGCACCTCGCAGCTGCCGTCGATGTCCAGCCCGTCGTTGGTGCGGCGGTTGTGGTTCCACACGCGAATGCCGGAAATGTGAACCTCCTCGCAGCGGAAGTACTGCTGCATCCACGTGCCGGAATGCTTGAGCTGAACGTCGCGCACAGCCACGCCGTGGCAGCCCACGAAGTGCAGGTTCAGCGGTTGGATCTCGCCCTGGGGCAGGTCGTCCACGCAGCCATGGTTGCCATCGATGGTGCCTCGGCCGGTGATGGCGACGTTTCGGCAGTGGTTGGCGTAGATCAGTCGTCGCGTGAACGGCCGACGCGTCTGGACCTTGTCTTCGGGGAAGCTCTCGGGGTAGTCGGACACGTCGCCGGTGCCCATGAGTGTTGCCCCGGCGGCGACGTGGAGTTCCACGTTGGATCGCAGCTCGATGGTGCCGGTCCGCCACAGCCCCGGTGGGACGGTCACTCGGCCGCCGGTTTGTCCGGCGGCGTCGATGGCGGCCTGGATGGCGGAAGTATTGACGGATGTCTCGCCGGGCGTGGCGCCGTGCTCGCGGATGTCAAAGCTCATCATTGCTCCTAAAATGGCGGTTCGCCGGTCCTACCGGCCGGGCGAGAACTCCACCACGTGTTGAAATCGGTCGACGACCACCCAGCGGTGCACGTGCACCTTCAGCAGGGCGGCGTCTTCCGAGCGGACGAAGGCCTCCAGCGTGGGGTGGTGCCGGATGTACTTCTCGATCAGGTCGGCCCGTTCGTCGGACGGGGGTTCTGCGGCGGTGCCCATGGCGGTGGCGGCGGTGACGGCTTCGACGCCCTCGCTGAGCCTGCGGCGGTCGTCCAGCATCAATGAGACGCGCGGATCGGCCAACAGGTTGCGGTACTTGCGGGTGTTCCGCGGTGTGGCAAACGCCAGCCAGTCGAGGTCCTCACAGCCCAGGACGGCCACCAGGTTGCAGTACGGTTGTCCGTCGTGGTGGGTCGCCAGCACCGCCAGGGGTTGATCGGCCAACAGTTGGGCAAGATGTTCGCGGGCGGGGCGATCGGCGGGTTGGTGTGTGGGGTCGGTGGTCATTCGTCGTCTCCTGTAGCCCGTGCGGCGTCGCGGCGCATGTGCATCTTGAGGAACTCGCCCGTGTAGGAGTCGGGGTTCCTGGCGACCTGTTCGGGCGTGCCCTCGGCAATGAGTCGGCCGCCACCTTCACCGCCCTCGGGACCCAGGTCGATGATCCAGTCGGCCGACTTGATGACGTCGAGGTTGTGCTCGATGACGACGATCGTATTGCCCATGTCCGCGAGGCGATTGAGCACGTTGAGCAGATTGTGGATGTCCGCGAAGTGCAGCCCCGTCGTGGGCTCGTCGAGCAGATAGAGCGTATGGCCGGTGGCGGTTTTGCCCAGTTCGCTGGCGAGTTTGACGCGCTGCGCCTCGCCGCCGGAGAGCGTGGTGGAACTCTGACCGAGTTCGACGTACCCCAGCCCGACGTCCGAGAGCGCCTTGAGCAGTTGCCGGGTCTTCTTGAAGCTGTCGAAGAAGCTCAGCGCCTCCTCGATGCGCATCTTCAGCACGTCGGCGATGGTCTTGCCCTTGTAGCGTACTTCGAGTGTCTCGCGGTTGTACCGCGCGCCGCCGCATTCCTGGCAGGTCACGTAAACGTCCGGGAGGAAGTGCATCTCGATGCGCTTGGTGCCCTGGCCCTGGCAGGCTTCGCATCGACCTCCTTTGACGTTGAAGCTGAAACGCCCCGGTTTGTAGCCACGGATCTTCGCTTCGCGCGTTTTGGCGAACAGCGAGCGGATCTGGTCGAACACGCCGGTATAGGTGGCCGGGTTGGACCGCGGTGTCTTGCCGATGGGCGACTGGTCGATCTCGATGACCTTGTCGATGCGCCGGACGCCGAGGATTTTGTCGTACTCGCCGGGCCTCTCGCGCGACGTGTACAGCCGACGTTTCATCACGCGCAGCAGCGTCTGGTTGACCAGCGTGCTCTTGCCCGAGCCCGACACGCCCGTGACGCAGATGAGCCCGCCGAGGGGGAACTTGACGTCGACGTCCTTGAGGTTGTGCTCGCGGCAGCCTTTCAGCTCGAGGCACTTCCTGCGGCTGACCTTGCGGCGCTCGGTGGGTGTTTCGATGTTCAGCCGACCGCTGAGGTACTTGCCCGTGACGGACTCTTCGCTGGTGAGGATCTCGCGGATGGAGCCTTGCGCGATGATACGCCCGCCGTGGCGTCCGGCGCCGGGGCCCATGTCGATGACCTCGTCGGCGGCGCGGATTGTGTCTTCGTCGTGCTCGACCACCAGCACCGTGTTGCCCATGTCCCGCAGATGCTGCAGCGTGCGGATCAGCCGTTCGTTGTCCCGTTGATGCAGGCCGATGGTGGGTTCGTCCAGTACGTAGCAGACGCCCACCAGCCCGCTGCCGACCTGGGTGGCCAGGCGGATTCGCTGCGCCTCGCCGCCCGAAAGCGTCGCCGAGGTCCGCGAGAGGGTGATGTAATTGAGCCCCACGTCGGCAAGGAAGCGCAGCCGATGGCGGATCTCGCGCAGGATCATGTCCGCGATCTGCGTCTGTTCGGCGTCCAGCTCCAGCCCATCGAGCCACGCCAACGCCTCGTCGATGGACATCGCGGTGATGTCGGAAATGTTCCGCTCGCCGATGCGTACCGCCAGCGACGACGCCTTGAGCCTCGCCCCGCCGCAGGAGCGGCAGGCGTGCTCGGAGAGGTACCCGTGCAGCCGCGATTTTACGAATTCGCTGTCGGTGTTCTCCCAGCGACGTTGCAGGTTCGGCAGGACGCCTTCCCACTTACTGGACTTGTCGCCGTGGAGGAGCTTGTCCTTGACGTTCTTGGGCAGGTCCTTGTAGGGCTCGTTGGGCGAGACGTCGTACTGCCGGCAGAACTTGCGGATCTGGCGGTTGTAGTAGATGTTCATCCGCCGGCCGCCGTGGCGCCAGGCGTCGATCGCGCCGCCGGTGAGCGTCTGCGTCTGGTCGGGGACGACCAGCTCCGGGTCGAACTCGAGGATCGTGCCCAGCCCGTCGCAGGAATCGCACGCACCGTAGGGCGAGTTGAAGCTGAACATCCGCGGCGCCAGCTCGGGCAGGTTGGCCTCGGGGTGCTCGGGGCAGGCGTAGGTCGCTGAGTAGACCTGATCCACCCAGTGACCAAACGGGTTTCCGCCGTTGTTGCCGGTGGCGCGGGTCTTCTCTCGGCTGGTTTCGTCGGCAGGTTCGTACGTGACGGTCATCAGCCCGTCGGCCAACTCCAGGGCGGTCTGGACGCTGTCGGAGAGGCGGATGCGGACCGTGTCTTTGAGGATCAGGCGGTCCACGACCACGTCGATGGTGTGGACCTTGTTCTTCTCCAGCTCGGGCAGCTCTTTGAGGTCGTGGACGGTCCCGTCGACGCGCACGCGGACGTAACCCTCCCGCTGCACGTGCGAGAGCAGTTCCTTGTGCTGGCCCTTCTGGCCGCGAACGACCGGGGCGAGCACCATGAACCGCGTTCCCTCGGGCAGCTCCAGGATGGTGTCCACGATCTGGCTGACGGTCTGGGAGGTAATCGGTCGGCCACACACCCAGCAATGCGGCGTGCCCACGCGGGCGAACAGCAGCCTGAGGTAGTCGTAAATCTCGGTGGTCGTCGCGACGGTCGATCGCGGATTGGCCACCCCGGCCCGCTGCTCGATGGCGACGGTGGGGGGCAGCCCGTCGATATGTTCGACGTCGGGCTTGGCGAGCTGTTCGAGGAACTGCCTGGCGTAGGCAGAGAGAGATTCGACGTACTTGCGCTGCCCCTCGGCGTAGATCGTGTCAAACGCCAGGGAGCTCTTGCCCGAGCCCGACAGGCCGGTGACCACCACGAGCTGATCGCGCGGGATCTTCACGTTCACGCTGCGAAGGTTGTGCTCGCGGGCCCCGACGATGGCGATCTCGCGGGCCTGCTCGGCGCGCGAGGGGACCTTGGCGGCTGCCTTCTTCGAGGGCGACTTGCCCTTGCGGGATTTCCCGCCGGTTGTAGTGCGCTTTTTCGCCATGGGTATAGAAACGTGGATTATACGTTCCCGGACCTGGGCGAACAAGACATCGACAGCCTATGGATTGTAAGGGCTTATCTAGAAGTGGGTTAGGGTGTGGCCTTTTCGGGGTGGTGGCGCGAATCGCCAAATCGGGCGATCGCCCCGGCAGCTGCGCAGCGGAGGTTCGCGGCGCGGCGTGCATCAAGGAACGGTCAGAACCGAGGTCCCCCGGACGAGCTTGGCATGTCTGCGGGAGGCAGCACGCCCAGCCGGCCGGCTCAGACGAGTGGCTGATGCCGGCGCGCGGAAGCGGGCTTAACGGCCGATTTCTTCGTCGGTGTCGGCCAACTGCAGCGTCGCCAGGGCGGTGGCGATGTCGTTGGTGAACTCGAAGATCTTGTCCAGCCCGGTCACCAGGAACACGCCCCAGACCTGTGTGTTCACGTCACAGAGCACGAGCTTGCGGTTTTTGCTGCTCATCAGCTTCCGCAGACGCAGCAACTGTGAGACGTCCGAGCTGTTGATGAAGCTGACGGCTCCGAAGTTGAGCACCACGTCGACGGGCTTCTGTTCGAGATTGTCCATCAGCGTAGTCAGTTCGTCCGTGAACTGAGGATCGTCCCCGAGCTCCACGACCGTGATCTCGTCGGACCAATTCTGGATTGCCATGGCAGTGATTCCTTTCCAAGACCGCTCCAGCGTATCGCTCAGGCTGCAGCGGGTCAATGTCTCTGTTGTACCTCTATTCGGCCATTGAGGTAATGCGCGTTGAACGGAATCAGTTTATCGGCACCGATAGATGATCTCTTCGGCGAGTCCTTCGCGATGAATCACGGGCAGAATCTGCTCAAAAAAGCGGTTTCCATCCGTATGATAGCCGGCTGTGGGGGCGATCTGCGGAATATACTCGCCCCACCACGCGTTGAAACGGTGCATGAATAATTCGCGAAGGTATTTGCTCGTCATCGACGCCAGGGCGATCGGCAGCTCACTTTCGTCTCCCCCGACCAGGAAATGCACCTCCATCTCCTTGCCCCCGTCGGTGATGCGATACGCGCTGTGGGTGTCGCTCTCGGTAAGAATCTTCATCGAGCAGCCCGGGAAAATCTGCTGCAACGGCCGAAGGTAGTGCGATCGACCCCCGTGACGGTCCACCAGGACGCGCGCCCGCCCTCGGCGCAGGGCCGACCAGATCCGCCCCAGCAGCCTGGCCGCCACGGACATCAGCGTGACGGACTTGTTGCCGGTGGCCCCGGTCATGCGGTTGTACTCACCCACGAGAATCGGCTCTGCCGAGAGTTCCAGCAACTCGATGCGAGCATCCCGCATCGCCACGCGCAACGCGTTTCCCGCCAGGGCAGGCTCGGCCGATCCGATCGCCAGCGGAAGGGGCAGGTCCAACCCCCGATACCACGGATACCCGTCGGCGTGCGAAAGGGAGGTCGGCGCGACGTGCTCCAGCAACTGCCGGAACGTACCGCATTGCCCTCCATTGGCGTTGACGGCGGCAAGTACGCCGCGCTCGAGGTGGGTGATGCCCGCCTTGCTCTGGCGGGAGTAGAGCTTCTTGCTGTCGGCGATGGCGATGGTGGCCTTGGTGCGCGATGGTTTGCGGGCGACGGCCGACGCGAGCAGCCGCCACAACGGCTGATCCTCCTGGCCGTCGGGCACGGAGAAAACCGCCGACGACACCACCAGCGGACCCAGCACCGGGCCAAGACCTGCCTCGTCGATTCCCGCCACGATCATCGTTTCGCATCCTCCCGTCAGTACCGATGGCTGGGATTATAGAGCGTATGGCGCCAAATGTCCCGCGGTTTCGGCGTCAACTGGCGTGGCAGGTGGAATGCTGGG
>CAZYIH010000161.1:0-6717 GCA_964646915.1 uncultured Planctomycetaceae bacterium | reverse complement strand
GCCTGTCGGCAAAAGCGCTTTGACACCTTCGCGAGGCCCGGTAGGATGTGCAGTCCGAACCGCCCGGGGAGCTTCGATTGTGCGCCGCCGGGCCGATTCGATGAAAGGCGAACCCATGAATATCTCACTGAACTGGCTGACGGATTACGTCGACGTCGCGATGCCCGCCGATGAACTGGGCGAGTTGTTCACGCGCATCGGGCTCAACTGCGAGGGCATCGAGGAGAGCGACAACGACATCGTTTTCGACCTGGAAGTGACCTCCAATCGCCCCGATTGGCTGGGGCACCTCGGCGTCGCGCGGGAGCTGGCGACCGCCCTTGGAAACGAGTTCCGAAAACCCGAGATTCCGGACCTGCCGACCGCCGGCGACGTGAACGAGCTGACAGCCGTCACCGTCGAAGAGCCCGCCCTGTGCCCGCGATACACCGCCCGGGTCATTCGCAACGTGAAGGTCGGTCCCAGCCCGAGTTGGCTGGTGGACTACCTCGAAGCGGTCGGGCTTCGGAGCGTGAACAATATCGTCGACGTCACCAACTTCGTGCTGCTGGAATACTCCCAGCCGCTGCACAGTTTCGACTACGACAAGCTCGCCGAACACCGCATCGTCGTGCGTCGCGCCGCCAAGGGCGAGACGATGGTGAGCATCGACCAGACCACCTGCACCCTCGATGAGTCCATGCTCGTGATCGCCGACGCCGAGAAACCCGTCGCCATCGCCGGGGTCATGGGCGGGCTGGACACGGAGGTCGCAGAGGGCACGACGAACATCCTGCTGGAAAGCGCCCAATTCGACCCGCTCACCACGCGACATACCTCGCGGAAGCTGGGCATTCTCTCGGAGAGCAACTACCGCTTCGAGCGCGGCGTGGACCCGGTCGCCGTCGACGAAGCCAGCCTGCGTGCCTGCCAGCTGATCCTGGATGTGGCCGGCGGTGAGCTGGCCGAGGGCATCGTGGACGTATGGGAGAAGCCCTACGAGGCTCCCATCGTCACGCTGCGAACCGACCGCTGCGATAAGCTGCTGGGCATCGTCACGCCGGCGGAACTGCAGGTGGAAATTCTCGACGGGCTGGGGTTGGCGCCCGAGCTGCTGGACGGCCGCATCACGTGCCGCATCCCGCCACACCGGGCGGACCTTCGCCGCGAGGTCGACCTCATCGAGGAAGTCGCCCGGCTGGTCGGCTACGACCAGATCCCCGTGGGCGGGAAGGTGACCCATCACGTCGTCGCCGAAGGAAGGGCCCACCGGCTCCGGCGGCGCGTGGGCGAGGTCATGCAGGCGGCGGGGTTCGACGAGGCACTGACGCTGGCGTTCGTGCAGGATGACGAGGCGAAGCTCTTCGGCCACGACGATCTGGTCCGCGTGGACCCCAACGTCCGCCGCACGCACAACGCGCTTCGCCCGACCCTGGCGTGCAACCTGCTGCGGGCGTGCAAGGTCAACCAGGACGCCTCGGCTGCGTCGGTGGACCTGTGGGAAATGGCGGCTGTCTTCCCCGCCGGTGAGGGCGAGAGGCTTTGCGAGGAGCACCACGAACTGACGATGGTCACCCACGGCGACGTCCGCGATCTGCGTGGCGTCGCCGAGGCGATGGTCGACGCCCTGGCCCCGGATGCGACGTTGACGGTCTCACCGGGCGACGTGGCAGGCCTGGCGGGCGAAGCGGCAGCCTCGCTGTCGCTGGACGGTAAGGCACTGGGAGCGATCGGGCGGATCTCGCCCGACGTGCAAAGCCATTACGGCCTGGAGAAACCCGTCACCGTCGGCTGGCTGAAACTGGAAACCCTCGCCGACACCGCGGACCTGACACGAACCTATCAGCCGGTGGCGAAGTTCCCGCCCGTACAACGAGACCTCTCGCTGGTGGTGGACGAGCAGCTTACCTGGAGCGAGATGGCCGCCGCGATCGAAGCCGTCGATCAGCCGATGCGAGAGACGTTCGAGTATGTCACCACGTATCGCGGGAAACCCGTGCCCAAGGGCAAAAAGTCGGTGACGATCACGCTGACCTACCGCTCGCCGGAAGGAACGCTCCGCAGCGAAGACGTCGACGGACAGGTCGAGGAGGTCCTCCAGGCCGCCCGGGAGAAGCTCTCCGCCCAGTTGCGGACCTGACGGCGGGCAGTGACGCGAGGCCGGACTTTTTTCCAACACGGGCAAGGTTCCGTCCAGACTGGTCTTGCCCGGAATCGAACCACAACGCCTCAAGACATCCCCTTGGCAGACCGATGAAGCAGGTGTAGAATAGGACACCATAGAAGCCTCTGCAGTGTTCGTTAAGACGGCTACGATGCAAAAGAACCGATAAGACCCGACTAGGGAAGGAAGTTGACGGGCTACGGCCTGTCACGCCCTGCCCACTTTGAAAGTTTGGGTTCTTACATCCACCGTCCCGGCACAGCGTGGAGGCTTTCTTTTTGCGCCGACTGCCCGAGGCCGGATGCGACTTGCTCGATGCTGCCGGCGATTCGCTGACCTGACCGGTGGAAGGCCTGCTTAACCAAGGGAACCCCGGTTTTGGCGCGAATTACGGGCGGAGTAACCTGCCGGTTTGGTCGGAATTGCGCCGGGAGGGGCAGTTACAGCTCGGACTTGATCCTGCGCAGCAGGTCCAGCGCCTGCAGGGGCGTCATCGAGTCGAGGTCGGCGTCCTTGATCTCCCTCGCTGCGCGGGAGGCGGGGTCGGCGAACAGTTGCATCTGCTCAGCGGCTTTGCGGGCACGCTCAGCCAGTTCGGGCATGTCCAGGTTCTCGGCGAGGTGTGCCTGGATCTGCGGGAGGATCGCCCTTGCCCGCTCGATGACTTCCTTCGGTACGCCGGCCAGGCGGGCCACGTGCACGCCGTAGCTGCGGTCGGTCCCGCCGCGGACGATCTTGTGCAGAAAGACCACCTCGTCGGCCCACTCCCGGACGGCTACGTTGAGATTCGTGGTCCCGTCCAGCAGCGTTTCCAGCTCGGTCAATTCGTGGTAGTGGGTGGCGAACAGGGCCCGGCACCGCAGGCGAAGGGCCAGGTGCTCGCAGATGGCCCACGCCAGCGAGAGCCCGTCGGACGTGCTGGTCCCCCGGCCGACCTCATCGAGAATCACCAGGCTGCGGGAGGTGGCGTTGTTGAGGATGTTGGCGGTCTCGACCATCTCGAGCATGAACGTCGAAAGCCCGCGTGCCAGCTCGTCGGCCGCCCCCACTCGCGTGAAAATCCGATCGGTCAGGCCGACGATGGCCGACTCAGCCGGAATGAAGCTGCCCGTCTGCGCCAGCAGCACCAGCAGCGCCGTCTGGCGGATGTAGGTGCTCTTGCCGGACATGTTCGGGCCGGTGATCATCAGCAGGCGGTTGTCGGTGGCGCCCATCTCGACGTCGTTGGCGACAAACTCCTCTCCGAGCATTTCCGCCAGCACCGGGTGCTTTCCGCCGATGATCTCCAGGACGTTGTCCTGCGTCACCGTCGGGCGGCGGTAGCCCCGCTCCAGCGCCAGCTGCGCCAGCCCGGTGAGCACGTCGAGATTGCTCAGCGCCTCCGCCGCCGCCTGCAGGGCGGGGACATACTCACACAAAGCCACCCGCACTTCCTCGTACAACGCAGCCTCCAGCGTGCGGGATCGCTCCTCGGCTGTGAGCACCTCCGTCTCGTACTGCTTGAGTTCGTCGGTGATGTACCGCTCGGCGTTCTTGAGCGTCTGCTTGCGGACGTACTCGCCGGGGACCTTGTCGCTGTGGGCGTGCGTGACCTCGATGTAGTAACCGAACACCTTATTGAAGCCCACCTTGAGATTCGGCACGCCGACGCGCTCGGCCTGGGCGGCCTGGTACTCGGCCAGCCAGCTCTGCCCGTCCGAGCCCACCGCCCGGAGACGATCCAGCGCCTCGGAGAACCCCCCGGCGATCACCCCGCCGTCGCGCAGCACGTTGGGGCAGTCCGGGTCGATCGATCGACCGATCAGGTCGGCTGCCTCCTCCAGCCCCGACAGTTGCGGGCCCCAGTGGCTCAGCAGGTCCGATTTCAGCGGGCCCAGGGCATCGATCAGCGTCGGCAACAGGGCGAGGGTCTGACCCAGCGCGACCAGCTCCCGAGGTCGAACGCGGGCCATCGCGATATTCGCGGCGATCCGGTCGATCTGTGCGACCTCGCCCAACACCTCGCGGATTGCTTCCAGGACAGATCGGTTGTCCAGCAGTTCTTCGAGGGCGTCCTGGCGGGCGACGATGGCTGAGTAGCCCGTCAGCGGGAACGTCAGCCAGCGCTCCAGCAGACGTGCCCCCATGCCGGTCTTCGTGCGGTCGATGCTCGCCAGCAGCGAACCCTCCCGGCGCTGGCCCCGCAGGGTGCGATGAACTTCGAGGCAGCGCAGCGTGTTGCCGTCGATCACCATGTGGTCGGAGCGGTCGAAACGACGCATCGTGTGGATGTGCGCCAGTGCGGTTTTCTGCGTCTCGCGGAGATACTCCACCAGCGCCCCTGCCGCCGAGACCGACGGATCCCAGTCGCTGATTCCGAACCCTTCCAGCGTGGCGGCCTGGAAGTGGCCCTTGAGCGTTTCGGTGGCGGCGTCGGCGTCGAACACCCACGGCGGCCTGCCTGTGGCGACGGCCGATGTGCACTGTTTCAGCGCCGAACGCCACTCGGGATTGTCCTGCTCCGAGCCCTCCGCCAGGAGCACCTCCGCCGGCGCGATCCGCACCAGCTCGTCCAGGGCGTGAGACGACGGAACCACCATCGTCCAGAACGATCCGCTGGAAAGCTCCACCCAGGCGATTCCCGCCTGCGGTTGATCGTCGGTCTTCCCCCGGCCTCGGGGCGAGGGCGAAAAGACGGCGGCGAGGTAATTGCCCTCGCGCTGTTCGAGGAGCTCTTCCTCGGTGAGGGTCCCCGGCGTCACCAGGCGAACCACGTCGCGCTCGACGACGCCTTTCGCCTCGGCGGGGTCCTGGATCTGCTCGCAGACCGCCACCCGATGGCCCGCGCGGATCAGCCGACGCATGTAACCATCCAGGGCATGGTACGGGATGCCCGCCAGCGGGATCGCGGCAGGGCCCTTGGAGCGGGAGGTCAGGGCGAGCCCCAGCTCGCGGGCGGCGATCTTGGCGTCCTCGTGAAACATCTCGTAGAAATCGCCCATGCGGAACAGCAGGATGTACTCGGGGTACTGCTCCTTGAACTGCCGGTACTGCCGCATCGCCGGCGTTTCGGATTGTGGTTTGTCGCTGGTGCTCACGGTGGGAGAATCATAGAACACCCGCACCCCGCCCGCAAGCTCAGCGGCCCGGGCAGGCCCATTTGCCCGGCCGGGGACAAAACCTTGGCTTTTGCTGCGGGTTTCACAAACGCGCGGTATAATGCAGGACCGAACCCCTTCAAGGAGATTGATCAACACCAATATGGCAGAACCGATACGAACGTCACTGGAGGTGCAGCGCGAGCGAGCGCTGCTGGTAAGCGTACTGTTGCCCAACTCGAACGCCGACCCGAACGATCCGCTCGGGGAGCTCCGCGCGCTGGTGCGGACCGCCGGGGGCGACGTGGTCGACGAGATGGTCGCCAAGCGCAACAAGCCTCATCCGGGGCTCTACGTCGGAAGCGGCAAGGCCGAGGAAATCGCCCAGCGCTGCGAGATGAACGACGTGGACACCGTCATCTTCGACAACGATCTCTCGCCCGGGCAGATCCGCGATTTGGAAGTGGCCACCCGCCGCAAGATTCTCGATCGCAGCGAGCTGATTCTGGATATCTTCGCGGCCCACGCGCGGACCCACGCCTCGCGCCTGCAGGTGGAGCTGGCGCAGCTGGAATACACCTACCCGCGCCTGCGTCACATGTGGTCGCACCTGGACCGCATCGCCGGCGGGGCCGCCGGCGCTGCCGCCGGTGGGATGGGCACGCGAGGTCCCGGCGAGACGCAGATCGAGACCGACCGCCGACTGGTGCAGAAACGCGTAACGCATCTGAAAAACCAGATCGACGCGATCGACCGGCGCAAGCTCCGCGAGGTGAACAGCCGACAGGACGTCTTCGGCGTCTGCCTGGTGGGCTATACCAACGCGGGCAAGAGCACGCTGATGAACCTGCTGACCGGGGCCGAGACGTACGTAGCCGACAAGCTCTTCGCCACACTCGAGACGCGAACCCGCCGGTGGAACGTTCCGGTCGGGCGGGACGTGCTGCTCAGTGACACGGTGGGCTTCGTGCGCGACCTGCCCCACCACCTGGTAGCCAGCTTCCGGGCGACGCTGGAAGAGGCGATTTACGCCGACCTGCTGATCCACGTAGCCGACGCGTCCCACCAGCGGGTGGACGAGGAGATCACCGCGGTCAACGGCGTGCTGGACGAGCTGGAAGTGGACCACGCCCAGAAGCTCCTGGTGCTCAACAAGGCCGACCGCATCGTGGACCCTGCCGTGCGGACCGTGCTGGTGAGCAAGTATCCCGACGCAATGTTCGTCTCTGCCGCCACCGGCACCGGGGCCGATGCCCTGATCGCCGAGGTCACCCGTCGCTGTGAGGGCACGCAGGTGCGCGTCACGCTGCGGGCCAACTGCGGCAACGGCAAACTCATGCAGTACATCGCCCAGCACGCCAACGTCGACGAGCAGACCTACGACCAGGCGACCGCCTGCATCGAAGGCACGATGCCCGCCAACCGCCTGGACTTCCTGCAGACCTTCGGCGACGACGTCCGCGTCGTGCAAACCACCGAGGCCTGACGGTTTGCCCC
>CAZYIH010000160.1:0-6737 GCA_964646915.1 uncultured Planctomycetaceae bacterium | reverse complement strand
CGCTCCCTCTCGCCCACACGCCACGGGCCTGGATAGGTCACGCCCTGCAAAGTCCGACATACTCTCTTGACGTGCCGACCCATTTGGTGTAGACTTCTTCGCGTTGCAGGTGCCCCCACGGGGGCCGAAACAGGGAAGGCCGTGAAAATCGGCCGCGGACGCGCCGCTGTAACCGGTGACGACCGCTGCACAATGCCACTATCGGGACGTGTGGTTCCGATGGGAAGGCGCAGCGGATGGTTTCCGGCGGAGAGATGAACCCGCCGGATGCACCCGGGAGCCAGAAGACCTGCCTGCAGCCAGCCTGAAGACGCCTTCGCGAACGAGGCTGGTTGTATGACGCTGCTGTCATGACGACCCTGCCGCGCTACGCGATGGCGGGGTTTTTTCATGGCTGGTCCGCTGCGACGTTCGCGACTCGGCGTCTTTCTCTGCGCTCCGCCGACTCGTTCCACGGACCCGTTGTCGAACTCCCCCAGGCTGATCGGCCAAGATGCCTTACGCCCGGGCTCCTGCCGAGAAGGATGATGGGCTCGTTTGCCTGGGAGGCAAAAACATGAAGAGGATGGAACGGATGTGGATGGTTGTGTTGTGTGTGTTGGTCGCGGCCGTGTCGGCCTCGGCTGGGAGTTCGGATTTCGACGATTTGACACTCGGGGAGGAAAGCTATTGGAACGGCAGTGACGACAGCGGAGGATTCACCAGCGGCAACATCACATATAACAATACCTATACCTCCTGGGAGGGGGGATTGTACTCTTGGGAGGGTTGGTCTTACTCGAACATGACCGACGCCACGACTCCCGGGTATGGCAATCAGTACTCGGCGATCACGGGGGAGGCACACACTGGCAGCAACTATGGAATCGCCTATGTAGGAAGCTGCACGATCACCCTGGACTCCGAACAAATCGTCCAAAGCGCCTACCTCACCAACACGACATACACCGGGCTGAGTATGCGAGACGGAGACAGCTTTTCCAAGAAGTTCGGTGGAGACAGCGGCGACGACCCGGACTGGCTGAAAGTGACCGCAACCGGACGCGATGCCGGGGGCAATGTCACGGGCACGAGAGATATCTACTTGGCCGACTATCGCTACAGCGATAATTCAAAGGATTACATCGTCGATACCTGGCGTCCTGTGAATTTTGGCACGCTTGGCAAGGTCAAATCGGTCGAGTTTTCCATGTCCAGCAGTGACAACGGGGACTACGGCATGAACACCCCCTCGTATTTTGCCATGGATTCCCTGACCACTGCGCAGACGTATGCCCCGGCAGCGGGTCAGGAGGGCTCGACAGCGATTCACAAAGACGATGATCGTATCGTCACCTGGGCGACAGGCGCTACCGTACAACGGGGCCCGATGGACATCGGCAATCCCGAGCTCGGAAACGCTTTCTATGGTATCGCGGACAATGCCGTGGGTAAGGCGTCGGGGAGTTCCACTGATGTCGTAAGTCTGGGTGACGGCGGGTCGGCCGTGCTGACATTCGACTATGCCATCACCAACGGCGAAGGATTCGACTTCGTCGTCTATGAGAACAGCTTCAGCGACACCTTTCTGGAACTGGCATTCGTGGAAGTCAGTTCGGATGGCGAAAACTTCGAGCGCTTCGATGCGGTCTCCCTGACCCAGACAGAAACACAGGTCGATGGGTTTGGAGCACTGGATCCGACCCAAATCCATAACTTCGCCGGCAAGTATCGCCAGGGGCAGGGAACGCCCTTTGACCTGGAGGAACTGCGTGGCGCCTCGGAATTGCTCGACGTCGATGCGATCACACACGTTCGCATCGTGGACGTCGTCGGCAGCATTGACGATAATTACGCCACATACGATGCTTTGGGAAACAAGGTCAATGACCCTTGGTCGACACCCTTCGGCTCCTCCGGATTCGATCTCGACGCCGTCGGCGTGATCCACCAGATCCCCGAACCGGCGACGCTCGTATTGCTCACGATCGGTGGGCTTGGCGCCATAATCCGCAGAAAACGCTCGAACTCGTAGAATGGAACACCCTGCCGGGAGGTCGGCACGAATGGTGCCGGCCTCCCGTGGGTGTCTTCCCAAGGTCATGACAACGACGTCAAAACAATGTGGTTTCACATTGGTCGAACTGCTGATCGTCATTGCGATCATCGCGCTGCTGGTCTCGATCCTCCTGCCCAGCCTATCGAAGGCCCGGCAGTTGGCCCGGAAAGCGGTATGCAGCACCAACCTCCGAGGCCTGGCGGTGGCCAATTCCATCTATGCCGAAGAAAACGACAGCCATTATGTGCTTGCCGCGAAGGACATGTGGGGCGACAACCTCAAGCGATGGCATGGCGAGCGAGACGAAATCAACGAAGTGTTTGACCCCCAGGAAGGTCCGATGCGGCCTCAGTTGGGAAGCAACGGTATCAAACAATGTCCCAGCTTTACCGACGCCCTGGAAACTGCCGGACAGAGTGCCGCCTTCGAAGCAGGCTGTGGCGGATATGGCTACAACGCCAGCTACGTAGGCGCCCGAACTGACCGATACGGTGCCGCCGCAGAGGCCTTCCTCCACAGCGCCGCCGCCAGTGACGTTCGCGTGCCCGCTGAGACCATCATGTTCACCGACACAGCGTACGCCGAAGAAGTCGGCGACAGCCGCCGGAAGATCGCATATTCCTTCTGCGAACCGCCGTTCTGGCAGCTTCAGGCAGGTGGACCTCCAAGCAACTCGCGACCCAATCCGACCGTGCATTTCCGCCACCTCGGCAAGGCTAACGTCGCTTGGATGGACGGCCACGTCAGCTCCCGACAGCTGCAGTTCTCGTTCTCCTACAGCACGCACAGCCGTCTGTCTGCCGACGAAGCCGCCAAGCAAGGTCTCGGCTGGTTCAGCCCCGAGGACAACTCCCTTTTCGACCTCCAATAGCCGCGCCGCATTCGCCTTACACGTCCAGCTGCAGCTCGTCGAGATAGCCGTTGATCGTCGCCAGCTCGTCGTCGCTCAGCGTGAAGCCCAACGCCTGGGCGTTTTCGGTGGCCTGTTTGGTGTTCCTCGCGCCCACCAGGGCCGCCGTAATGCCGGGCTGGCGGGTGGTCCAGTTGATCACCAGCTGCGCCAGCGTCGCGTCGTGCTCCTCGGCGATCGGCTTGATCTTGTCCAGAAACGCGTTGACCCGCTTGACGTTCTCGGCCTGGAAGTATTTGCTGCCTTTGCGGTGGTCGCCCTCGTCGAACTCGTAATCGGTGGTGATCTTGCCGGTCAGCAGGCCTCGCTGCAGCGGGCTGTAGCACACCACGCCAATGTCATTCTCGCGGCAGTAGGGCAGGACATCGTCCTCGATGTCGCGATTGACCATGCTGTAGGGCGGCTGATCCGACGCCAGAGGTACGACGGAACGGGCCTTCTCGAGCTGCTCGGGCGAGTAGTTGCTCGCGCCGGCCGCCCGCACCTTGCCCTGCTTGATGAGCTTCGCGACGGCTTCGAACGTGTCCTCGATCGGCGTGGTGGCGTCGGGCCAATGGACCTGGTAGACGTCAATGACGTCCACGCCCAGCCGCTTGAGACTCCGCTCGCACTCTTCGACCACGCTGTCGGGTTTGGAGTTGCGATAGAGCGTCATGGGATTGCCGTCGAGGTCCTCGGTCTCGAAGGCCTTCTCACCCTCGCCGGGACGATCCCACCGCAGGCCGAACTTCGTGAGAATCGTCAGGCCGTCGCGTTTGCCCTCGATGGCCTTGCCGACCAGCTCCTCGCTGCGCCCAAAGCCGTAGACGGCCGCGGTGTCGATGGTGTCCACGCCCATGTCGATGGACGTGTGAATCGCGTCCAGAGCGTCTTGGGTCTCCTGGCCGCCCCACATCCAGCCGCCGATGGCCCACGCGCCGAGCGTGATGGGGGTTACCTGTACGTCGCTGCTGCCGAGTTGCCTGTGTTCCATCGCTGCCTCACCTTTCTGCGTTTCGATTGATCGTCTCCTGTAAGCATACTCGGCTACCCCGCGGCAAGCCAGCTTCGCCGCCGAGAGATGCAGGCCGGGGTGACAACAGGGGTCGTCTACAGGTCGGCTGCGTCCGCCAGGGCGTCGGAATCGAGAACGGTGATGTCTCTGCCGTCGACCGCGATGGCCCCGAGCTTCCGCAGCGACGCCAATGATCGGCTGAGCGTCTCGGGCGTGGTGCCCAGCAGCGCCGCCAGCTGACGCTTGGTCATCGGCAGGCGGAACGTTCTGCCGGCAGCGTCGTCGCCCAGCTCACCCAGCACGCGGGCCAGACGGGCCGGGACCTCCTTGAGCGATAGATCCTCGATGAGCGTATTGAACTCCCGCAGCTTGGCTGAGAGCCCCGCCAGCAGATGCATCGCCGCCTCGGGGTCGGCCGCGATGACCCGGGTGAGCTCCGCGCGGGTGATGATCAGCAGCTCTGCCGGCTCGACGGCTTGGGCGAAAGCAGGGAACCGCCCGCCGGTGAACATCGCCGCCTCGGCGAACGTCGCCCCGAGCCCGTAAAGATGGAAGATCTGCTCGTCGCCCTCCGCCGAGAGCTGGAAGACCTTCACCCGCCCGGCCAGAATGGCGAAAAAGCGGTCGGCCTGCTCGCAGGGGCTGATGATGTTCGCACCGGCCGGGTAGCACCGCACGAGACAACGGTCCAGCCACGCCCGCCGCTGGTCGGCATCCATCGCGGCAAACAACGGCACGTCCGCCATCGCCTCCACACGCTGTTGGTTGGTCAGTTGTGGCATTGCAACATCGTACGGCATTGAAGCTGCACCTGGAAGACGGTTGGCCGAGGCTCTTGAGCATGTTTTCTGGATTTTGAGCTTGCCGGAACGAGAAAGTTAACATATACGTTAAGAGCATGGCCGGCAGTGTCGACAATAAAGGCAGGCCCATTGTGTACAAAGGATCATGCTGCATGATTGTCTGCGCTGTGACTAAAAATGGTAAAAGCCCTGCCGACAATTGGATACGGAATCTCAAAAAGAAAGACCCAAAGGAGAGTGCGCGGTTGGTTGCACTTTTCAAGAATATGGCTCGCACGGGGGAAGTGAGAGACCCAAGGAAGTTCAAGAAGGAGCGGGGTGATGTTTATGCATTCAAGCGGAGCCAGTACCGAGTACCCTGCTACCAAGACGGCAGCTGCTGGGTTTTGACCCATGGGTTCAAGAAGCAGGAGCGAAGATGGCGGCAAGAAGAGCTGGATAAAGGTGAAAGAATCATGAAAGAAGACAAGTCTCGTAACAAGTAGTTGTACCCATGTCCGCAAAGCGGGCACTGTCAGAGCACCACGCACAGGAGACACGTAATGGCGAAAGACATGATGGAAGAGTTCTGCGAAGACCGCGATTTCGCACGGCTTGTGGAGCAAGAGATAGCCATCATGGATGTGACTGAACTGATTTGCGGGATCATGGAAGATCAAGGAGTAAGCCGAAGTGAACTGGCCGAAAGACTCGGGACCAGTAAGTCCAATGTCACCCAAACCTTGGACGGTACGCGCAACATGACCATCCGGAAGATCTCAGACATTCTGTTCGAGCTTGGACATTCACTGAAGGTTGACATACGGGAGCCACAGCGACTCCGAAGCCGTAAGCCTGTTCAGGACGTGTTCTCCGGAGCTCCCTTTCGGGCGAAGAACAACACTTGGGTTTCCCGCGGCGGCGCCTATGGTAACCAAGGAGCCCAAGGAGACCTCAGTGATCTTCCCATGGGGGGAAGTAAGCCAGAATCAGACTTCAGAATCGCGAGTTGACCAATGCCACGAAACGAAGAAGAGACAACAGAAAATGGAGAGCACTTGGTGTCCTATGACCTGTCGGCAAAGGTGGCAGAGAAGGTAAGGCTCAAGGACATCCGTATCCTGTCCGTCGACGCGGCCTGGGATCCGACTGAGGTCGAGTTTCCTCTTTCGGTAAACTACACCGTATCGACTGAGGCCATGACCCAAGAAGAAGGTTTCCGCATTATCGCTCAGTTCGGCATGGCCGCAAAGGGAACTGAAGAGAAGGGGGGCAGCGAGGTGAAGGTCGGGGCTGCTTTTGAACTGCAGTACGAACACCCTGACGCACACGAATTGACAGAAGATGACATCGAATCTTTTGGGGCGGTCAACGGACTATACAACGCATGGCCATACTGGAGGGAGTTCTTGCAGAACATGACCAGCAGGATGGGGCTTCCAGCGCTCATCGCGCCAGTGTTTCGAGTGGCTGACCGTCTCCAGCAGAGCTCCAACGCGCTGGATGAGGACGAGAATCTGTAGACAACCTGTTCGCAGGCTCTTTCGCCGCGAGTATCTGCAGCAAATCAGCCAACTCACCAAACGCAGGGGGCTGTCTGAAGACCCGGCGGTTCGCCAGCCCTTCTACGGCTGCTGCAGGATCACACCCATACGTAACCCTGCAGCCACAGGTACGATAACGCCAGGATCAGAAGGGCCCGAGCGTACCCGAACGATGCGCCCGACACCGGCTTGCGGATGAACACGTCGTAAATGCCCGGCGTGATCAGAAGGGTGAACACAACCCAGCTTCCCAGCGCCGAGTACCGCGGCACATCGGCGACGAGTGTCTCCACCCATGACGCAAGTATCGCGTAGAAGAGGCTGGCTGTGCTGGCCAGCAGCGACGCAGGGTAGGCCCTGCCAAAACCGAGCGGGACCTTGGTGACCAGCTCCGCGATGAACGCCAGAAACACCGCAGCCACCAGGCTGAACAATGCACAGGCGACCAGCCCCACCGCCAGGTAGAGCA
>CAZYIH010000159.1:0-6776 GCA_964646915.1 uncultured Planctomycetaceae bacterium | reverse complement strand
TCCTTGATCCATTCTTTCATGATGGCTGGTTCGGGCGTGGTGCAGGTCGCTTTGACCTGATATTTCGCCACGAGCACCGCGGGGGTCTGGGCGGGGGTCACGCCGTAGCTGCGGATCCGCTCCTCGTCGGTGACGGCGGTGACTTCCACGTCCACGCCCAGTTCCGTCACCGCCTGCCGGGCCGTCTCCAGGACCTTACGCGACTCGTCGCTGTCGGCCCCGAGCACCATCAGCGACGCCCGACGCCGCTGGATCTTGATGCGCAGCTTCTCGAAGATCCGGTGCTGGATCGCCTCGATCAGTTCGTCTCGCGAGGGAATCCGCGAGACGAAGGTAATCTTCCCGTCGATACAGATCGTCGGGATGTTCCGCACCATCAGCGACGTCATGAACACCAGCGACTCGCGGTATTTGATCTTATGCTCGCGCCACTCGACGATGCCCTCGAACTGCGGGCTGATCGCCCGAACGCTCTCGACCATGTACTGACAGGGGGCGCAACCCTCTGAATCCAGCGTAATGACATCGACAATTACCTTGTCGCTCTGGCCGTACTCGCTCATGTCCAGCAGGGGCTGATCGGACGCGTCCTTCGCCATCGCCTCGACCACCTCGCGCTGGTACGGGTCGCGCACGAGCTTGCCGACGGCCTGGAGGTTCTCCGGCGGCGTGGCGTAGGGCAGGTCGCACCCGGGGGCCAGCAGGAAGCCTTTCTCCCCGCCGATCTCCATGCACTCCAGGGCGTTTCGCATCGCGTCGGACTCGCTGCCCAGCAGGAGCACCGTGGTCAGTTGCATGTTGCCGCCGAAGCTGATCCCCCGAGGCAGGCACACGTCGCGGACGAACTGCAGCGGGATGTTTTCGTCGATCGAGATGTTGTCCGGGCCGGTCTCGCACATCGCCTCGATGTTCTGCTGGGCGTGTCCACAGACGAAGAACGACCCCGCCGAGCCCGCCTGGCGGATGTGGTCGAAGATGCCCTTCACGTGCGGGCTGACGAACTGGCGGAACTGGTCGGGCCCGATCTGGCTGGTCATCGGATCCACCAGGGCAATGACGTCGGCGCCGGCGTCGATATACGCCTCAGCCATCGTTTTGGCCACGCGCGAGGCGTACTCCATCAGCCGACCCACACCGGTGGGGTCGTCGGTCATCTCCAGGAAGATGTTCGTGCCCAGCAGATGCAGCGCCAGGGTGAACGGGCCGGTAATGAGGCCGTAAAGCGCCACGTCCGGGTTGGCGGCCCGCAGGCGACGGGTGGCAGAGAGACAGACGCCGATCCGTCCGTCGGACAGCGACGGAATGTCGAGGTCCTCCAGCTTCACGTCGCTCTGCAGCGGATGGCCCGACACCATGGGCGGATTGTCGTCCGACCAGGCGATCTCACAGCCCAGCGCCTCAGCCTCCACCTGCAGGTCGAACACCACCGGAACCCCGTCCGGCTGATAGAGGTCGATCGCCTTCTGCACACCGGCGACGATCTTCTCCTCGTCGCGCAGAAACTCCCTCGCCGAGACGCCCAGAAGCGACCCGGCGTGACAGCCCACAAAAGGAACCCACGCAATCCGATCCGTCGGTTCGCAGGCGATCGCCCGGCGAACCCTCTCTCGTCCTGTCATCTCACTGCTCATGGAAACACCCTGCCCGAAAAAGGAACCTCAAGATCAGCAATTCTCCCATGGGCGAGGCGGATTGCAACCCCCACCGGACAGAAACATCGTCACATGAGGCACAAGCCCTGTCGGCCGTCGTGAATGGGTATGCCTACGCCCGGACGGCGATGCCCTTTACGTCGTAGCCGAGCGATTCGACCGCCTCCCGGAGACGATCCGGCTTGATGCCTTCACCGGTGACGTCGGCCCGTCCCTTGTTGGCGTCGGCGGAGGCGTCGCGCACACCGGCGACCTCCTGCAGGGCCCGCTTCACCGCGTCGGCACAGTGCGAACAGTGCATCCCCTCGATTCTCAGCCGCCAGGCGTCGCCGTTGGGTCCTTCGCCCGCCAGCCTCTCGGCGAGATCTTCCGGTGAGGTCGGTTCGTTCCAGCGTTCCTGCTGCGATCGGCGCTGTGTCAGCCAGCCGGTCAATCTCGGCCGCAGGATCGCATGGGTCAGCACCGCGATCAGCAGGATGGTCGAGCCCAGCTTCAGCCAGAGGGGCATCATCTCACCCATGGGAGGGGCGGGCTTCATGCCCGTCGAATGGAAAATCCAGTTCAGCACCATCCCGGCAGCCAAGGCAGTCAGCCCGACCGAAAGCAGATAAATGATTGCGGTCTTCCTTCCCATGGTCCGCCACAGTGTCGCGATGGTGGCAGCGTTTGTGGCAGGTCCCGTCATGAGAAAGACCATCGCCGCGCCGGGTTCGACGCCCTTGCTCACCAGGGCAGCGGCGATCGGAACCGACGCCGTCGCGCAGACATACATCGGAACGCCCAGGACCATCATCACGAGCATGCCCAGGATCCCGCCGCCCACGACACGGATCAACTGCTCCTGCGGAACCAGCGCGGAGATCAGTGCCGCGATCACCAGCCCCACCAGCAGGGCCTTGCCGATGTCGGCCGGCAGCGTCACGAACCCGTATCGCAGCCCGCGGATCCAGGGGTGCTCTGCTTGGCCATCCACGCAGCAGGCGTCGGTGCAGGCAACTCCCTCCTGCATGTGCTCGACGTCGGCGTCGGAGTTGTCTTCTTCGGTGCTCAGTGCCACAGCCGATCCGCCGATGAGCCCGCACACCAGCGCAGCCAACGGCCGAAATATCGCCGCGACCGGGCCCAGCAAGCTGAACGTCACGAAGATGCTGTCCACACCGGTCTGCGGAGTGGAAATCAGAAATGACGTGGTCGGACCTTTGCCCGCCCCATGTCGCCGCAGTGACGCCGCCACGGGAATGACCCCGCACGAGCACAGGGGCAGCGGAATGCCCATCAGCGAAGCCTTCGAGACGTTCCAGAAGCCCCGCCCGCCGAGGTGTTTCTCGACCCAGGCCGGGCGCACCAGCACGCTCAGCGCGCCGGCCACCAGAAACCCGAACAGCAGGTACGGGGACATTTCCAGCAGCACGTCCCAGAAATCGACAGCGACATTCCAGACAATATCCATGGAGCTTACCTTTCCTTCTTACACAAACGGGCCAGTTCCGTCGTCGGATCCACATCCGGGTGAATCCCCAGCCGCGTGAGGGCAAAATCGTACTTCACCGGATCGCCCGGGTCGAAGCGTCGCAGCGAGCGGGTGATCTCGATCGCCGTTTTCGCGTCGGCCGACCGGCGGGAGGTCAGGCCCAGAGTCTGCCCCATTCCATGCATGTGGGTGTCCAGCGGCACGATGAGCCTGCCCCGCCAGGCGGGGTTCCACCCGCCCGGATCAATTGCATCACTCCGAATCATCCATCGCAGCCACAGCCACAATCGCTTGCAGGCGCTGCCCTTCTGCGGCCGTGGCAGGAGGTGGCCGCATCGGCTGCGGGGGTCCAGCAGATCCACGAAACGCGCCAGACCCGGCGCGAGTGTCTCGTCCTGTTCGCCCACGCCCCCGGCAAAACACGCTTCGAGCGAGCCGAACAGCCACACCAGTCGGCGGGCCCCCAGCAGCATGTCAGCCACCTGTCTGCCGGTATTGAAGCGGTGTTTGAACGCCTCGAACCGGGCCCGCAACTCCCCCGGTGTGCTGTCGGCCAGCAGGGCAGCGGGATGTTCGCCCAGGACGTCCAACACGCGGCGGGCGCTGTTGAGGATCTGCCCGACGCGCCCATGGGACAGCGCCGAGACCACCAGGCCGACCACCTCGCGGTCCCGCACGTGGCGGTACGGGGCGACCAGTTCCAGTGGATCGGGAGACAGGAACTCCGCGCGCGTATAGCGCCGGTAAAGCCGGTCCATCGTCTCGCGGGTCACTCGAACATTGCTCATGTGCTCCAGTGTAGCCGATTCGGCGGCCGGCCATCCGTGCAGTCTACGGACAGAACGTCTTTTGAGCAGCCTCGCTCATCGTCCTCCCCGGCGCCGAAACGGGCAGGCGCTTTTGCGCAACATGCGCTTGGTCGCTCTGGTCGGTCATGCTATAGTGTCCGATCCCCCAAAGGGCATCGGGGGCAAGGAGCGACGATGAACATCAAAGAGTACAAGCAATGGATCCACGCCGGATCGACCAATACCATCGAAAGTGCCTGGCTGGTGGCGATGGACGCCAATCAGCCTGTCGCGCAGATGCGCGAGGTGCTGGACCTGCTGAACCGCTCCAAAATGAGCGAGTTGGCTGACACTCTTGGCTGGACGCTGCTGGAAGACCGCATCGAGTCTCTCGAACCCGAAGAGGCGCTGGAGGTCGTCAAGGTCATCCTGCCGGCGCTGTCCGGCGAGGAGGAAGTTCGCTCGGCGACGGCCGAGGTGTACCGCAAGGTCCACGGCGACCACGAGCACTTCGATACGATCATGGACGCCGCCGGGCTGGAGGGCAACCAGTCGCCCCGCCGGGCCGTTCAGACGCTGGAGACCGCTCTGGCGATCAAACCCGGTTCGTATGTGGTCAACCGCCACGACGACGACGCCTGGCGCGTCACGGGCTTCAATGACGTCCTCCAGGAATTCGACCTGGTCGACCATCGAAACCGCGAAAGCTCGCTTGAGTGCAAGCTGCTTGCCGATGAATACGACCCTGCCGACCCGGAAGACTTCCGCGTCATCAGTCGATTCGACCGCGAAGGCTTCCAGACGCTCCTGCAGAAAGACCCCGAAGCCGCCCTGCGGGGCATTTGCCTGGCCAAGGGAGGCAGCATCGCTCAGCCACAACTGAAGGAACTGCTGGTCGAGACGTTCATGCCCCCCAAAAAGTGGTCCTCGTGGTGGGGACGGGCGCGGACGGCCATCAAGAAATCCGACGTGCTCACGGTGGAAGGTCGCCCTGCGGTTGTGGAATATCACCCCGGCGGGCGCACGCTGGAGGAAGAACTCGCCCCCGCCGTCGGCGAGGCGATCCTGCCCGAGGAGTATTTCGGGCTCCTTCGCACCTACGTTCGCGAGGCCCGGCAGCGCTGCGTACCGGTCGAGGAGAGCTTTGCGACCAACATCCTCGAAACGCTCGCACGAATGGCGGACGAATACCGCGCCAGTCGCCCGGGCGATGCACTGACGGCCGCCCTCGCGCTGGATGCCGCCGAGGAAATGGGCCTGACGCTGCCCGAGGGCGACTACCCCCGCGGGGCGGATATCCTCACCAAGCGTTCCAACCCCGCCCCCGCCGTTGCAAACATGCCCAACAGCGACCTTTGGCCCGCTGCGATGAAAGCCCTGGACCAGCGGGAAGACGCCGCCGACCAGTTCGAGCAGCTCCTCATGCTCATGCCCGCCTCGCAGTTGGACGCCATCGCCCAGCGCCTCCGAAAGGCCGATCGCGAGGACGCCATCAAGAAGGCCGCCGCCGAATGCATTCTGGACGTGGCCGATAATCTGGAAATCTGCCTTTGGTTGTGGAAGGGCCCGCAAACGGATGTATCCACCGCCCCCGAAGCGCTGGACCTGCTCAGCCGCTTCCTTGCCGCGATGCAGGAACTCCATCGCGAGCACGCCGTGGACAACGACTTCCGCCGCGACGCCTGCCAGAAGATCCGCAACGCGCTGACCGAGACCAACTGCTCGCGCTTCCTGGAAGCCCTGGAGCAGATGGACGAAGCCGTCGCGCGAACCATCAAGCGGCGGATCGAGCGTTCGCCGGGCCTGAGCACCTCCTCCCGCGAGCAACTGCTTCAACTGGTCCGCGAGAAATACTACAAGCTCTTCCTCAAAGAGAAGGTCGAGCCCTGGCTGGACGAATCGGCCGTCTACCTCACCGAGGAGTCGCTGCACAGGAAAGAGGCCGAGCTCAAGGAGCTTACCGACGTGCGCATCCCAGCCAATTCCAGGGCCATCGGTGCCGCCGCCGATCTGGGCGACCTCAGCGAGAACGGCGAATGGCAGTACGCCATCGAGGAACGCCGCCGCCTGCTGGGGCAGGTTGCCAACCTCCAGGACGACCTGGCCCGGGCGCGCATCATCGAACCTCGGGACATCCCGACCGACTCGGTGGGCATCGGCTCACGCGTGACGGTCCGCCCCGTTGAAGGCGGCGAGCCGGTGGACCTGACGTTCATGGGTCCGTGGGAAACCAACGTCGACGCCCGCATCTTCAGCTACAAGACGCCGCTGGCACAGGCGCTGATGGGTCTGAAGGTGGGCGACACCGCCACGCTGAAGCTTGGCGGCGTCGAAGGCGAGTACACCATCGAAGCGATCAATCCCGGCATGTCCGAACAGACCGCCGAATAGCGGCAAAGACCCCTCGACGTTTCCCCATGCAGGCCGTCGGCTGCGCTGCTGGAGACACGTTCGGGCCGAAAGCCTCCCGACCGCTTCGTGGATCGCGCCTCAGACCAGCAGCCGACCCACCTGGTAGACGATCAGCGTGCTGAAATACGCCAGGGCGGTCAGCCCCCCCAACTGCAGCAGGGCCCAGCTCCATCGACCTGACTCCTGGCGCGTGGCGGCGATGGTGGCTACGCACGGGGCGCTGGTCAGGCAGAAGAGCATCACGCAGAACGCCTGCAGCGCGGTGTAGTTTTTGCGCAGCTTGCCCCGCAGCGAGTCAGCGGCAGAGCCTTCATCCTCGTCGGCGACCGAATACACGATGCCCAACTGCGCCACGAAGATTTCCTTGGCCGCCAGGGCGCCGATCATGGCGGTCCCGAGTTTCCAGTCGAACCCCAACGGGCGAATGACCGGCTCGAGACCCTGTCCGATTCG